>NZ_JBNIEW010000001.1:0-466902 GCF_050106715.1 Acetobacter sp. AAB5
GATCATGCTGATCATCACCATCCCGTTGCAGACGCAGGCGGTCTCGATTGATCTGCCGCAGGGCAACCCGCCGCCCAGCACGGAAGAAACCCCTGTGGTGACGCTGGTTGTAGACTTTGATAACTCGCTGACATGGAATGGCCAGCCGATTAATGGGGAAGCCGATCTGCAGGCGCATCTGCGCGAGATCGCCAGCGGGCCAGAGGCCAGCCGGCCAGAATTCCATCTCCAGCCCAACCGTCTGGCAGACTACAAAACCGTCATCCACGTCATGGCCGACGCACAGCGCCTCGGCGTTACAAAACTCGGAATCGTCGGGCAGGAACAGTTCGCAGACGGTAAAATATAGGGGGTGGGTTTGATCATGAAATTGTGGTCAAGTATCTGATACATCGTTTTTATTATTTCCATTTATGCAAAGCGGTTGATTGTCATGCAGCATACATTCCAGTCTGGACGCGGGATGGTGACATCACCGCATCATCTGGCCAGCCAGAGTGGCCTTTCCATACTGAAGCAGGGCGGCACAGCTCTAGAGGCTATTGTAGCAATGGCCTCTACCTTATGTGCGGTTTACCCTCATATGACTGGTATTGGAGGAGATGCTTTCTGGCTGGTTTCTTACCCAGATGGCCGGGTGGAAGTGATAGAAGCCTGCGGTGCTGGAGCCTTACAAAGTTCCGCAGATGCATATCGTCAAGCAGGGCATACCACCGTGCCGTGGCGTGGAGGCTGGGCCGCCAATACCATGGCTGGCACTGTTTCTGGCTGGCAGCTTGCTTTGCAACAGAGTGCATCTATCAAAAACCCACTTCCACTGAATGCACTTTTGGAAGATGCCATTTGGTATGCTGAAAATGGCTATGTTGTTTCAGAAAGTGAAGCTGAGCTTCTGGCTTCCAAGAAAAGCGAACTTTTGCAAAATCAGGATTTTGCACAGTCTTATGCGCCAGATGGCAAATTGTTTCAGCACGGCATGGTGCGTAAGAACCCGGCATTAGGGCAGACACTGCGCCGCCTTGCCCAAGATGGATTGCAAAGTTTTTATACAGGTGCCACTGCGCACACCCTGTTGCAGGATCTACAACACGCAGAAAGCCCCTTAAGGGCAGAAGATTTTGTATCTCATAAAGCTCTCTTCAAAAAACCACTTGCTGCAAAGCTGAAGGGGGCACACGTTTACAACGCACCGCCACCAACTCAGGGCGTAGCTTCTTTGGCAATCTTGCGGCTATTTGAAAAACTGGGTGTGCAGGAAGGCGAGGGCTTTGCGCATATACATGGCCTGATAGAAGCTACAAAACAGGCCTTTTTGTTCCGCAATGCGCATGTAGGCGATCCACGGTGGATGACAGAAGATGCACAGGCTTTTCTAGACAACGAAAAACTGTGCACCGAACTGGCGCATAAAATTGACATGCAGCATGCTTCCCCGTGGCCTCAGCCCTCACAGGCCGGAGACACCACATGGATGGGGGCTATTGATTCCTCTGGCATTGCTGTCAGCATGATACAAAGCCTGTATTTTGAGTTTGGATCTGGTGTTTTTCTGCCGCAAACAGGAATTCTATGGCAAAACCGTGGTGCTTCCTTCCAACTGGAAGAAGGCGCATGGAATGCCTTTGCACCGGGCCGCAAGCCTTTTCACACCCTCAATCCAGCGCTAGCGCATTTTGATGATGGCCGGATGATGGTTTACGGCACAATGGGGGGAGAAGGCCAACCCCAAACACAGGCAGCGGTTTTCACCAGATACGCACAGTTTGGCACACCTTTGCAGCAGGCTGTTACGGCCCCCCGGTGGTTACTGGGCCGCACATGGGGAAGTGAGAGCCAATCCCTGAAAGTGGAAAGCAACATGGATGCAGGTGTTGTGGCCAAGCTGGAAAAAGCAGGCCATCCTGTAGAACGCGTTGCACCTTTTTCCAGCATGATGGGGCATGCCGGGGCCATCGTGCGGCATGCTAATGGTGTGCTGGAAGGCGCGGCTGACCCGCGCAGTGATGGATGTGTGGCGGCTTTTTAAGGCCGCTCATACACAGATTGCCCATTCACCCACGTTGCTTTTACGCTGCGATCATCCCCCAGGATAATCAATGGGAAAAGCATATCCTGCACCGTCTGGCAGTGAGCTGTTCTTTGCGCAAGCATAGGCGTGGCAGCCGGGTCCAATATACAAAAATCTGCCTCCATACCGGGTGCAATACGGCCGATTTTTGTATCCAGTTTAAGAGCTTCTGCAGCCCCAGCCGTTGCAAGCCAGAAGGCCTGAAGAGCTTGCAACCTTTCTCCTCCAGCCATGAGAGAAACTTTATAGGCTTCTCCCATCGTGCCAAGCATGGATAAAGTTGTGCCTGCGCCAATATCTGTACCCAAGCCGACATGCACGGGCCGATCTGACCGCATGGCATCAAACAGTTTAAATAAGCCGCTCCCTAAAAACAGGTTGGATGTCGGGCAATGAGCAAGCGTGCACCCTGCATGATGGCATTGCTGAAAATCTGTTTCCTGCAAATAAATGCCATGCCCAAAAATAGAGCGTGCCCCAACCAACCCTGCCTGTGCGTACACATCCAAATATGAGGCAGATTCTGGAAACAAGCTGGCAACGGCTTTTATTTCATCCATATTTTCCGCCAAGTGCGTTTGCATAAACACGTCTGGGTGGCGTGCCAGCAGATCACCAGCCATTTCCAATTGTTCTGGCGTGCTGGTAATGGCAAAACGAGGTGTGACCGCGTAAAGCTGACGGCCTTTATTGTGCCAACGTTGAATTAAAGCGGTTGAATCATCATACCCACTTTTGGCCGTATCTCGTAGATTGTCTGGGGCATTCCGGTCCATCAGCACCTTGCCCGCAATCATGCGTGTTCCGCGTTTTTCTGATTGTTTGAAAAACGCATTAACTGATTGCGCATGCACTGTGCAGTATACGGCAGCAGTGGTTGTTCCATTTCGCAAAAGTTCGTCCAGAAACGCGCTGGCAACCGCTTCTGCATAGGCCGAATTATCAAACTGGGCTTCGGTTGGAAAAATATACTGTTCCAACCACGGTAAAAGTTGCTGCCCCCAGGAGGCAATAGCTGGCATTTGCGGGTAATGAACGTGCGTATCAATAAACCCGGCGGAAATAATGCTATCCGGGTAATGTGTAACCGCAATGGCCTTATCTAGCTTAGGCGCAAGGGCCGCATAAGGCCCGCAATCTATTATGCGGCCCGCTTCCATTATAATCAGGCCGTCTTCTTCAACACTCAGACTTTCTTCCGGAGGTACCAGAAAAGGATTGCCCGTGAACGTAATGAAGCAACCCCGAATAGCCGTTTTTGCTGAAGATACTGGCATGATTTTATAGCTGTTCCAGAAAGAAATTTTCAATTTCGCTAATAATAAACCGTGCTGCCGTAGAAAGCTGGCGAGAGCGGTCTACACACAAAGCCAAGGATAGTGGCGTAAGTTTTTTATGGACAATAGGGGTAAAAGCAAGTTGCTTCTTTTGCACTTCATCATAGGCATCCAGATAACTTAAAATCCCAATTCCCGTGCCTTCCAGCACCAGAGATTTGATCATCTGAATATTATCTGCACGTGCAACAGCAGCTATTTCTATACCTGTTTCTGCTTCCAAAAGCCCAATGGGGCGCCAAAGCGCAAGAGGCGGCGAGGGCACAATAACCGGATATTCCGCAGCCACACTAAAGCGCGCCTCGCTCAACGCTGCAACGGGGTGAGACGGAAGGGAAATAAACCCCAAAGGAATTTCCTTATGCGCCCGTACAGTCAATTCCCGCATATGGCTTGGGTTAAACATAAGGGCAAAATCTGCGTGTCCCTTTACCAGAAGTTCTCCCATATTCTGGCTTTTGCGCACATGCACACTCACCAAAATACCCGGATGGCTTTCACGCAGCCGCCCCAATAGAACCGGTAAGAAACCTTTGGTAAGTGCATCTGGAATAAGAATATCCGCCGTGCCCTGCCGTAAGCCTTTAAGGTTATCAAGCTGGATTTTAAGCGTATTTAAGTCTCGCGACCAATGGCGGCAGGATGTTAGCAGCAATTCTCCGGCTGTTGTCAGGCGCAGGCCTGTAGGCAGGCGCTCGAACAATAACGTGCCCAGTAATTTTTCACCCTGAAGAATCTGCCTATCAATAGCGGAAGCGGCAATATGCAATTCGTCCGAAGCCTTACGGATTGAGCCATGCTGAGCAACAGCCATGAAGTAACGAAGAAAACGGGAAAAAACTGGCATTTGCTTTTGCTCTCATTTTGCGAACGCACCATGCTGAATTATGTCATATACAAGAACGATGCGAATGTGAAACATTATGCTTGATTTTATCGTCGTTGTCAGGGGCATGAATCAGATTGTTTTCGGGCAACGCATATTTCGGACTGATATGCAGGCATGGAACAGCTTAATAAACGTGTGCGTGATGATCTCGCAAAAATTCAGTATGCAACAGGCAATTGGTGCATTCCCCACAAGCATGATGGCGAAGATGTTCTGGATGTTGCTATTATTGGCGGCGGGCAGGGCGGTTTGGCCACCTGCTTTGGGCTGAAGCGGCGCGGCATTACCAACACCTGTATTTTTGATACCGCCCCCAAAGGAGGAGAAGGCCCGTGGATTACGTTTGCACGTATGCTAACCCTGCGTACGCCAAAATATGTAACCGGCCCAGATTTGGGCATTCCCAGCCTGACACCTCAATCCTGGTACGAAGCACGCTACGGAGCCGCTGCATGGCACACGCTGGATAAAATTTCCCGCCAGGATTGGCAGACTTATCTGGATTGGGTGCGTGATGTTCTGGATTTGCCTGTAAAAAATGAACACGAACTATTAGATATTGATTGGCAGGATAACCTGCTGAAACTAACTTTTGCATGTGCTGGGGGCGTAAAAAAACAGGTTTGGGCGCGCAAAATCGTGCTGGCAACGGGTATTGAAGGCGGTGGCGCATGGCATGTGCCAGACTTCATTACAAAAGTTCTGCCAAAAGCACGTTATGCCCATACGTGCGAACAGATTGACTTTGAAAAACTGCGCGGCAAACGCATTGGCGTTCTTGGTGCCGGGGCCTCGGCTTTTGATAACGCGGCAACGGCTTTGGAGCATGGCGCCAAGCAGGTTGATCTGTGCCTGCGCCGTAAAAAAATTCCATCTGTAAACCCATACCGCTGGATGGAAAATGCTGGGTTTCTCAGCTATTTTTCAGAACTGGATGATCTGGTGCGCTGGCGCTTCATGCGGCGGATTTATGATCTCAACCAGCCGCCCCCGCAGGATACGTTCTGGCGCTGCCGGAGCCATAAAAACTTTGCCTTCCACACGGGCACTCCGTGGCTTTCCGTGAAGGAGGAAGGGAAGGACGTGGTTGTGACCACGCCACATGGTGAAATGCGGTTTGACTTCCTGATTATTGGCACGGGGTTTGTTATTGATCTGGCCCAGCGGCCAGAACTGGCTAAAGTGGCGCCGCATATTGCCCTTTGGCGGGATTGTTTTGCCCCGCCGGAAGACGAACAAAGCACACTTCTGGGCAGCCACCCTTATCTGGGCGAACGCTTCCAGTTTTTGCCGCGCAATGCGTCCGATCCACTGGCTCCAATGCTTGCGGCCATCCATAACTTTACATTCTCTGCCACACCTAGCATGGGGCTTTCTGGCTCATCCATCAGCGCCATGCGGTTTGGGGTGGAAAAACTAACCTTCGGCATCGGGCGTGATCTGTTTGTGCAGGATGGTGAAAAACACCTGCAAAGCCTGCTGGATTACAATGTAGATGAATTGGTTAGTCTGGAACCTCCTCAGTGTGTTTGATGATGTGTTCTGGAAGGTAAGGAAATAATGCAGAATTACCCGCGCGATATGGTGGGATACGGCGCTTGCCCGCCGGATCCACGCTGGCCCAACGCTGCCCGTATAGCCGTGCAGTTTGTGGTGAATTACGAAGAAGGTGCCGAAAACTCTGTCCTACATGGAGATAAAGGGTCTGAGGCGTTCCTTTCGGAAATGATCGGCACAACATCTATCGTAGGCGAACGCTGCATGCAGATGGAAAGTCTGTATGAATACGGTAGCCGCGCGGGGTTCTGGCGCTTACATCGGTTGTTTGAACAGGCGGGCATCAAACCCACCGTGTTTGGTGTGGCAACAGCTATGGCACGCAACCCCATAGCCGTTGCTGCCATGCAGAAAAGCGGGTGGGAAATTGCCTCTCATGGCCTGCGCTGGATTGATTATCAGCATATGCCAGAAGATGTTGAGCGTGAGCATATTCGACAAGCCATAGAGCTACATACACAAGTTACGGGTGAACGTCCGCTTGGGTGGTATCAGGGCCGCACAAGCCCGAACACAGCCCGCCTTGTGGCTGAAGAAGGTGGCTTTGTTTACGATGCAGATTCCTATGCAGATGATCTTCCGTATTATGACAGAACACACGGCAAGCCGCAGCTCATTGTGCCTTACACGCTGGACGTGAACGATATGAAGTTTGCGGCCCTGAACGGCTTTACAGAAGGCGAACAGTTTTTCCGCTACCTGCGAGACTGCTTTGATATGCTGTATCAAGAAGGCGGCCGCATGATGTCTGTTGGCCTGCACTGCCGCTTGGCAGGCAAGCCCGCACGCGCCTTGGCGGTTGCCAAGTTTATACAGCACATCCAGCAGCATGAAGGAGTGTGGACACCAACCCGCTTGGAAGTAGCCCGCCATTGGCAGAAGGTGCACCCGGCATGATGCGCTTGCAGGATGTAAACACGCTCTCTCCCGCACAGTTTGTTGCAACATTTGGGGGCATTTACGAACATTCTCCGTGGGTGGCGGAAGCGGCTGTAACGCAGCGCCCCTTTGCCTCCTTGCAGCAGATGCAACTGGTCTTTTCCCAAGCCGTGCAACAGGCTCCGGAAAGTCAAAAACTGGCGTTGGTGCGTGCCCACCCAGAACTTGGCCACCGTATGGGCATAGATCCGGACTTAAGTGCTGAATCAACGCAGGAGCAGGGGAGCGCCGGGCTAGATCGGCTTTCTCCGGCAGAATACAAGCAACTCCGTGACCTGAATGACGCGTACCACAAAAAGTTTGGCATGCCGTTTGTTATTTGTGTCCGCAAAGCCACCAAAGCCGTTATTCTGGAAGCCTTGGAACAACGTCTGACAAGCTCCTTTACAGTAGAGCTTGCAGAAGCGCTAAAGCAGATTGATGCAATAGCGGCCTTAAGATTACAGGATAAGGTGCAGGCATGAGCTCTCTTTCCACACATGTGCTTAATACAGTTTCTGGCCGCCCGGCCAGTGCTGTGCAAATCCGCCTTTTTGCTGGTGATGCTCTTGTGTTTACGGGGGTAACAAATGCCGATGGCCGCTGTGCAGAACTCAGAAGCCTTGAACTCAAGCCCGGCCAGTATCGGCTAGAATTTGAAATCGGCACCTATTTTCAGCAACAGGGCATGAATCTGCCAGAGCCTCTTTTTCTGGATGTCGTGCCAATTGTTTTTGGGTTGGGTGAAGCCATGCACGCCCATGTGCCGCTGCTTGCTGCGCCTTATGGTTATTCTACTTACAGGGGAAGCTAACAGATGAAAGCTGCCAGAAACGTTCCGCAAGCGGTTCATCCTGTAGATGAATTCCTGCCTTTCTGGCAGTTGGGTGTTTATGGATTGCAGCATGTGCTCACATTTTATGCTGCATCTGTAATTGTACCTATTCTGCTTGCCAGTGCTCTTGGGCTTTCGCATGATGCCTTGGAACACCTTATTGAAGCCGATCTTTTCACCTGCGGCATTGCCTCGCTTATTCAGGCCGTGGGTATTGGGCCTCTGGGGGTCAAACTGCCACTGTTACAAGGTGTTACGTTTGTTTCCGTTACCCCCATGATCGCCATTGGCATGGCTGCCGGGGGCGGCATTGAAGGGCTGCATCAGATTTTTGGCGCTGTTATTGTTGCGGGTATTTTTTCCTATTTTATGGCGCCATTTTTCTCACGATTGATCCGTTTTTTTCCGCCTGTTGTCACCGGGTCTGTTATTCTGGTTATTGGGTTGGCTCTGCTGCCTGTGGCGGCCAATGATATTGTCAATGGCCAAGGCACGGGCACCATGCAAAACCCTGTCAGCCTGCGTAATGTTGCGTATGGCTTGGGCACGCTGCTGTGCATTCTGGCTGTTCAACGTTTCTTCAAGGGCTTTCTGGGCACCATTGCTGTGCTGGTTGGCCTGATTATGGGCACACTGGTTGCATGGATTTTGGGAGATGCGCATTTTGGAGATGTGTCATCCGCACCACTCTTAACCATTGTGCGCCCGCTGTATTTTGGCCTGCCCAGTTTTCATATCGTGCCCATTCTCTCCCTGATTATCGTGATGATGATTTCCATGCTGGAAACAACGGGGGATGTGTTTGCCACTGGTGCGATTGTGGACAAAAAGATCACTCCGCGTGATATCACTCGCGCCATTCGGGCAGATGGGGCAGCTACAATGCTGGGGGGTATTTTCAACTCCTTTCCCTACACCTGCTTTGCTGAAAACGTGGGCCTTGTGCGGCTTACGGGCGTAAAAAGCCGGTGGGTTGTGGCTGCCGCAGCCCTTATCATGATGATTATGGGCTGCTTGCCTAAACTGGCCGTGCTTATGGCCTGCGTGCCGCTGCCTGTTTTGGGGGGCGCAGCTTTGGCCATGTTTGCAGCTGTTGCCGTGGTGGGTATCCAAACCTTGGCGCAGGTGGATTTTGATAACCAAAACAACGGCATTATTGTTGGCACCAGTGTTGGCTTGGGCATGCTTGCTACAGCACAGCCCCACATTGCAGATCACTTTCCCGCATGGGCTCAGATCATCTTTGGCAGTGGCATCACGCTTGGGGCCATGTCCGCCATTATCCTGCATTTAATCTTCAACCACGGCACGCATGGCGCTGTTGTGGAAGAAAAAGAAGCCACCCCACAACCAGCCACCACCCACCCAGAAATGTGGAAGAACGTTGTTGTGATATCAGAAGATAAGCTTGGGCCACGTCGCCCAAAATCCTGTTCCAGATAAATCCTGACCACTGCTTCTTCTACAGAGACCAAAAAATGCGACACCATATAAGGTTTTATCTGGGTCAGACCTTGCACGAAGTGTCTGATCTTTCTCCCACTCACACAGTATTGGACTGGCTGCGTGACCAGAAAGGCCAAACCGGCACCAAGGAAGGGTGTAATGAGGGCGATTGCGGTGCCTGCACGGTTATGGTTGTGCGCCTTGAAAACGGCCAGCTCACATGGCGCAGCGTAAATGCCTGCATCCAGTTTTTATGGATGTTGGATGGCGCACAGCTTTTTACAGTTGAGCATTTGCAAAACCCGGATGGCTCCCTGCACCCCGTGCAACAGGCTATGGTGGACTTGCATGGGTCTCAATGCGGGTTTTGTACACCGGGCTTTGTGATGTCTATGGTGGCTTATGTGCAAAATGGCGGGGGAGATGATCCTAAAGCCATCAATACAGCGCTTGCGGGCAATTTATGCCGTTGCACCGGCTATGCACCTATTATACGCGCCATGCAGCAGGCACGCCACACCATGCAGCAACAGGGCAACCGTTTTGATGGGGAAAAACAAGACATCATTCTGCGCCTGTCTGCCTTACAGGATGGCAGCAGTGTAGATATTCAAAACGCCCAAGGCCGCATCACTTTGCCAGCCAATTCCGATGTGCTTGCAGCCGTTTATCAGGAAAGCCCTACAGCCACTCTGGTGGCTGGCGCCACAGATGTTGGCTTGTGGGTGACCAAGCATTTGCGAGACCTGCCGCATGTTGTTTCCGTAAGATCCGCCAAGGATCTGCATAAACTAGAACAACGTGATGGCGGTTTGTGGATAGGTGCGTCCGTAACATACACGCAGGCCCTTCCTGCCTTGGCAACCCATCTGCCCGACGCACTGGAAACCATAAAACGCATTGGTTCCACACAGGTAAGAAACGCTGCCACTGTTTGCGGCAATATAGGCAATGCTTCACCCATTGGGGATGGGCCACCATTGTTTATAGCTGCCGGAGCCATGCTGCATTTACGGCAAGGCAATACACGACGGCAGATTCCGCTTGGAAACTATTTTCTGGAATACGGAAAACAGGATCGCCGTCCAGCCGAATTCATAGAAGGCGTGTTTATACCAGATCAATCTGCTCAAACTGTTATGCGGGCCTATAAGGTTTCCAAACGGTTTGATCAGGACATTTCTGCAATTATGGCTGCCTTTGCGCTTTGTATAGATGCAGGTGGCCACATTACAGAAGCTCGTCTGGCTTTTGGCGGAATGGCGGGCATTCCCTGCCGCGCCAAGAAGGCAGAAAAGGCTTTGGTCGGCCAGAAGTGGGATATTGTCGCGTTAGAAGCTGCCCGCACGGCCATATTGGATGATTTTACACCCTTAACGGATATGCGCAGCAGTGCGTGGTATCGCTCTACGGTATCCGCCAACCTGTTAACGCGCTTTTTTGAAGAAACAGCGCCACAAGGAAGCAGTCAGCCTATCTGCCTGGAAGGTTGGAGAGAGATTTCCCATGCTTAAAAACCATAAAAGCGAGCAGAAAATTGTTCCCGGTGGCGCAACGCAAAGCCTGAAGCACGAAAGTGGGCGGCTGCACGTTTCCGGCAAGGCAACGTATATTGATGATATTCCCACCCCCGCAAATGTTGTGCATGTGGTACCCGGTTTAAGCACCAAGGCACATGCGCGCATTGTTTCTATAGATCTGGAACACGTTAAAAATTTTCCGGGCGTTCTATACGTTCTGACGGCCCAAGATGTGTTGGGGGAAAACCAGATCAGCCCCGTAGGCGCGGGGGACGAACCTCTTTTGGCCAAAGATGAGGTTTTCTATTACGGGCAGCCCATTTTTGCCGTTGTGGCCGAAACGCGCCTGGCCGCCCGCAAAGCCGCGCGTCTGGCAAAAATTGTTTATGAGGATCTGCCAGCCGTTCTCTCCATTGAAGATGCCCGCCAAAAAGGCGGTTCTATGGTGTGCCGTCCGTTAGAAATGGTGCGCGGTAATGCGGAAAATGCCTTGGAAAAAGCTCCTAAACGGCTTGCCGGGCGCATTACGGTTGGAGGGCAGGAGCAGTTTTATCTGGAAGGGCAAGCCGCACTGGCTACGCCGGGCGAAGAAGGAGAGATACGCGTATGCTCCTCTACACAGCACCCCACAGAAACCCAGCACATGGTGGCACACGTTCTTAACCGCCCCAGCAATTTGGTAACAGTAGAAGTACGCCGCATGGGCGGCGGCTTTGGGGGGAAGGAAACTCAGGCAAACGCTCCAGCCTGTCTGGCCGCCTTGGCCGCAGAAATCACCCAACGCCCCGCTAAATGTCGCCTTGATCGTGATGATGATATGATCATGACAGGCAAGCGGCATGACTTTGTTATTGATTATAATGTCGGCTTTGATGCGCAAGGGCATATTCAGGGTGTTGATATGCTGCTGGCCGCACGGTGCGGATGGTCTGCAGATCTATCTGGCCCTGTCACGGACAGAGCGTTGTTTCATGCAGATAACGCCTATTATTATCCGGATGTAAGGCTGCGGTCAGAACCATTTCGTACCAATACCCAATCCAACACGGCATTCCGGGGCTTTGGTGGGCCGCAAGGCATTGCCGCGGCTGAACGTGTTGTGGAGGAAATTGCTTTTGCCACGGGGCTGGACCCACTGGATGTGCGTTTGCGCAATACATACGGCACGCTAGATAGGAACATCACACCGTATTTTATGACCGTGGAAGATTCCATTTCCCGCGAAATCATGGAACAACTGGCCGAAGAGTGTGATTACCGCAAACGCCGTAAGGAAATTCACGCCTTTAACCACACCAGCAAATACATTCGCCGGGGTATAGCGCTTACACCTGTTAAATTTGGTATTTCCTTTACCGCCACGCATTTCAATCAGGCAGGCGCTCTGGTGCATGTCTATACCGATGGCTCCGTACAAGTGAACCACGGTGGTACAGAAATGGGGCAGGGGTTGCATACCAAAATGGTGCAAATTGCCATGCGGGAATTTGGCCTGCCCGAAAACCGTGTGCGCATTACCGCCACAACCACAGGCAAGGTGCCCAATACGTCTGCCACAGCGGCATCTAGCGGGGCAGATCTGAATGGCATGGCTGTTCTGGATGCTATCAGCAAGATCAAGGGGCGGCTTATCAGCTTTGCTGCCACACACTGGCAGGTGCCAGAAAGTGCTGTGCACTTTGGAAGCAACGGCGTGCAAGTGGGGGAAAGCTGCATTCCGTTTGTGGATGTGGTGAAAGCCGCCTACATGGCCCGTGTTTCGCTCTCCTCATCCGGGTTTTACAAAACACCCAAAATTTCGTGGGACCCCAAAACAGGCCGCGGCCGCCCATTTTACTATTTTGCCTATGGTGCCGCATGTGCGGAAGTTGCGGTTGACCTGCTAACTGGTGAAAACCGTATGGAACGCGTAGATATTCTGCACGATGCGGGGCAATCCCTAAACCCGGTTCTGGATATTGGCCAGATTGAAGGGGGCTTTATCCAAGGGGCAGGGTGGCTGACAATGGAAGAGCTGGTATGGGACCAAACAGGTCGGCTGCGCACGCACGCCCCCAGCACCTATAAAATTCCAGCTTGTTCAGACAGACCCCCAATTTTTAATGTGAAGTTGCTGGAGAACTCCCCTAACCGGGAAGAAACCATCTTCCGTTCCAAAGCCGTGGGGGAACCTCCTTTTGTGCATGGGCTGGCTGTATTGCATGCCATATCAGACGCCATAGCGAGCATTGCGGATTACCGTATCTGCCCACAGCTAGATGCGCCTGCCACGCCAGAACAGATTTTACGCACAGTAGAACGGCTTAAAAAACAAAAGGACATGTCTCACGAATAGGAGCTGATTATGCGAGAGGTTGCAAGGGTTCTCCAACACTGGCACCACCATCCAGAACAGCTCATTCTTGTGCGCGTTATAGAAGCCAAAGGCTCCACCCCGCGGGAGACTGGTGCCTTTATGCTGGTAGGCACCTCTTTTCTGGCCGGAACAGTAGGGGGCGGCGCGTTAGAACATGAATGCGTATTACAGGCGCGCCAAATGCTGTGCCAACACGAAAAGCTGCGTGAGCACGAATTTATTCTGGGTGGGCAAAATACCAACCAATGCTGCGGAGGTTGGGCCCGTGTGCGGCTAGAGCGTGTAACGCCAGATATTGTGCAGGAACTGGAAAACAACATACAGCAAGAACTGAAATTACGCCCAGTTTTACTTATGTTTGGGGCAGGCCATGTTGGCCGTGCCTTGGCCTATGCGTTGGCACCATTACCCTTGAAGTTAACATGGGTGGACCCCAGAGCGCAGGAGTTTGGCAATGTTCCCGCTGGTGTAGAAACACGCATAACAGACCAATGGGAGCCAATATTGCACGCCACACCGGCTAAATCAGGCGTGCTGGTGCTTACACCCAGCCACACATTGGATGCGCTGATTATAGAATCTGCTCTTTTGCGGAATGATCTGTCTTATGTGGGGCTTATTGGCTCTGCCACCAAACGCAGGCGGTTTGAACACAGCTTCCGCCAGCTTGGCATGGAAGAAGAGCGTTTACAGTCCCTCATCTGCCCCATAGGAGAGCGCGGTATCAGGGATAAACGGCCAGAAGTTATTGCAGCCCTTGTGGCGGCGGAAGTGGTGGAGCATGTGCTCCACCCATCCCAATAACGTTCAGGCCATTTCCTTTTCTGGCAGGGGCACGCATCCTGCCAAGCCGCTTTTCTTCAACGCCCGCGCAACACTAAACAGCGCGGCTTCCTGCCCCGGAGCAGCAACAAGCTGTAAACCAAGTGGCAAAGAGCCTGTATTTTTCAACGGCAAACACAACACAGGCAAGCCCGGCAGGCTTAAGGGCTGCGTAAACAAGCCTAGATTGGCCCGGGCAGACACGGGTTTGCCATCCACCATAATGGTTGGCTCATCCAGCAAAGGGGCTTCTCCCATAACCGTTGGCGCTATGAGAACATCTGTTTTCTGGAATATCTCGTGGATTTTCTGCCGAAACCAGTTTCTAAACCGCTGTGCCTGCAAATAAGTGGATGATGGCAACAAGGCCCCTGCAATCAAGCGGTCTCGCGTAGCGGGATCATACTCTTCTGCCTGTTTGCGCAGGCGCGGCAGATGCAGGTTTCCACCTTCCGCCGCTGTTATCAAAAAAGATGCCGCACGTGCGCTTGCTACTTCCGGCAACTCAACAGTGCTAGAATTTTTCAGGCTGGCGCAAACACGGTCCAGCGCAGCCACAAGGGCAGGAGACAGATTGGATGCAAACCATCCTCCCAACCTGGAAACCCGAAGCGTATCTACGGCTGGTTCTGGCGCTGGAGTGCTGCCATCCATCACGTAAAATGTTGTGATCAGATCATCCAGAGAGGATGCAAAACTGCCCACCACATCCAAACTGGCAGAAAACGGATAGGCACCCGCACGGGGTAGGCGGCCAAAAGTGGGCTTTATCCCCCATACACCGCATAATGATGCCGGAATACGAATAGACCCGTTGGTATCAGACCCAAGGGCAAAAGGCAGAAAACCCGCAGCAACAGCCGCGGCAGACCCACCGGAAGACCCGCCAGCCATACGGGCCAGATCATGCGGGTTATGGGTGGTGCCATAATGGGCGTTTACGGTTGCAAACCCGTAGGCAAATTCATCCATGTTCAATGTTGCCACGGGAATAGCCCCTGCAGCTTTAAGCCGCTGCACAATGGCGGCATCTTTTTGCGCAGGTGGTGTATTGCGCAACACAATAGAGCCCGCCGTAGTGACATGGCCTGCAATATCAAACAAATCTTTTACGCCAAACGGTACCCCTGCCAAAGGGGGCAAGGTTTGGCCCGCCTGCCGCATGGCATCTATTTTACGAGCCTGCTGCAAAGCCTCATCTGCAAAAATATGCGTCACACATCGGATATCGTTATCCTGTGTACGCAACGTATTTAATGTTTCCTGGATAGTGGAAACTGCACTTTTTTTACCAGAGCGAATAGCCTCCGCAATGGCAAGCGCGCTGGAAAAATGGGTCATGGAATGTACTCGTATGCTGGTTCACACGTATCGGGCAGAGTGTGCTGTTCAACCAGTTTGGCATAGTGCGCCAAAAGGGCGGAATTGCTTATCACTCCCGGTAGGCATGTGGGGGAAAGATCAAGCCCTATGGCTGTAGCGCGTGCGCGAACAAGATTTTCCTGATTAGAGGAAGGGGCGGTCATGGGCCTATTTCCTTATAAAGCAGGGCTTTCGGTTTCTGGGCGAGCTGCCATGAGCGAGACATGTGCTGCCAGAATTTTCCATCCATTGTCTGTCCGGATCCATGTTTGCATTTGCCGACCGGTGCGGTCTGAGCCTTCACGCTGAAATTCCAGACTGACAACAGCGCTTTCAGTGCCAATAGCGGTAATGGTGCGCCGCAGGTTACGGCGCGGGGGGCTGCCTCCTTTTCTGGAGCGGCGAAAAGCTGCTATTTCTTCCGCTCCATACAGGTTTTCTCCCACGCCGTAGCGCACCACTTCCGGGCCATTCCAGAACAGATCATCCAGAACTTTCACATCATTTTCGGCCAGAGCACGTTCGTAACGGTCTGAACATGCTTCAACCTGCCGGAGTGTTTCTGGATTATTCAGTTCCATTACGCGTCCCCCACTGGTTACGGCCAAGATGCTAGGGCGGCATCCACAGCAGCCCCGCGCGGTGGCTTAAACCCTTCGGCGGCCAAAGCTGCTTCCAATGCGCCCAATGTCAGCAGCACTTTGTGTTTAACGGCATTGTAACCCATGGTGCCAATACGCCAGATTTTGCCAGTTAGCGGGCCAAAAGCCGTGCCAATTTCAATGCCAAAATCCTCACGCATACGCAGTCGGACTTTATCTCCATCCACGCTGGCCGGAATCCATACCCCCGTTACGTTGGCCATACGGTGGGCATCATCACCAAAAATGGTTAGACCCATGGCACGTAGGCCTGCAATAAGTGCCGTGCTGGCCATTTTGTGGCGGGCAAAACGGTTTTCCAGCCCTTCTTCCAACACAATACAAGCGGCCTCTCTGGCGCCATATAACATGGTGGTTGCTTCGGTATGGTGGTTCAGCCGCTTTTCAGACCAGTAATCCATCACCATAGCCAGATCGAAGTAATTGGATGGAATACGCGGCCGCTGCCCATCCGTAAGGCTTGCATTGCGGATACCCGCCTCTACATGTCGGCGGGCCATAATATGTTCAGCAGCCCGGTCCGAAATAGTAATGGGGGCAGAACCCGGCGGCCCACCCATACATTTCTGCAAGCCGCCAGATACCACATCAATCCCCCACCGATCCGTGCAAACAGGCACGCCACCCAGCGTGGCCGTTACATCGGCATAAGAAAGAACATTGTATTTTTTGCACAATGCTCCAACACCATCCAAAGGCTGCGCCATTGTGGTGGAGGTATCACCATGAATACAGGCCAGAACCTGTGGCTGATGTTCCTGCAATGCCGCTTCTATTTGCGCCAGCGAGGCTACTTCACCCCATGGCAGATCCAGCGTGCAGATTTCTGCTCCAACCCGTTCGGCAATTTCGGAAAGCAGCAAGCCAAAGCGTCCGGCACGCACAATAAGAATTTTTGCACCCGGTTCCACCAAGGAAACAAGAGCCGCCTCAATACCGGCGCGGGCCGTACCATCTACCAGAAACGTCCATTGGTTCTGTGTCATGAATACCTGGCGGTACAGCGCCATGGTTTCATTCATGTATTCTGTCATTTCCGGGTCAAACTGCCCCAGCATATCGGCAGACATGGCACGCAAAACACGAGGATGCGCATTAATAGGGCCGGGGCCCATCAGAAACCGTTGGGGCGGATCTATCTGCTTAAACATTGGTGGAATCATACGGGTTTGCTCCATGGTTAGATGGCTTTTTCTGATGGAATATTCTGGATGAAATCGCACATGACACGTAAAGCTGTTTCTACATCCTGATCCTGCACAGCTTCGGCTGGGTTGTGGCTTATGCCTTTTTCACAGCGGATAAACAGCATACATACAGGGGCCAGTGCCGCCATAATCATGGCATCATGCCCAGCACCGCTTACAAGTGGATAAGCCGGTTGGCCCGTTACTGTCTGGATGGATGCGGCAAGAATGTTGCTAAGCTGCGGGTTACACTGCGTGGCGGAAAGATCATGCTGGAGGGCAAGTTGCATCTCCACGCCGCGTTTTTGGCTGATTCCCTGCAAAGCATGAGTGAGTGTTTCTGCGGCTTTGTTGCGCACATCTTCCGTGCCAGCCCGCACATCAATACTAAATTCCACCCAGCCGGGTACAATATTGGGGGCACCTGGCTTTACGCTCATCTGCCCTACGGTTGCCACCAGATCATTCGGGCCGGATTGCGCAATCTTTTCTATACAGCAAATCGCTTCTGCGGCTGCGGCCAGAGCATCTTGGCGCAAATGCATGGGCAATGTGCCTGCATGCCCGGCCATGCCTTTCATTGTCATCTTAAACCGATATTGCGCGGCAATAGATGTTACCAAGCCTACCGCATGGCCCGTACTTTCCAGAACAGGGCCTTGTTCTATATGCGCTTCAAAATACGCGAGAACCTGAGAAGGCTTATAAGCGGCTTCCAGATAGCATGCGGGGTCTAGCCCTCTTTCCTGAAGTGCCTGCTGGATGCTGGTGCCTTGAGTATCCTGCACGTCTGGCAACGTGTCTAAAGAGCCCGCCACAGCGCGGGATGTCAGCATGGAAACCGGAAAGCGCGAGCCTTCTTCATCTCCAAACCCAATAATTTCTATGGCGAAGGAAAAGCGCTTTTGTTGTGCATGAAAGCTGGCAACAGCCTCTATGCCCAGAATAACGCCTAATGTGCCATCATACTTGCCTGCGTTTTTGACACTATCAAGATGAGAACCAATAAGCAGGGCAGGAGCGTTGGGGGTAAGGGCCTCATAGCGGCCAATCAGATTACCTGCGGCATCTATCCGGCAGTGCATACCGGCTTCTTCCATCCATGTGCGCACCTGCTTTACGCTGGCCATATAGGCAGGGGAAAGATAGGAGCGGAACAAGCCCTCTGATGTATCTGAAAAAGGAATGTGACCTAAAAAGTCACACCGTTGTACTGCCCTTTTCCCGGACGCATCTGCAACACATGGAACATTGGGCAGGATTTGCATGCAGGCCTCTAGGGTTAGGAGGTCAATAAAAAACGTTACTTCTTGCGCCATATCAAGGGCGAAACAAATTATACGCAGGTTTTTTCTGTTCTCTCAAAAGCAAAAAAAGCAATGTTGCATTGCCAAATTCAGATCAGATAGCGCTCTTAAAACGGCAACAAGAAAATGCTTTTTTTGTTTTTGTGCGATCGCTTATATGCCTATATATATCGATATCGTATCGTTTTATCCGCCCGCTGCCCGGAGCCTTAATCTCATGTCGGAAGCTTACTCAAAGATCTCTGCCGATTTTCAAATTACGGCTTCTACACAGGTCAATTTGAATAAACTGACCTCCTGTTTCTGCATCGTTGTTAAGCTTCCCTGCTGAGGAATTTTCTCATGTCCTTTCGGATTATTGCGCCGTCCCGCCCAGTTTTGTCCCGACTGACATACCGCCAACATCTTGCAACATTGTCCTGCCTTGTCAGTGCTGTTGGATTTTGCGCCAGCCTTTCTACGGCTCAGGCACAAACGGCTACGGCAGCCAAAAAATCATCCCAGCTTACACGGGCATCTTCAACGCCTTCTGCGGCACATGCACGCCCACGCTCCACAAAAGCAATTGAGGCGCATGGGGCAGAAGAAATCTCGGTGGGTTCCACACGCCGCAAGCGCAATGGCGGTGGCGGCATGATGCGGCTTGAAACAGCCCCTCATGCGGTGCAGACAGTCACCAAAGAATATATTGATATGCGCAGCCCCGTTTCCACCGCGCTGGATCTGGTTAAAAACCTGCCAAGCGTGAACGTTACCACGCCAGATACATCGGGCATGCAGGGCGGACAGGTGCAGACACGCGGCCTGACAGACCGTGATATGGCCATTATGGTAGATGGCATTTCTGCCGGGCAGGCAAAATATCTGGCAGAAATTATTGATTCAGAAAACGTGGATGAAGTTAGCATCACCCCGGGCAGTGCCGCGCGTGATCTGCCGGTTATGTCTGCCGCTGGTGGGGTAATGAACTCCAAATCCCATGTCGCGTCACATAAATTTGGCGGTATGACGGATTTTTCCTACGGCACCAACAATCTCTCGCGCGAATTTATTCGCCTTGATTCCGGTGATATCGGCAATAGCGGTATCCGAGGCTACTTTTCCTTCTCCAACACGCATGCACGTAGCTGGATGGGCTCTGGCATTAACGAGCGTAAGCATATTGATTTTGGCGCACGCAAGGATTGGGAAAACGGTTCCAACGCCAACCTGTTTATCTCATGGAACTCGGCTGACTGGACCATTGATAACTACCCTACAGAAGATCAGTTCATGCTGTATAAGCACACGGGGCAGGGCTGGGATCGTTCATCCCATCCGGGGAATGCAAACTATTGGAAGAACAATGCTGACCACTGGAACCAGATTTTCCTGAGTGCGCCAATCCACACCGTTATTACAGACAAGCTCTCGTTTGATCTGCACCCATACCTCACCTACGGGCAGGGCTGGAGCGCCAAACCCAATGGCGCGGAAGCGAATGCTGCGGGTGATATGCAGAACACAATCGGTTACTTTCAGGAACATGGTGACCGGGTAGTGGGGGCTACGGCATCCCTCAGCTACGATATTGACAGGCACAACCACCTGACCTTCGGTTACTGGTATAACAACAGCCAGTCAGACCGTAGCTATCCTACCAGTTTTGCTATGCCTGCTGGCGGTGCCCCCAGCCCGAACTGGTCTCAGTATCGTATTGATAAAGGCGATCGGCAGGTTGCTGGGTATGAAATCCATTCGCTGTTCATTCAGGATACAGCCAAGTATCTGCACGACAAACTGCTGATTAACGGCGGCTTCAAGTTTGTTATGTCCAACGCATGGAACAAGGATTACTACGGAAGCCAGGGGCGCAACAGCACGGCGCCATTGCCGCAGCTTTCCATCAGCTACAATATTAACGATCAGAACCAGATCTATGTGAATGCGGAAGGGGATTACCGCCAGCCGACAGAAAACGATATGGGCTGGCTGTACACAGATGTGCCTATCCTGAAAAACCAGTATTCCATCAAGGAAGAACTGGGGTATCGCTACCACAACCGCTACATGATGATGGATCTGTCATTCTTCAACTACAACGTTACCAACCGTGTGGTTGACCAGTATTTGGGCATGAACAACTACCGGCCGTTCTCCATCGGCAGTCAGACCATGCGCGGGCTGGACTTCATGATTGCCGGGCGTGAAATCCACGGTTTCAGCCCCTATGCTTCTGTGGAGTATCTGCACGCCACGCAGGATAGCAACGTGTTCGATCCGTACCAGAACATCATGCTGCATTCCAAGGGCACGCAGGCCATTATGGCGCCACGGGTTATGGCTAACTTTGGTTTGACCTATAAGTATAAAGGCTTCTTTGCCAATGGTTCCGTACATTACACCGGCCCGCAATCCGTGAGCGTTGCCGGGGATCAGAGAATACCGGGTTACGTGACCAACAGCCTGACGGTTGGGTATCACTTCAAGCCATTTGGCTTTGTGAAGTCTCCCACATTCCGGTTGAACTTCACCAACCTTACGGGCTCTATTGTGCGCACAGGTGCCATGGGCGCTGTTTACAGCAAGCATGATTCCGGCACGGTTTATAGCGGTAGCTCCGCAGCATATACTGGTTACGGCAATACCTTTATGGTGGAACCACGTTTCTCCATGACAGGCACAATTTCTACCTCTTTCTAATACCGTCCTGAACAAACTTAACGCCCCTCTCTTTACTACAAAGGGAGGGGCTAGGTGTTTTTACCATGTCACGTCGATACTTGCTGAAAAATGCCCTCTGCCTCGTCACAATGGATGATGCCAGGCAAGAGTTGAAAAACGGGTGGATCGCGATAGAAGGGCGGCAGATTGTCGCCCTTGGTGGTATGGAAGACCCACATCCCCCAGCAGATGACGTGCTGGATATGTCTGGCCATGTGGTGATGCCCGGCATGGTGAACACGCACCACCACATGTATCAGTCCTTAACGCGGGTTATTCCGCAGGCTCAGGACGCATCGCTTTTCCAGTGGCTGCAAACACTTTACCCCATTTGGGCACGCTTAACGCCAGAAATGGTAAAAGCCTCCACCCGCACGGCTATGGCAGAACTGTTGATGTCTGGCTGCACCACAACCAGTGATCATCTCTACCTTTTCCCTAATGGATGCCGCCTTGATGATGAAATTGAGGCTGGGCTTGAAATGGGCATGCGCTTTCATGCCTGCCGTGGCAGCATGAGTGTTGGAGAAAGCGCAGGGGGGCTACCACCAGATATTTTGGTAGAAAAAGAAGCCGATATTCTGCGTGATACGTTGCGCGTGATTGAAACGTACCATGACCCAGAGCCTCTGGCGATGCTAACTGTAGGAGGTGCGCCGTGCTCGCCTTTTTCTGTCAGCCCGGAGCTTATGCGTGATATGGCAGAACTGGCCCGCACCACAGGCACCCGGCTGCACACACATCTGGCCGAAAATGAGCATGATGTAGCTTACAGCAAGGAACGCTTTGGCCAAACACCAGCAGAATATGCAGAAGATGTTGGCTGGGTTGGGGCCGATGTATGGCATGCCCATTGCGTTAAACTAGACACCGCAGGCATGGTCCGATTTGGCCAAACGGGCACGGGAATAGCCCATTGCCCATGTTCTAACATGCGTTTGGCATCTGGCATTGCCCCTGTTTGGACCATGCAACAGCATGGTGTTCCGGTAGGACTAGGGGTTGATGGGTCTGCCTCTAATGATGGTGCGAGCATTCTGGCAGAAGCCCGGCAAGCTATGCTGGTTTCTCGCCTGTTATCTGCGCAGGATGAACAGGCCATCATGCTTAAAGCGCGTGATGTGTTGGCTTTAGCCACGCGCGGAGGGGCCAAAGTTCTGGGCCGCACAGATATTGGCCAATTAGCGGTGGGAAAAGCAGCCGATATTATTGCATTTGATATGCGCAAGCTGGAATACACTGGTGCATTAAGTGACCCGGTAGCTGCTTTGGTGTTTTGCACACCATCTTCCGTTGCCTTTAGCATGGTTAATGGCAAGGTGCTGATACAGGACGGACATTTCACAAAGCTGGATGTGCATGCCGTAATAGAACAGCATAACCGGCTGGCACAAAAACTGTATGAGGGAAGTTAAACTTCCCCCATATTTATCCTTTACTTGTGTTTTTGCACAAAATTGGCATGTAAGCGCTGATAAATGTAGTCTTCCGCTGTGATGGGGGGATATTTACCTTCTGGCCCTTCAATCACAGCCTCCCGGTTTGCCTGGCAGAAAAATGGAACAGACAAACGTGGGCCAAGATATTCACCCGGTTGCGGCATACGCACACGGTGGAGGGTGGACTTAAGCTTATCATCGCTCCAACGCATCAGCATATCGCCAATATTACAGGTAACGGCACCTGCTACGGGTGTAACTTCTGTCCACGCATTGGATGAAATTTCGTTGCCTGGGCAAAGCTGCAAGCCGCCTTCACCTTCTCGCAGATGCAAAAGCGTGAGACAGTCGAAGTCTGAATGGGCACCGGCGCGCCATTGCTTGAAATCTTCCGGTTTGGCGTTTTCCATGCTCATGTAATGGATAAGACGTAAGGTACACTGATACCCCGGAGAAGATCTTTTACAGCACTCTGCAAAAAAATCTGTTTTAAACCCAAGTTTTTCTGCAAAACAGGAAAGTATTTTCATGGCAAGTTGCCAGTTATCTTCCTCAAATTGCAGAAGTTTTGCCTGAAATCCGGGAAGAACTTGTTCATCAGGCCACAGATTATCCATTTCCGGCAAAGTAATCTGGTAAGATTCCTTGTTATCTGGCGTACCGGTGGAAGGCCGCACCTGAGAGCAATATTCCCAGCCAGCATTCACGGTTGGTTTCTTTTTGAAAACCTCTTTTTCTGACATGGGAAGAGCAAAAAATCTTTTTGCTTCTGCAAAGGCCTTATCAATATCTTCCAACGAAATACCGTGATTGATAACCTGAAAAAAACCATCTTTTGTAGCAGCATTCCACAGATCATCCGCAATCTGACTACGCCTGTTCTCGTAATCTGAAAAATTAATCACTGGAATAGAGCGGGCAGAGGTTGTGCCCATACTGCCAATAGTCGCCTCGCGCTTAAGCTCCTCCATAGAGTAATTTGGAGTGGTTTTGGTGTTTAGGGTCATGGCGTTTCTCACACACAAATTGCAAACTGGCCCGTGGGGCGTAGCAGTTGGCACTAACCAGCATGTGGGAAAGCATAGTATCTAGCGGCCAAAGCTTCCCCCATGCTGAATAAGGCCAACATGGTGGAGCAATGCCCAGAATATTTCTATTCCGACCGCTTCTACTCACTTTTTGTAGTATAGATGAATATATTTCGAATAGTCAACAAAATTACGCAGGTAACAAGGCCAATTTTCAATGCTGAACGCGATTATATAACACCAGTTTTTTGATGCTGCTGGTAGCCATATAGAGCGCAAGACCCGTAAGGGTGATCATGAACAGCGCAGCAAACATACGCGGAATATCCATCTGAAAACCAGCCTGCAAAATTTCGTAGGCCAAGCCAGCGCTGTTCCCACCTGTGCCAGCCACAAACTCTGCCACTACAGCGCCAACAAGGGCCAAACCGCTAGAAATTTGCAAGCCCGCCATAAACATGGGCAAAGCGCTGGGTATTTGCAGGCGCAAAAGCGTTTTAAGGCGCGAGGCTTTATGCATACGGAAAAACGCCGCCAGCCCCGGATCAACACTTTTAAGACCCTGCAAGGTGTTGGAAATAATAGGGAAAATGGCAATCAACGTGGCGCAGATAACAAGAGCCAGCAACGTTGTTTTCACTAAAATGATAATCAACGGGGCAAGGGCTACCACAGGCGTTACCTGCATGAGCACCACATAGGGCATCAGGCTGCGTTCGATCAGCGGATGTTGCACCAGCACAAAGGCAACCAAAACACCTAAAACCACAGAAACCAAAAGCGCCGCCAATGTTACCGTAAGCGTGCTGTACAACGCATGGCACAAGGTGCCAATATTGCTGGCCAGAGAGTGTGCGATATCAGATGGCGCGGGCATAAGGTAAGGCGGAATGTGCCAAAAATAACAGACACCCTGCCATAACAGCAGAAACAGAATGCCAACAGCAAGAGGCGCAAAAATGGATATCAGGCGGGCGGGCATAGGCTAAGCCACCTCTGCAAGAAGGGAGGAATGAGAGGCTTCGATAAGCAGTTTGCTGAGATCCTGGCAGATCGTGGCAAATGTATCGCTTAAGCGAAAATCCTCATTTCTGGGGATGGCAGGATCAATTTTATATTCGGCAAATATACGCCCCGGATGCGCCGCCATAACCATAACACGGGTAGAAAGAAAAGCGGCCTCATACAAAGAATGCGTTACAAACAACAGGGTAAGGTCATCCTTGGCGCATAATGTGGCCATGTCTTCATCCAGCCGATTGCGGGTGAGTTCATCCAAAGCGCCAAAGGGTTCATCCATTAAAAGCAGGTTAGGGCGCGTGACCAATGCCCGCGCAATGGAGACACGCATCTTCATCCCGCCTGAAAGCTGGGCGGGAAAGCGATCTGCCGCATGGGCCAAGCCAACAATTTCCAGCGCATGCTGCACCCGTGGTTCTGATACTGCGGGAGAGATACCTTCCAGATCCAGCGGCAAACGCACGTTTTTGCGTACTGTGCTCCACGGCATGAGGGTAGGCTCCTGAAACACGAAGGACAGCCGCCGGTTTTCCTTGCCTACTTCTGCAAACCCTTTGTTCCACCACTTCAAATGCCCAGAGGAAGGTTGATGTAAATTGGCAATCAGCTTTAGCAACGTGCTTTTACCGCAACCAGAAGGGCCAATCAGGCCGATACGTTCTTTGGGATGAATATCCAAGGTAATAGGTGCCAGCCCCTGAACACCGTTTGGAAAGGTTTTTTCAGCAGACTGAATGCTGATAACGGTTTCTTGCATGATCTATCCAAACTTTGCAGAAGAAAAGGCAAAAGATTATTCGGGCTGCTGCACGTAAATGCACACAGCCAGCATAGTGATAAAAAAGCGGAATGCAGGTTGCTGGCCGTTCCATGCCTGTGATTGCCACATGAGAAACCACTCGGCACCCACAACAGAAAAGCCAAAAAACCAGATCAGAAACCCCAGAGCGGTGGCAGCGGGCACAAACTTTTTTGCTGCTCTAAACGTATCTTGCGGGGCCAGAAGGCGCGCACCCATCTGGCAAGCTGCAATGGCAAAAAGCAGACCCGTTGCAGCTTCCCCCAGAATAATCAGGCCGTAAAACAGGTGCCACAGAGCAGGCTGGGATATGGCGCGCCACATCAGACTGTTCCCACGGAAAGTTGTGTCCATGCTTAAAACATGACGCACAAACTGAAAATTGGAGTTGTAATCAGTCACGTTATTCAGCGCGACAATCAGGCCAAACGTACCCAATGCCCCCACCATGGCAGTTTTAGCCAGACGAGAAAGAACAACCGGGGAAGAAAAAGCGGACAGGCGCAACATATAACATTCCTGCATAGAAATGATTTATGCAGTTTAGGCCATTCAATCCTGCGAAGATCAAGGGGGAAATCATTACAAAAAAAGCAATGGCGCGTGCTCTATTTTACAGCTTCCCAAATGCGTACGTTCTGTATGAACATACCGGATACGAAATAAACAGATCGTGCCAGTGCAGGAACTCGGAATGTCTCTTACACGTCGAACATTGCTTTCAGCTGCTGCGGCATCGTCTGTTGCTGCATTTACGCCGTTTAAACGTGCGCATGCCGCAACGCCGGTCAGGCTGCTGCTATCATGGTTTGCGCAGGCAGAAGTAGGCGGATTTTATCAGGCGCTGGCCAAGGGGTTTTATGCGCAAAAAGGGCTGGATGTACAAATAGATATGGGCGGCCCGCAGGTAAATACCATGCAAATACTGGCCGCAGGCCGCGCAGATTTTGTAACAGGTTATGATTTTCAAACCCTACGCGGCATACAGGGCGGCATGCCGTTGCTGACTGTCATGTCCTCTTTCCAGCATGATCTGCAAGGGTTGATGACGCACGATAACATTACAGATCTAGCCCAGCTACGTAATCATCCCATTCTCATTTCCAGCCCCGCCCATGCATCCTACTGGGGGTGGCTGTGCAAGAAGTTTGGCTATAGCCCAGCACAGGCAAAGCCTTACACCTTTAACCTGCAACCATTTTTTCTGGACCCGGAAATGGCTGTGCAAGCCTACGCATCGTCCGAACCCTACGAGGCCCAGCAGCGCAATGTGCCTGTAAAATTCTTTCCATTTGCAGATCTGGGCTACCCACCATACGGCACACCCGTGCTGACCACGCACGAATTTGCAGACAAAAATGATGCCACCACGCAAGCCTTCGTGCATGCCTCTCTCTTAGGGTGGCAGGATTATATGCAAGACCCAGAACCCGGCAATGCCCTGATACGCAAAGCCAACCCACGCATGACAGAAGGCCAGATCATGTTTGGCCATAACGCCATGGCCAAAGCCAATGTTGTGGAAGGTGGAGATACAAAAACATTAGGGCTAGGCTGCATGACAGAAGCCCGCTGGCAGGCAACGTATCAATTTATGGTGGATAATGATCTGCTGGATAAAACCGTAAACTGGCAATCCGCCTTTACAAGCAAATTCACAGATCTCGCCAAGGTAATGCCCGCATGAATGATCTGGTTATACGCAACGCATCCGGCATTCTCACTGGCCTGAAAGGGCCACAGGAACGGCGCACAGGAGATATCCGCATACGGGCGGGGCGCATTGTCAGCATTGGGCATATTCCCGAACAGGCAGAAGATACGGTGCTGGATGCAAAGGGTGGGGTGATTACCCCGGGCTTGGTTTCCACCCACCATCATTTGTTCCAAAGCATGTTGAAGGGCATTCCATCAGCCATTAATGCGCCACTTGAAAAATGGCTGCGCCTGGTACCCAATACGTATTGGCGTTATCTGGATGAAGATACGCTGCAAACTGCTGCTCAGGTTGGTATGGTAGAGCTTCTTCTCTCCGGCTGCACGACGGTAGTGGATCATCATTATCTGTTTGCCCGCAGCTATCAGTATGATCCTGCCGCTGTGCTGTTTGAAACAGCGGAAAAACTGGGGATGCGGCTGGTTCTGGCGCGTGGAGGCACCACCCGAACCCGCAAGTTTGATACGGATGAAATTGTTCCAGCCCCCACAGAAACGCTGGATGAAATGCTCAAGCGCGTGAGTGATCTGGTCAGCCGTTATCATGATCCGGCACCAGATAGCAGCAGACGCATTGCCATAGCGCCCAACACCCCCACATGGGGCGTAACACCGGATGAGCTACGTGCACTGGCGGAAGGCGCACGTAGCATGGGCATTGGCCTGCATACCCATCTTTCTGAAACAGAAAATTACGTTAAATACTGCAACGAAGTGTACGGCATGCGCCCCGTTCAGTTTGTAGGGGAGCATGGCTGGCTAGGCCCGGATGTCTGGTTTGCCCATTTGGTGCACCTTGATGCCAGCGAAATAGCGCTTCTGGCCCAAACTCAAACAGGCATGGCCCATTGCCCGCAAAGCAACGGGCGGCTGGGTTCTGGCATTGCGCCAGCACCGGCTTTGGAACAGGCTGGGGGGCGTGTTTCTCTGGCGGTTGACGGCGCGGCTTCAAACGAGGCCTGCGATATGGGGGCAGAAATGCATACCGCGTGGCTTTTGCATCGCTTCGTGCAGGGCGCAGATGCTATTCGGTGCGAAGATGTGGTGCGCTGGAGTTCTTACGAGGGTGCCCGTATTCTGGGGCTACCAGATATAGGAGCCGTGGCGGAAGGTATGGTGGCAGATCTGGTTGTGCACGATATCAATCACCCGCGTCATGCTGGGTTGGCAGATCCGCTTATTGCACCCGTTGCTTCCGGGGCAGCATGTGTTCGGCACGTGCTGAAAGCGGGTAAACCCGTGGTGTATGATGGTGTCGTAAAAAGTGTTGATCTGCCAGAACTCATGCAGCATTCACGCCACGTTGTAAAACGTCTGGCAGAGGCTGTGTCTGTATAAAGGGAAGGTGCTTCAAAACAGTTTCCGTTAGTTTTGTAAAACGCCATCCACTGTTGTCACGCACTGGCCGCCAATTGCTATTTGACCATCAGGGGCAATGTGCACCGCAATGCGGCCAGATCGCCCAAGGCAATGCCCTTGCGTGGCGATATAGGCGCTATGTCTTTTAGGCAGCAGCCCATGTGCTTGGCGAAATATGGCTACACTTCCGTTTCCGCTGCCACATACCGGGTCTTCCTGCACACCTTGAGAACAGGCAAAAGACCGCACTTCTATTTGGGCATCGCCTGTTGTATGCGGCCCAAAAACCGTAATTCCGGTAGCGCCAAGGCTGTGCTCAAACGCCACGGAACGTGCAAAATCTGGGCGCAAGGCCTGCACTTTAGCTGCGCTGGAAAGTTGCGCAACAATCCAGACCACGCCCATATCCACAATCATGGGGGTAATTTTACGCTCAACTGTAGCGCCCAAAATACCCTCCAACCTTTCAATCTGGGCTGGGTTTAATGGGGTAAGCTTTGCTGGAGGCACGGCAAAAGAGAGTGTTCTGTTTACGCCATCCCCATCCACAGCCAGCTTTACAAGCCCAACACCACATTCCTGCACCAACACACCATTGCGTGGCGCAGCGCGCCCGGCTTCCAGCACGGCATGAGCACTGCCAAGAGTTGGGTGACCGGCAAATGGGAGCTCATGCCGTGGGGTAAATATGCGTAACTGGTAATCGGCCTGCGGGTTTTGAGGTGGTAATAGAAACGTGGTTTCAGACAAATTTGTCCAACCTGCAATGGCCTGCATGGTTTTTGTATCCAGCCCATCTGCATCCAGCACAACGGCTACCGGATTACCCAGAAGAGGCGTTTTTGTAAAAACATCTACAACTTTAAACGCACGTTTCATGATGCTGCTGTGCCTTTACGGATCTGCGGGGTGGATAGAAGATAACAGAGACAAAACCAGATGGTTCAGTGGAACATCAATTCCATGTTTTTCTGCTGCTTTCACAACGTAACCTGTTAAAGCTTCATATTCCAACTGTCGTCCGGCCTGACGATCCTGCAACATGGATGTGACACTTTCTGCCGGTATGGTTTGCAGCCATAAAAGAATATCCTCTACATGCCGCGCGGTTAGTTTTGCGCCTTCAGCTTGCCCAACCTTTACTGCTTCGGTCATAATCTGCCGTGCGGCAGCCTGAATAGTGCATTCTTGCATGATTCCTGTGCGGCGGCCTGTAAGCGTGGTAATAGGGTTGGCTGTAATATTTGCCAGCAATTTCAACCACAGTGCAGTGGCCATATCTGCTGTTATCTGCACCCGCATGCCTCCTTTTTGCAGAACATCTGCAAAATATTGTGCTGCGGTATCATCTGGCACGCATAAATCATGCGCTCCAATACGCTTTAACGTGACCCTGCCGGGGGCAAAACGCTGCGCATTGAAATAAACAATAGCTGGCAGAATATTGGCGTGTGGCGCATAGGCGGCCACACGCTCTTTTTGTCCAAGCCCGTTTTGTGCAACCAGAAAAGTGGCGCTGGCCCGGTTAAACGCGCTTAGCCAGACGGAGACATCTTGGGTTTGGTAAGACTTCACGGCCAGAATAACGGTATCGCAAGGGCCAATATCTGCCGGTGTGGCAGCATGCCGGATAGAATAGGTGTGGGTATCTGTTCCTACAGTTTCTTCAATTTGAGGAAAGCGCGCCCGCGCTCCACACACCACAACCTGCCACCCAGCCCGTATAAAAGCCGCAGCTAGACAAAGCCCGACGGCTCCAGCACCGATAAGGGCAACGGTTTTGGTGCTTGGAGAAAACTGTGTGTTCATTTTTATAAAAACAATACCGCTAAGAAGATGGGATTGATGGCTAAAAACGCCCATAGCACAGACATCATTAAAATGAAGCGTATTGGCCGGACACAGCTTTAGCTTTAAAGCTCTTAATTAACGATTTTTATTCGTTGATTTATCTGATTACGTAAAATTTGTTGTTTTATGCGTTTTCTCAATCTACTCGTTCTATAAATGAGATCACCTAGATTACGGAAACATTTATGCAGCCTCCTGATACACGCCTATTAAACGCCGGACCCGATGCGCTTTCTCCCCAGAAATGGAAAGAGGCAACCCGGTTTGATGGCACAGATATCGGCTGGATTGTCATGAGCATTGGCATGGCCATTGGTGCGGGTATTGTGTTTCTGCCCGTTCAGGTAGGGCTGATGGGCGTGTGGGTGTTTTTACTGTCTGCTGTTGTCGGATACCCCGGTATGTATCTGTTTCAGCGGCTGTTCATCAACACACTGGCATCTGCGCGCGTCAGCCAGACATACCCAGATATGATCTCCAGCTATCTGGGGCGGGGTTGGGGCACATTATTGGGTGCGCTCTATTTTGTCATGCTGGTTATATGGATGTTTGTATATGCCACCGCCATTACGCGGGATAGCGCATCTTACTTGCACAGCTTTGGCATAACGCCGCATCTGCTTTCCAATTATGCGTGGTACCCGCTTATTCTGCTGGCCGTTCTGGTAGGCTTGGCCTCTCGCGGGGAAAAGCTGCTGTTCCGCATGTCTTCCTTTATGGTGATCACCAAACTGCTTATTGTAGCAGCCATGGGTATTTTCATGATCCCACGCTGGAACACCGCCAACCTTGGCGCATTACCTCCCGTTGGCACGTTGGTAACAAAAGCCGTTATCACGCTGCCTTTTACGCTTACGTCCATTTTGTTTATTCAAACCCTCAGCCCAATGGTTATTTCCTACCGGGCACGGGAAAAATCTCCAGAAGTGGCGCGTTACAAGGCCTTGCGGGCCATGAATATTGCTTTTGCCATTCTGTTTGTAACGGTCTTTTTCTACGCAATATCCTTTACACTGGCCATGAAGCCAAGTGATGCCATTGCCGCGTATCAGCAAAACATTTCTGCCTTAGCCATTATTGCGCAGGTATTTCCGGCAAGTTCTATCAGCTTAATTGGCGTTATTCTGAACCTTTTTGCCGTTATGACAGCATTTTTTGGGGTCTACCTTGGTTTTCGGGAAGCCAGCGTGGGTATTTTCAGTTCCATGCTGGGGCATTGGGTCAAACCTGGGCATCTGCACCGCAACTGGGTTCAGTATGGCGTTATGGGGTTTGCTATTCTCCTTTCATGGGGTGCGGTGGTTGCCAATTTGCCGGTGTTGTCTTTTACAACATTCAGCAGCCCGATTTTTGGTATTATTGGCTGCTTGCTACCCGTCTGGCTGGTGGTAAAAACGCCTGATCTGCGCAAATATCGCAAGCCCAGCCTCGTATTTATTACCCTTATTGGCGTTCTACTTTGCATTTCACCCTTGTTGGCGTGGATGTAAACACAAAGCCCAACAAACCAGAGGGCGTATGTTCAAACATGCGCCCTCTGCTTGACTAATCAGGATTTCTTCACGAACTCTGATTTCAGGTTCATCGCACCAAAGCCAGCTATCTTACAGGCAATGTTGTGGCCATCTCCCGCATCCACCAGCCGAATGTTCTTAACCTTGGTGCCGCCTTTAACAGCCTGAGAAGATCCTTTAATTTTCAGGTCTTTCAAAACCGTTACCGTATCACCATCAGCAAGTTGGTTTCCGTTGGCATCTCGCACAACAGATGAATCCTCTGCTTCTGCAGCATCCGCTTGGGTTTCTTCATTCCATTCATGGGCACATTCCGGGCAAACCCACAAATTTCCATCATGATAGGGATACTCGGAACCGCAAGAAGGGCACTTCATTTTATCATCCTTTAATTTCTCCGTCTGAAATCCTGAACCCAAAGGGCAGGGGCAGAAGGTGTTTTTGATAAATACCATTTATGATGGAGAACACGAAATACCACGATGTTTATATTGAGGGGAAATTGTGATGGGTTCACCCCGAACTCTCAATATCAACAGGCAAGTGAATATGGCAGATTACTGCCAGCCTTGAGGAACAGGAGAAGGTTTTCATGAAATCACGCGCCGCAGTTGCATTCAAACCGGGCCAGCCTCTGGAAATTGTTGAAATTGATGTAGCCCCCCCACAGGCCGGGGAAGTTCTGGTTAAAATCCTGAACACGGGCGTTTGCCACACAGATGCCTTCACTCTTTCGGGGCAGGACCCTGAAGGTCTATTTCCCGTTGTGCTAGGGCATGAGGGTGCAGGTATTGTGATGGAAGTTGGCGAAGGCGTTACCAGCGTTAAGCCCGGAGACCACGTTATTCCGCTATATACGGCAGAATGCGGTAAGTGTGAGTTCTGTACTTCTGGCAAAACCAACTTGTGCATTGCCGTGCGTGCCACACAGGGTAAAGGCGTGATGCCGGATGGCACCAGCCGTTTTTCCTACAAAGGCCAGCCTCTTTACCACTACATGGGGTGTTCCACCTTTAGTGAATACACGGTGGTAGCCGAAGTTTCCTTGGCTAAAATCAACCCAAAATCCAACCCCGAACAGGTCTGCCTGCTGGGCTGTGGCGTTACCACAGGTATTGGGGCCGTACACAACACAGCCAAAGTGCAAGAAGGGGATTCTGTAGCTGTTTTTGGATTGGGCGGTATCGGGCTAGCCGTTATTCAGGGCGCGCGCCAAGCCAAGGCCGGACGGATTTTTGCTATTGATACCAACCCGGACAAATTTGAACTGGCCAAGGCTTTTGGGGCTACGGATTTCATTAATCCCAAGGATTATGAGGCCCCCATTCAGCAGGTTATTATTGAAATGACAGGCTGGGGCGTGGACCACAGCTTTGAATGTATCGGCAATGTTGAAGTTATGCGCGCGGCCTTGGAGTGTGCACACCGTGGCTGGGGCCAATCCGTAGTTATTGGCGTGGCCGGTGCCGGAAAGGAAATTTCCACCCGTCCGTTCCAGTTGGTAACGGGCCGTACATGGAAAGGCACGGCATTTGGTGGCGTTAAAGGCCGCACACAGCTCCCCGGCATGGTGGAAGATGCCATGGCAGGCAAAATTGAGCTGGCCCCATTTGTAACCCACACCATGCCGCTGGAAGATATCAACACAGCGTTTGACCTGATGCACGAGGGCAAGTCCATTCGGAGTGTAATTCACTACACCCCGTAATACACTAACCGGTGCTTACTGATCCTTTGGTTTAACTGGCTGATCGTTATGCTGGATCGGTTTGTCTGATGAAGGCGCACTGTGCGGGGCATCCTGCGCAGGGGCGTCATCATCATCGTCTCCATCATCATCCTTGTTGAATTGTTCCATATTGAGGGATGACAACGGCACACCACGCAAGGGCGAACGTTCTTCCACTGGAATTTCCGGGCCCTTTGCATCCCACGCATCAATTGGGGGCAGAGGTTCTTGCGAGGGTTGATCTGCCAGTGGGTTATTATCCAACACCTGCCGCGTATTTTGCGGGTAGCGGTTCATAAAGCCCACCAAGGTGCCGTTCGTCCAACCAAAGCCAATCTGCATGGGGTATTCCCCACCACCTTTACCGCCTGTTGGGCTGATCTCGGTGGCAGAAACATCGTATTTTTCCAGCAACACACCACTGCGTTCAAAGGTGCCAATCACGCGGGCCATCCAACGGCGCGCAATATCGGCCGCAAATTCGTGATGCCCATATTGTTCCAGCCCTTTAACGGCCATCCATTCCAACGGTGCCCAACCATTTGGGGCATCCCACTGCTGGCCTGTTGGATGCTCTGTTGCGGTTAAACCGCCCACATGCAGCAAGCGGGTTTTAAGGGTTTCGGCCACAGCATCGGCCTGATTGACACTGGCTTGATGCAAAAACAGCGGCATGGAAGTGGCAATGGAAAGGATATCCGTCTGCCGCCCGGTGCGCCAATTGTAATCAAAATAGGCACCCTGTTTTTCGTTCCACAAAAACCGATTAATACCAGAACGTAAAATTTCTGCCTGCTGCGCGTAATAACTGGCCTTATCTTCCTGCCCATTCAGCGCATAGGCATGGGAGAGTGTCTGATCCAGATGCACCATCAGACAGTTCAGCTCAATTGTCAGCAGTGATGTGGTTTGGATTGTTGTCAGCGTTTTACCATCAGCCAACCAGCGTGATGAAAAATCCCACCCGGTTTCCGCCGCGGCCCGCAAATCACGCCAGACTTCGCCAGAAGGGCGGCTTGTTTCCTGCGCTGTGGCCATATCCTGCGGCCAGCTTTCATCACGCGGGGCGCTGCGCGTATCCCAGTGGCGGAACATGAGGGTACCATCTTGTAGGCGCACCACATGGTGCCGCGCCATGCCCGGCGGCAGATTGGCCGCACCCAAGGTCCAGTAATCATATTCCTTCTGCAGTTCCGGCAGGAAGGATGTGTAGGCAATCTGCCCATCATGGCTGGCAAGCAAATCCAGCATGAGGGAAAAGAATGGCAGGCCAGAACGGCTGAGGTAATAGGTGCGGTTGCCATTGGGCATATGCCCATATGTATCGATAAGCGATGCAATATCGCGCACCATATCACGCATAAGGTCTACATGATCATCCTCATACAGGCCGATCATGGTGAAGTAGCTGTCCCAGTAATAAATCTCTGCAAACCGCCCACCCGGAACAATATATTTATAGGGTAGGGGCAGTAGGGTAGACCACGGCATGGCCACGTCCGGGTCTCGCGTCAGAACATCCCACATGCCGGAAATGTAATCCCGCACACTTTCATCCGGCTTGCGCGTATAGGCGGCAGAGCGCAGGGCAGGGATAGTAAAATGCTCTGTTACAAAGTCTTTCAGGTTAAAGCCCGGCTTATCTTTTTCCTGCTTCCATAATGCCACCAGATCAGTAGGAGAGCGATCGGGCACAATGTCTGAAACCACTTTGGGGTCTGTAAACATGCGTGTTTGATGGATGGCTGCAAAAAGCCCATCAAACGCAATGGAAGGCGGACGGATATCCTGTTCCACTGCTACTGGCGCTTCACTCTTGCTTTTGGCCATAACTTCTGGCGCTTTTCGCCCCTCCGGCTTTGGGGCTGCTGGCTGTGTACTCCCCGGCGGTAAAGGCGCCAGACTGAGCAATGGTTGCGCGCCTTCAGCATCCGCAGCACCAGACACATCCTGCGCGTACGCCATAGGCGCTGCGGTTAGGAGAGCAAGAAGCGCCACACTACAGAAAGGAAGAGTGCGCTTATAAAGAGAACCAGTAAAACAAGGCATACCAAAACATAGGCATTGCCACTGCTTACCTGCAAGTCGAAGATGATTGAAAAATGCGCCAGCCTTTAATCTGCTTGCAGGGCTTCGCGCTTCATTTCCAGTTCCAGCCAGCGTTCTTCAGATTCGGCCAGCTTTGTTTCCAGCTTTTGTAAATCGACCGAAATTTTTTCAAACTGCGCTGGGTTTTTGCCATACAGGTCTGGATCAGCCAGTTTTTCACGCAGCGTTACAGCCTGCGCTTCCAGCTTTTCCATTTCCTTGGGCAGATTATCCAGCGCGAACTGGTCCTTATAACTCAGTTTTTTGGCGGGGCCGCGTGCTGGGGCCGCATCCTTGGGTTTGGCAGGTTCATTTTCCACCACGGCAGCGGTTGTAAGTGGTTTCTGGTGCCGTTGGGCCAGCATATCGCTGTATCCACCGGCATATTCTATCCAGTTACCATCTCCCTCCGTTGCCAGAACAGATGTCGCAACACGGTCCAGAAAATCACGATCATGGCTTACAAGCAGCACTGTGCCTTCATAACTGGCCAGCATATCCTGCAAGATATCGAGTGTTTCCAGATCCAGATCGTTAGTCGGTTCATCCAGCACCAGCAGATTGGAAGGCTTGGCCAAGGCGCAGGCCAGCATCAACCGCCCACGTTCCCCGCCAGACAGAGCACTTACGGGCGTGCGTGCCTGTTCCGGACGGAACAAAAAGTCTTTCATATACCCAATAACGTGGCGCTTTTCTGTGCCCACCAGCACCATATCACCGCCACCTTCGGTTAGGGTATCGGCCAAGGTGCGTTCTGGGTTTAAGCTCCGGCGCTGCTGGTCCAGCGTAACCATATTGAGGGATGGGCCAAGCGAGATTGTGCCGCTATCGGGCTGATCCAGTCCTGTGAGCATACGCAGCAATGTGGTTTTGCCTGCACCGTTGGCCCCAACAATACCCAGCCGGTCTCCGCGCAGAATACGCAGGTCCAGATGGCGAACCACCTGTTTTTCACCCCATGCCTTGCTGATATCTTCAGCTACGGCCACCAGCTTGCTGGATGTTGCAGCGGCCTGCGTGTTCAGGGTGAGGGTACCGGGGGCGCGAATAGCTTCCTTACGGGCGGTGCGCAAATCTGCCAGTTCTCGCACGCGGCGCACGTTACGTTTACGGCGTGCGGTTACGCCATAACGCATCCAGTCTTCTTCTCGCGCAATCTGCCGGTCCAGTTTGTGCGCATCGCGCTCTTCCTGTTCCAGCACCTCTTCACGCCAGGCCTCAAACCGCCCAAAGCCTTCATCAAGCCTGCGGGTTACCCCCCGATCCAGCCACACAACAGAGCGTGACAGCGTAGAAAGAAGCCGCCTATCATGGCTGATAATCACCATGGCGCAACCAAGGCTCAGCAATTCACGCTCCAGCCATTCAATGGTGGGCATGTCCAGATGGTTGGTCGGTTCATCCAGCAACAGCACATCAGGAGCCGCAGCCAGCGCCCCGGCAATGGCGCAACGCCGGCCTTCACCGCCAGAAAGGTTTTGCGTATTTTCTTTGCCCGTAAGGCCCAGCGCATCCAGCAATGGCGCAGCTCGCCATGCCATGTCCGGGTCTCCTATCTGGTCCACCACGTAATCTGCTGTTGTGGCATAGGCGGTTAAATCCGGCTCCTGCGGCAGATAGCGCAGGGAAGCACCGGGCTGCACAAAAACAGAGCCTGAATCCGGCTGAATAACACCAGCCGCTATTTTGAGAAGAGTGGACTTACCCGAGCCGTTTCTGCCCACAAGGCACAGCCGCTCACCCCGACCAACGGCAAAGCCAGCGCCATCCAGAAGTGGGTTCCCCCCCAGTGTAAGAGTGATGTCCTGCAGGTGGAGTAAAGGAGGATGCGCCATGCTTAGAAAAGATAATCCGTATTTATGAAAGAGCAATAAAGGCTGATTTGGTTACGCAGCCTGTGTGCGTGCGCTACTGACAGCCTGATACGTGGCAACAGCAAGGGTGAGGGGGTCAAACGGCTTGGTAATAACAAAGCTGGGTTCCATGGTTTCCCCAGTCAGCAGACGTTCGGGATACGCTGTTACGTAAATAACCGGCACATTGAAGGAGGAGGTAATTTCTGCCACCGCCTGTATGCCATCTCCCCCAGGGCCAAGGTTGATATCTGCCAAAATAAGCCCCGGCTTGGTTTCTTTGGCCAATTTTACCGCATCCGCCTGTGTATGGGCTATGCCGGCTACCTGATGCCCGCATTGCAGCACAAGCTGTTCGATATCCATGGCGATAATGGGTTCATCTTCAATAATCAGCACGGATGTCTGTACATTTTTGTGCAGGCGGCCCTGTGCGTCTTCCAGTTCCTGTTCCGCTTGCTTGGGGGGCACGCCTGTAATCCGCGCGGCCATTTCAACCGGCACTTCTTCCAGCGTGATCAAAAGCAAAAGCTGGCGCTGTGTTACAGAAAGCCCTGCAACATCATATTCCGCAGCAAACCCCTTGCGAGAAAACAGCCCTGAAATTGCCTCATAGAGCTGATAGAGGGGCGTGAAGCCTTCCTTCAGCCGTTGCGCAGAAAGGCCGCGCAGGCTTTCGGCCACCAGCAGATCACCTTCTGGTTGGCTGCCTGTCAGCGCCCGCGCGTAACGTCTGCCATAAGGGAGGGCCCGGATCAGGCCGTCACGCAGCGACTCTGACATGGCAAGTCTCCTTCATAATGGGTCATGACAAAAACATGCGAGAACGCGATGATGCACGCGCACCGGCTTTCCGGAAAGGGGATTTATCCTGACTCGCACTCCACATTCCACCCATGTTGCCACGCGGCGCACGTTTCGCACAGAACTTCTTGCAATTATCCCTGCATTACGTGGGTTTGCACGCTTTCTGGCGCGTGATTCCGCCATTGCAGATGATCTGGTGCAAGACACAATTGTGCGTGCTCTGGATAAGGCAGAAAGCTTTACACCCGGCACAAACCTGCGGGCATGGTGCTTTGCCATTTTACGCAATCTGTTTTTGGAACAGCACCGCCAAGGCCGTAGGGAACGCATTGCGCTGGAAGATTACGGGCACCATCCCGCATCAACCTCCGAATCGTCACCGCACGCGCAAACCGAAATGCAGGAGCTGGAAAGCCTGTTGTGGCAGATATCTCCGCTCCTGCGTGAGGCTTTGGTGCTTGTTGGTGCGCAAGAGCTAACATACGCAGAAGCCGCAGACATATGTGGGGTAGAAGTGGGCACCATGAAGGCCCGCGTTTCCCGCGCGCGGGCCGCGCTTAAAAAAGTTATGGCCACGCAGGATGGAAAAAATGGGCCAGAGGGCACACAAACCTAAGGCTCTCGTTTTCGTGAACACTCGCTTGTTTTTGAATGTAACCTTTCCACTTCGCCAAACATTGAAGGGGTAAGAGATCCACAAGGCGGAGAACACAAAAATGACAGCCTCTTTCCATGATCAGGTTATCGCTATCCTCCCCAAGCTGCGCGTGCAGGCATTGGCGCTTACCCGCAACCGTTCTATGGCCGAAGATCTTGTGCAGGATACTGTGTGCAATGCTTTGGCGGCGCAGGACAGTTTTGTAATGGGCACCAATTTTGCTGCATGGATGCACCGTATCTTGCGTAACCGTTTTATCTCCGACCTGCGCAAAAAGCGGGAAGTCGGGAACATTGATGATACCCCTCAATCCCTGTTGTCTGTAAGCGGGCGGCATGAAGACAGGCTGGCTCTGAAGGAGCTGGATGCAGCGCTTGCACGGCTGCCAGACGACCAGCGGGAAGCTTTGGTCTTGGGTGTTCTGGAGGGGATGAGCTATCAGGAACTGGCAGACGTTGCCGGATGCGCTGTGGGTACAGCAAAAAGCCGGGTCTTTCGGGCGCGCCGACAGCTGGAAGTCTGGCTGATGGGAGAAGACGAAGGCGGTGTTTCTGGCAAAACAAGCGCAGAATCTACCACAAGAGTTTCTTCTACCCGACGCAAAACCCGCACGGCCCGAAACACAACGCGTAACGCACAGCAGACGGCATAAGCGCAATGGCGTACGATACTGATGTTAGGGACCCAAAGCCCGCAGAGTCGTGCAAACACAGCACCCAACAGGCCATGCCCGGATGGATGGCATGGCAGAAACCGGAGTTCAGGATGGGAAAAAGGAGAGACGACGCCCACTCCCGAAAGCCGAAAAAAAAGCGGGATAAAGCTTTTGACCTATGGCTAAAGCGTGGCCTGCACCAGATGTTCGATAACGTTGTGAATGAACCCGTGCCTGAAGAGCTGCTTAAGCTTATTCAGGAAGATCGAGAAAAACAGGATTAAGCATTTTGCATATCAGTGGGCGAGGGGAAGGCCCTGCAAGCCGGGTAGCGGCCTCCCTTCTGTCTGGTCTGGGGCGTATTTTCAGCACCACAAGCGCACGAATGCGGCTGCTGATCTGCCTTTCAGCCGTTCCTGTTATTGCCATTGGCGCCGTACTGGCGCTGCATAATTACCGCGAAGTTACTCTTGGCAGTGCGCAGCGTGCTGGCAACGCCATTATGCGGCTGGACCTGCAATTCCGCCATGATACAGATAGATTACGTAGCGCCCTTGAAACCATAGGCCATATGGATCTGACCCCCGATCAGATCGTGCATGCCCTGCGGCTTATGGAAACCATTAGTGGGCAGCGTTACTGCTTTCTTTCCGTGCTGGATGATGAAGGAAAGCCCATACAATCCGTTTCCCCCCAAGGGCGAGGATGTGCGGAGGTAGGGGCGCTTTCTGCACCAACCGATGTGCATTCCACACTACTTGAAGCCGTGCAGACCAGTGGTGGACCGGGTGAAGGTGGCGCTTTTTTGCGGATTACCGTACCCGCAGGGTTTCTAGCTCTACCAGAAGCACATGGTTATCTAATGGGTATTCTCCAGATATCTCGGCAAAGGGCATATCTGGGCAGCGCCTCCGGCTGGCAGGTTTTTGCAGAGGACGATAACCCCATACAGGCATGGCTGCTGATGCATAATGGGCAATTGCTGCCCGTATGTTCAGATTGCGGATGGCAACCTCCGCCGCCTTCCATTGTGCATGAACTCAAAAACGCGCTGGAAAACAGTGAGCGCAGCATTATCACGCTCCCCACCGGGCTGGCGGGATACGCACTGGGTGCTATTGCGGGTGGGGCGGATATTCTGGTTTCTACCCAACGCACATCCATGGAATCTGATGCCCTGCATACCATGATCCTGCAAATTGTAGGGTTGGTGCTGCTGCTGGTTATCGGGCTTGTTGCCGTTACGTTGGCCGCCAATATTGTGTTGATAGGCCCTTTGCGCCGCCTCACATACTCCGTGCAGAAATGGCAGATGGAAGGGATTTTTGATGCGCGCATCACCCGTTCCATGCCGCTTGAGCTTCAACGCCTTGGGCAGGCTTTTACCCGTGCCACACGCCGCCTCTCCCGCCATGAAGCGCGGCTTAAAAAAGCCATGGCGCATCAGCAACTGCTGATGAAGGAAGTGCATCACCGCGTTAAGAACAATCTCCAGATTGTGGCTTCCTTGCTCAACCTTCAGGCCAATCAGATTGAACACCCGGAGGTGCGGGCAGAATTTGCCCTGGCGCGAGATAGAATTCGGGCGTTGGCAACACTGCATCGGACACTCTATGCAGAAGATGCCCTGAACAGCCTGAACATGTCTGTCTTTTTGCAAGAGCTTTGTGAGCAGACGCTTCACATTGCCGGAGAATCTGAATTTGGGCGCATTACGCTGGATGTGATTTCAGACAGTTTCTGGATGGACCCGGATCAAGCCGTGCCGCTTGCCCTGATCGTTACGGAAATTATCACCAACTCCATTAAATATGCTTTTCCGGATGGCCAGAAAGGCACCATTTTTGTGCGCCTGCACCGCAGCCACGGGCAACTCACCCTTCAGGTTGGGGATAACGGGGTAGGGTGCGCGTGGGAAGATCCGCCGATACATCAAGGCATTGGCCTAAAACTTATTCACGCATTTGCGCGCCAGCTTAAAGCAACGCTTACGTATAAAGGGGAAGGCGGCGTGCAATATACATTGGTGATGCGCCTGCCAGAAAACCCGCCAGAGGCCAGAAAATAAGGCAAAAAATGCACGCTATGCCCAGATTGCAGCGGGGGATGGCTTTCTAAACTGTTTGCGTCTTGCGTCTGTCGGTATAAACGCCTTGTGTTATGAGCAACGAGAAAGCAGCAATCCGCAACTGGACACGGACACAATCGCGTCTGGGGCGTCAGGCAGCGCGATCAGTGGTTGGAGCCGGGCTGCTCTCCAGTCTTGTCGGTATAGGGCAGGTCTGGTGTGTGGCCGTTGTGCTGGGGCATGCCCTGGTTAACTGGAAGATGGCAGATGCCGCAGGCCCTATGCCTGTATGGCCTTTTCTGGCCTTTCCGGTTCTGGCCATTCTACGCGCTTTGGTTATGGTTCAGGCCGATACAGGTGCCGCGCGTGCAGGCATTGCCGCACGCCGCCGGTTGCGTGGTGAGGTTCTGGCCTCTGTTCTTACAGGTGGGCCTGCACTTTTGCGCCGCGTGCATAGCGGGGTGCTGGCTTCCACCATTGTAGATAGGGTGGAAGCACTGGATGGCTTTTTTGGCCGTTGGATCCCAGCCTCTATTCTTTGGATTGCTGCACCTGTTGCCATTCTTATTCCCATAGCCATTGTGCAGCCACATGCAGCACTGGTTCTGGGCCTATGCGGTATAGCCGTACCTTTCGGGCAGGCTCTGTTTGGTATTGGGGCGGCTGTGGCTTCCCGCAATCAATTTCTGGCCATGACACGCCTGCAAGCTCGGTTTTTAGATCGCGTTAAAGGTATTGCCACCATTGTTCTGGCTGGCCGCGCGGAAGATGAAACCCGCAAGCTGGGCGATGCCGCAGAAGAACTGCGCCAACGCACCATGAAGGTGCTGCGGGTTGCCTTTCTGTCTTCCGCCTCTATCGACTGCGCCATGGTTGTTGCTCTTATTGCCATCGCCATTATGGATGGCCGGCAGGCTCTGGCCCTACAGGCGGAGGGAAGCGCCCCCGCATTGGTGCATGCTGTTACGGCGGGGCTGTTTGTTTTGCTGGCTGTGCCGGAGTTTTTTGCCCCCCTCCGTGGCTTGGCCCTTGCTTATCAGGATAGAGCACACGCCCAAGGGGCTGCTACAGCTGTTCTGGAACTCCCTGAAGCTCAAGAACGCCCTGCGCCGGAGGGCGCCCGCACCGTCAACGCCAATGGCGTGATGGTCTCCTTTGATGATGTCAGTTTTTCATGGGACCCAGCGCGCGGTTTAGCGCTAGACCATGTCAGCTTTACTGTGCCTGCAGGTGAAACGCTGATTCTGGCCGGGGCTTCTGGTTCTGGCAAATCCACCATCATGGAATTGCTGCTCGGCTTCATTCAGCCCGATACCGGGCGCGTTCTGTTCAACGGCGCTCCGCTGGATAGCATTGTGCCAGACGCACTGGCTCGCATGGTCTCATGGATTGGGCAAAAACCCGTTCTGTTTGCTGGCACATTGCGTGAGAATATTCTGTTCGCAAAACCCGATGCCAGCGATGTCGAACTTCAGGCCGCGCTAAAATCTGCTGCTGTTGATCAGTTTTTGCCCAGCCTGCCCGAAGGGCTTGAAACCCGGATTGGGGAAGGTGGGTTTGGTCTTTCTGGTGGGCAGGCCCAGCGTATTGCCATTGCGCGTGCTTATCTGAAAAACGCTCCGGTGCTGCTGTTGGATGAACCCACAGCACATCTGGACCCGGCAACAGAAAAAAGCGTTTTTGAAAGCCTGCAACGCTTGGCCGTAGGCCGTACCGTTATTCTGGCCACCCATTCTGCCGCCGTGCATATGTTCAAAGGCCGCCGCATAGATCTGGCCGGCGGCCGCGTTATCAGCCGACAGGGAGCAGCCTGAGCATGACCTCTCTCCCTAACCCACGCCCCACCGGGGAACTGACAGATTGGCAAGCCATCCGCACTGTTTTTGCGCTCTGGCGCAAGCAGGGTGTTCGCCTTGCTGGCGGTATTGTTCTGGCTCTGCTGGCCTTGGCTTTTGGTCTGGCGCTCATGCAAACATCTGGGCTGCGGCTGGCCGGTTGCGTTATGGGCGAAATTGTTATTGCCACAACGGCTTTGCGCTGGATTGGTGCGGGCCGTGTGATCCTGCGTTATGCAGAACGCCTGTTTGCGCATGATGCCATGTTCCGCGCGTTGGCTGATTTGCGTGTGTGGTTTTTCCGCTCCCTCGCGCAGGGTGCTGCTGCCGGTCTGGGCTTCCGTCGGGCGGGGGATATGCTTTCCCGCCTTGTTTCAGACATTGGCACGTTGGACGGCCTTTACCTGCGCATTGTGGTGCCACTTATCTGTGCCTGCGTTACATTTCCGGCCCTCGTTATTATTGCGGGCCATGCCAGTGTATTGCTGGGCCTTGTTGTAGGGCTGCTATTTGCCTGCTCTGCCTTTGTGGTGCCGTGGATGATTGCGCGCTCCAGCCGAGCATCTGCCAGCCAGATCGTGCATCATCTGGCCCATTTGCGCATTACGGTGCTGGATCTGGTTGGTGGCCTGCGTGAAATCCGCGCTTTTGGCGCAGAAGGCCGTATGCTGGCACGTGTGCAGGCAGCAGATGCCGCTCTCCTGCAAGACCAGCTCCGCTTGGCGCGGCGGGCGGCCCTTGCCAACGCCATGGCCTTTCTGGCCGGACAGATTGCCGTGTTTGCTGTGCTCCTAAGCATTGGCGGCCTGTTTGCAGAACATATTCCTGCACTGGAAGGCGTGGGCATTCTGTTTTTAACCGTTGCTGCTTTTGAAAGTGCCGCTGCACTTACCCGTGCGGGGCTACAAGCTGGTGCAATGGGGGCAGCAGCACGCCGCGTAGTGGAAGTGGCTGAACAACCTTCCGCCATCACCATTCCCGCGTCTGAGCAAACAGATGCACCGCTAGATACGCATATCCATGTAGAAGGCGTAAAGTTCCGCTGGGCTGCAAATCGCCCATGGGTGTTTGATGGCCTTACGCTGGATATTCCCGCAGGTGCACGCGTGGCCATTCTGGGGCCATCTGGCGTGGGCAAATCCAGCCTTGCAGCTCTCCTTCTTAAAGCTGCCACACCAGAAGCCGGAACAATCACACTGGGCGGGGAAGACATTTCCCGCATTAAGGCAGACTCTTTGCGCCGGCGTATCGCATGGCTTTCCCAAGCCACGCATCTGTTTGATGATACCATCCGCGCCAACCTGCTACTGGGCCGCCCAGATGCTAGGGAAGAAGACCTGTGGCAGGCGTTGGAAGAAGCCGCCATTGCAGATGTTGTGCGTAACCTGCCAGAAGGGCTGGATACATGGCTGGGTGAAGGCGGTGTGCGGCTATCTGGCGGGCAGGGACGGCGTATTGCGCTGGCCCGCACATTGCTGACGCAAGCTCCCATCATGATTTTGGATGAACCCGCCACTGGGCTGGATGCCCAGACCGAGCAGGACTTCCTGCACACACTCAATACCGTTACAGAAGGGCGCACAGTTATCCTTATCGCGCACCGCCTGACTGGCGTTGAAAAGCTGGATCGCATCTGGCGGCTTTCTGCCGGAGTTGCCAAGGCCGCCGTTGCATAAACAAATCTATGTTGACGTAATGCCCCCGGCAGGGCACCAGTTAGGAAATAATGACATATCTTGATTAGGACATTTTATATGCGCCGCTTGCTTCCTGTTGCTGGTCTCTGCCTTTTGGCTGCTTGTGCTGGCAATGCACCACGCAAATACGTGGTTTTCTTCTCCGCTCGTTCAACAGAGCTGGATGACAATGCTCGCAATGTCCTGTTGCAGGTGGCAGACGAATCCAGAAAGCATCCTTCCCGCATTGTAAAGGTGGAAGGTTACGCACATGCAGGGCAGGATCTTTCTGCAGATGCGCTTTTAGCCATTCAGCGCGCCAAAGCTGTTGCCCAGCAGCTGAGCGAAGATGGTGTGGCGGGTGATCATATCGTTCAGACCCCACGCGCACCTTCCAGCAGCGAAGGTATGCAGGTTGGCTCCCGCCGCGTGGAGATCGAACTGGCCAACCCCTGATAGAATGACAGAAACCGGCTCCATATCCACGCCCTCTCAGTTTTCACATAGCAGGCTGGAACGGGACCGGTTTGCTGGCAAACCGCCGCAGGAGGTTCTGCAGGCGGTTTTTGGCTTTCCGGGTTTCCGCAGCCTTCAGGCGCAAGCCGTTGAATGCGTTATGGAAGGCAGAGATACACTGGTGCTTATGCCAACCGGCGGCGGCAAAAGTGTTTGCTACCAAATACCCGCCCTGTGCCGCGAAGGCATGGGGCTGGTTATTTCACCCCTTATTGCCCTTATGGATGATCAGGTTGCAGGCCTACGCCAACTTGGCATCAATGCAGCGGCCCTCCATTCTGAACTGGAAGGGGATGAAGCCGCCAAAATCAGGTCAGATCTGGCAAATGGGCGGATAGACCTGCTGTATATCTCCCCAGAACGGCTGCTTTCATCTGGCACGCTGGACAGGCTTGTGCGCATACCGCTTTCGGTTATCGCTATTGATGAGGCACATTGTATTTCGGCATGGGGGCACGAGTTCCGGCCAGAATACCGCGCCCTTACAGCGTTGCCGCGCCATTTTCCGCATGTGCCACGTATTGCCCTTACCGCTACCGCGGATGAACGCACGCGGGAAGATATTCTAACGGCGCTGGATATGCCGCATGCCGAGGTGCTGGTTTCCAGCTTTCATCGGCCTAACCTCAACATTTCCGTGCAGCCCAAAGCGTCTGAAACCCGCCAGCTTATTACAGCACTGGAGCGGCATAAGGATGCCGCCAGTATTGTATATTGCGGCAGCCGTGCCCGCACAGAACGCATGGCCGCTTCTCTGCGTGAACGCGGGTGGCCTGCCTTGGCCTATCATGCCGGGCTTTCCCCCATAGAAAAACGTGCCGCACTCCTGCGTTTTCGGTCTGGTGAACCCCTTGTTATTGTTGCCACTGTCGCCTTTGGCATGGGCATAGATAGGCCAGACGTGCGCGCTGTTGTGCATCTGGATATGCCATCCTCGCCAGAGGCCTATTATCAGCAAATTGGCCGGGCAGGGCGCGATGGCCTGCCATCTGACACACTTCTGCTTTACGGCGGGGAGGACATGGCTCGCGCCCGTTATTGGCTGGATCAATCCGCCGCGCCAGAAAGCGAAAAACGGATTATGCGCAGCCGGCTGGAAGCCATGATCGCACTAACCGAAACCACGGGTTGCCGCACCCGTGCGTTATTGCATTGTTTTGGTGAGGAACTGGCCGAACCCTGCGGCCATTGCGATAACTGCCTACATCCGGTGCTAACATTTGATGGCACAGAAGCCGCCCGCAAGCTGCTTTCTGCTGTGTATCGCACTGGGCAATGTTTTGGTGCGCTGCATGTTATCAGTGTGCTGCGCGGCAAAACCACAGAAGCCGTTAAGCGTAATGGGCATGACAAGCTGACCGTGTGGGGTATTGGTAAGGATAAAAGCGAGCAGTTCTGGCGCGGCGTGGTGCGCCAGCTTATTGCGCGTGGGGCCTTGCGCACAGAAGGCCAATATGGCGGCCTGATTTTAAACCAGAATGTAGCGCGCCCCATTTTACGCGGGGAGGAAGAAATTCACCTACGCGCAGACCCTGTCGTGGAAACAGCCAGCCGCATATCAGACCGCAGCAGCCAAAGCGCAGGCATTGCCCTTACGGAAGATAGCAAAGCCTTGTTTGATGCCCTGCGCCAATGGCGTCGGGAAGAAGCACAGGAACAGGAAATTCCGCCTTACGTTATTTTCCATGATTCCGTGCTGCGCGATATCGCCATGGAAAAACCCTCAGATTTGGATGAGCTGGGAGATATCAAAGGGGTAGGGCGCTCCAAACTGGAACGGTATGGAGAAGCCGTGCTGGAGGTTCTTGAGACAGCGCAGACATGACACAGGCAGTGCAACAACGTCGGTTTCGCATTCTTAAGCTGGTGCAGCAACACGGCTATGCAACCAGTGAAGATTTGGCGCGTGAACTCAATGTTACCGTGCAAACCGTGCGCCGAGACGTCAACATCATGGCCGCACAAGGGCTGCTGGCGCGCCATCATGGTGGGGCCAGCTCTCTTTCGCCATCAGAAAATATTTCTTATTCCGATCGGCAGATCCTGAATTTGCGCGAAAAGGAAGCCATTGGGCGTAATGCCGCACAGGCCATTCCCAACGGGGCTTCGCTTTTCATCAATATCGGCACAACCACAGAAGCCTTTGCTCAATCTCTCCGCACCCATAAGGCACTGCGGGTGATTACCAACAATATTCATGTAGCCACGCTTTTGGCCCCCGCTCCGGAATGTAGTCTGATTATTACGGGTGGGCACGTTCGCCTGCGTGATGGCGGCATAGTTGGCCCCACCGCCGCCGCCATGATGGAACAATACCGGGCGGATTTTGGCGTGATCGGCATTAGCGGCATTGATGAAGACGGCACATTGCTGGATTTTGATGCAGATGAAATTAGCGCTGCACAGGCCATTCTGCGCAATGCCCGCACTGTTTTTTTGTTGGCAGACCATACCAAGTTCCGCCGCAGACCCATGGCGCGGGTAGGGCATATTACGCAGGTCAACGCGTTTTATACCGATCAACCACCACCAGCGGGCATTCGCGCGCTGTTAAAAGAACACGATATCAAACTGCATATTGCCCAACCATGATCCATGATTTTCGTAAAGGAAAGCAGGAAGGGCCGTTAAAAACCGCCATCTGGCCATATTGACGCCATTCTTCTTGCGTTTTCTTTTCGAATACGAATAAAAGACAGAAGTTTGCGTTCTGACCGAAACCGGAAGAAACCATGACCACACCTACTGCATCTCCCGCCCGCATTTATGATCTGCTCATTGTTGGAGGAGGGGTAAACGGCGCAGGCATCGCACGAGATGCTGTTGGCCGTGGCGCCTCTGTTCTGCTGGTAGAACAGGATGACCTTGCCAGCTACACATCCTCTTCCAGCACAAAGCTGATCCACGGTGGCTTGCGTTACCTGGAATATTACGAATTCCGCCTGGTGCGCGAAGCCCTTATGGAACGTGAACGCCTGCTGAAAATGGCCCCACATATTATGTGGCCACTTCGGTTTGTGCTGCCTCATTCCAAACTGGTGCGCCCGGCGTGGATGCTTAAGGCTGGCCTGTTCCTTTACGATCACCTCGCCTCCAACATGACACTGCCGAAGTCTCGCGGCATTGATTTCCGCACGCATTCATCCGGCGCGGCTCTGAAGCCAGAATACACCAAAGGTTTTGTGTATTCCGATGGTTGGGTGCAGGACAGCCGCCTTGTGGTGCTGAACGCCATGGATGCCGCAGAACGTGGCGCAGATGTGCGTACACGCACACGCCTGATTGCGGCCAACCGCGCCAACGGTGTGTGGGAAGCCACGCTGGAAGACCGCGCAACCGGCAAAACCACAACCGTACGCGCCAAGGCGCTGGTCAACGCGGCTGGCCCGTGGGTTGCACGTTTGCTGGCCGATACGCTGAAGATCCCGAATTCCAAATCTGTTCGGTTGGTCAAAGGCAGCCATATTATTGTGCCGCGTGTGTATGAAGGCCCGCAGGCTTACATCTTCCAGAATCCGGATAAGCGTATTGTGTTCGCTATTCCGTATGAACAGAAGTTTACGCTGATCGGCACCACCGATATTCCGTGGAAGCAGGAACCGGGCAAAGTGAACATTGCGCCCGATGAAGTGACTTACCTGTGTGAAAGCGTAAACCGCTACCTGAACGTGCAGGTGAAAGAAAGCGACGTGGTGTGGAGCTACGCTGGCCTGCGTCCGCTGTATGATGATGCCTCTGCCAACGCTTCTGCCGTAACGCGTGATTACGTGCTGGATCTGGATACGCAGGACGGTGCGCCACTGCTTTCCATTTTTGGCGGCAAGATCACCACATACCGCAAACTGGCCGAACACGCGCTGGAAAAACTGGCACCTGTTCTGCCCGCAGTGGGTGGCGAAAGCTGGACTGCACAGGAAGTTCTGCCCGGTGGTGACTTGGGGGATGGCGGCTTTGATCAGGCTCTGGCGCGCCTGCGCCGTACAGCCCCATGGCTGCCAGAAGGTCTTGCATGGCGCCTGATGCGCAATTATGGCAGCCGCACCTACGAAATTATTGGTGAAGCCAATAGCATGCAGGATATGGGCGAAGTGCTGGGCGGTGACTTAACATCGCGTGAAGTAGATTATCTGATCTCTCGCGAATGGGCTCGCACGGCAGAAGATGTTCTGTGGCGCCGCAGCAAGCTGGGTCTGCATCTGAGCGATGCAGAAAAAGCCAATGTTGAAGCATATGTCGGGAAGAAACTTGCCTGATATCTGAGAACCATAGATACGTCCTTTCCAACAAGAAAAATAATAATGAGGAAGGTCATGGAAAAAACAGGAAAAGCCCTGCTTGGGGAAATGATAGCCGAATGTCTGGCTGTTATGATTATTGTGACTATAGGGGATTCAGTGGCAGCAATGTTCTCGCTGTATGATCCCAGCCCCTTCAAGCAGGCTTACTGGGGTGTTGCCATTACGTGGGGGCTGGCTGTTACGCTGGCCATCTATGTCACTGGTTCTGTATCTGGCACGCATGCCAACCCGGCCGTTACGCTGGCTTTGGCATGCTACCGTGGTTTTTCTTGGAAAAAAGTTGTGCCTTATTGGGTGGCGCAAGTTGGGGGCGGCTTTTTAGGCGCTTCGCTTGTATATGCCCTGTATGGCTCTGTTATCCAGCATTACGCGCTCGCCAATCATCTGGACTGGGTGAATGACGGCGCGGCTTCTGGCGTTTTCTTTACCCATCCCGGTGATTTTGTAACCCCACTTCACGCCATGATGAATGAGGTTATCCTTACCGCTATTTTGGTACTGGGTATTTTTGCCATTACCTGTGAATACAATACCGTGGCCCCGCAGGCTAATTCCGGTGCGCTGATTATTGGCTTGCTGGTTGCCATTTTGGGTGCATCTTCCGGCTTTCTGGAAGGCTGGGCGCTCAACCCTGCGCGCGATCTTGGGCCGCGCATTTTCTGTTTTGTTGCAGGATGGGGACGTGCCGCGTTTCCTTCCCCCGGCAATTATTGGTGGATGCCTATTGCTGGCCCCATGGTGGGCGGTTTAGTGGGTGCCACACTTTACCAGACACTTCTCCGCCCATTTATGCCCGCAAGGGCCCGGGTGACCACGACGGCGGCAGACTGACCGCAACACGCAGAAGGATACTCCTTAATGAGTAAGCAAGACTGTGTCCTGGCTATTGATCAGGGAACGACATCAACACGCAGCATTGTCTTTGATCGTGATGCGCAGGAACTCGCTGCCGCCAGAGAGGAGTTTGCACAGCATTACCCCAAGGCGGGTTGGGTAGAACACTGCCCGGAAGATATCTGGAAAGATGTCGTTAACACCGCACGCACAGCGCTGGAGAAATCTGGCGCGGCAGATCGGGTGGCGGGCATTGGCATTACCAACCAGCGCGAAACCATTGTGGTGTGGGAACGCGCCACTGGTAAGCCTATCCACCGCGCCATTGTCTGGCAGGATCGGCGCACGGCCAATGTGTGCCAGAAACTGCGTGATGAAGGCGCAGAAACACTGGTGCGCGAACGCACCGGGCTTTTGATTGATCCGTATTTTTCCGCCACCAAGCTGGCATGGCTGCTGGATAACGTGCCTCAGGCCCGTGAGCGTGCAGAAAAAGGCGAACTGGCTTTTGGCACCATTGATTCCTTCATTCTGTGGCGCCTGACTGGCGGCAAGGTACATGCAACGGATGTCACCAACGCATCTCGCACCATGTTGTTTGATATCCACCGCCAACAGTGGGATGAAGACCTTCTGCGTCTTTTCCGCGTACCTGCGGCACTTCTGCCAGAAGTGAAAGATAGCAGCTGCATTTACGGTGAAACTGATCCCGAACTGTTCGGCCGGCCTATTCCTATCGCAGGTATTGCGGGGGATCAGCAGGCCGCTGTGGTCGGGCAGGCGTGCTTTACACCAGGTATGGCCAAGGCCACCTATGGCACAGGCTGCTTTTTGCTGCTGAATACGGGGGATAAACCCGTAACATCTCGCAACCGCATGCTCACCACCATTGCCTACCGTATTAATGGCAAAACCACCTACGCGCTGGAAGGCTCCATTTTTGTGGCGGGTGCCGCTATCAAATGGTTGCGTGATGGGCTGCACCTGATCACCCACGCATCTCAAACCGATGATATGGCGACACGTGTGCCAGATAGCCACGGCGTTTACATGGTGCCGGGCTTTGTAGGCCTAGGCGCCCCGCATTGGGACCCGGATGCACGCGGGCTGATTTGCGGCCTTACGCTGGATTCAAGTGCTGCGCATATTGCCCGTGCTGCTTTGGAATCCGTAGCCTATCAGACGCTCGATCTGGTTACAGCCATGATGCAGGATGGCGGTGGCACCACAGATAGCATTCGCGTAGATGGCGGCATGTCTGCCAATGACTGGTACTGCCAGTTTCTTGCAGACATGCTGCAGGCCAAGGTGGAACGTCCACGCAATGTGGAAACCACCGCTCTGGGCGCAGGCTTTCTGGCGGGCATTGCAACAGGTGTGTGGGATAGCGAGCAGACCGTGGCTTCCGAATGGGCACGGGGCTCTCTGTTCGAACCTAAAATGGAAAATGAACAGCGCCGCACCATGATTGCCGGATGGCATCAGGCGGTTAAGCGCACCCTTAGCACCTATACGGGCAGCTAAAAAACAAGCTCTGGCGGGAAGATCTTTCCTGCCAGAGCAACGCTTTGCTGAATTAAGGCGTAATCAGTCTGGCTTATGGTCGCTTTCTGCATCTGTGCCTGCATCCTGAACAGGAACAGATACGGTTTTTGAAGATCCACCCATAAATGTAAATGTAAATGGCACGTTCTGATTGGCGTGCACGTTATTGGAAAGGCCAAAGCAGAGCAGGTGGTATCCGCCCGGCGGAAACACCAGTGTAGAGTTGCCCGGCAGGGCAAGATGGGTAAACAGCACCCTAGTACCGCCTGTGCTTTCCTGATCGGCATGATGGCCCACCAGTTTCTGGCAAACGGGAGAACTTACCCCCGTAAGCAGATGCGCGGTTTCACTGGCATTGGACAGGGCAAAATAAACTGTTGCCGGTTCTCCTTCCGATGCCAGATGCAGAGATGTGTCAAATATGGTAATATCTTTTTGAGCGTTCACCTGCTCCGGCAAAACGGGCTGGGGAGGCTGATTATCGGCCAACGCCTGCGGTAAGGCATAGGCTGAACAAGAAAGAGCTGCACAGAACAGAACAGCAAAATGGCTGCGTTTCATAATTTCTCCATCCAGATGGACCGCCACATGGTATGGACGAAACGGCCCAAAAGAAATAAGTGGTGCCTTTACATACGCGCTCTTTTAACAACAGAAAACGCCAGCCAAAAATGCGCCTGAGGGAAGGTTGATACCACCATGCGTTGCCCTTTTTGCGGGAACCCAGATAGTCAGGTCAAGGACAGTCGCCCCAATGAGGAAGGACTGGCCATTCGGCGGCGGCGTGCATGCCTGTCCTGCGGGCAGCGTTTTACCACGGTAGAACGTGTGCAACTGCGAGAGCTGGTTGTGGTGAAAAACGATGGCAGGCGCGCGCCCTTTGATCGGGAAAAAATTGCACGCTCCATCCGCATTGCCCTGCGCAAACGCCCTGTTTCCGAAGAACAGATTGAGCAGATTGTTACCGGCATTGTGCGCCAGCTTGAGGGGAACGGAGAAACCGAGGTGACATCCACCCGCATAGGTGAACTGGCAATGGATGCCCTTAAGGAAGTGGATGGCGTTGGATATGTGCGGTTTGCAAGCGTGTACCGCGATTTTACGGAAGCCAAGGATTTTTCAGAAATTCTGAACCTTATGGAATCAGGTGGCGCCCCAGCCCCCGGAAAAGACTAGACCTTAGAACAGAAAAGCGCCATGAAACCCGGCTTTGCAACTGACTGGCCGGGCAGGAGGGATGGATGACAGAACTACAGGACGAACCCCGTTTGAAAGGGGCGCAACGGCCCCGCACGGCAGCACGCGTTGCCGCTGTGCAGGCCCTGTTCCAGATTGACCAGAATGGAGACCGCCCAGAAAACGTTATTGAACAGTTTCTGGTCCATCGGTTTGGCACAACGCTGGACGGCGCAAGCTATGAAGACGGCTGCATTCCAGAGGCCGATACACAGCTTTTCAGCCACATTGTGCGGCTGGTAACCTCCCTACGCACGCAGGTTACGCAGGAAGTTGAAAAAACGCTTCCAGAAACGTGGCCCATTGCACGGCTAGACCCCGTATTGCGCGCATTGCTTCTGGCTGCCGCGGCAGAAGCAACAGAAGGCGATGCGCCAGCCCCTGTGCTGATCAACGAATATATGGACGTGGCCCACGCCTTCTTCTCTGGTGACGAACCGCGCCTTGTGAACGGCGTTCTGGATACGCTCTTCAAACGTCTGGCGGCTGAACGGAACCATGATACAGAACAAACCCAGCAACCAGACTGATCTGCCGCAGGAATTTGCGTTTATCCGGCAGCACTTTTCTGCTCTGGCTGGGGCTGCTGCCCTTGAATTGAGGGATGACGCCGCTGTTTTCACGCCGCCCGAAGGGCGAGAACTGGTGATTGCAGCGGATGGTATGGTAGAAAATGTTCACTTTCTGCCTGATGATCCGCCAGAAACCATTGGCCGCAAGCTGCTACGCTGTAACCTGTCTGATCTGGCTGCCATGGGCAGCCGCCCGGAAGGTTGGCTGCTAACATTTGCACGCCCGCCTCATATTACCGAACAGTGGGTGGCGCAGTTTTGCAAAGGGCTCAAAGCGGATCAGGAGCAATTCGGGCTCCAGTTACTGGGGGGCGATACAACCTCCACCCGTGGTCCGCTGGTCTTATCGCTCACCATTCTTGGTTCTGTGTTGCCGGGTCAGGCTATCCGCCGACAAGGCGCGCAGGCTGGTGATGGTTTATGGGTTACCGGCACTATTGGTGATGGCGCATTAGGCCTACGCGCCCTTAAAGGTGAAATACCTGATCCATCTGGCCATCTGGCGCAGCGTTATCGCCTGCCACAGCCCCGTATTGGTTTACCCTTATATGGCCTTGCTTCTGCTGCCATGGATATTTCAGACGGTTTGCTCCAAGATGCAGGGCATCTCGCGCGGGAAAACACGCTGCATGTGACCATCCACGCAGATACCGTTCCTCTATCAGACGCAGCTCGCCAAGCAGGCCCCAAATGGCTGGAAACCTGCCTGACTGGCGGCGATGATTACGAGATTTTATTTGCCGTTCCCACGCAGCATGAAGCCTCATTGCTGCGCAAAGGCGTATTAGATACCGCCTGCGGCCCCATAAAAGTAACCCGTATCGGAGAATTTACGCAGGGATCTACAGGCGTAACGGTTGTAGATAGCGCAGGCAAAAGCCTGCAATTCCGTTCCCACGGGTGGAGCCACCTTTAGGCGTTCCACCCGCCAGAGCGCGATTTATTCTGCCAGAAGTTTTTCGTACATTCGGTGCCGTTTGTAAGGCGTGGGAGAAATGCGCTCAATCAGCTTACGCAGGCCTTCATGCGTTTCCAGCACCCAGCCTAGCTCAATACTGCGATAAGGCAGCACATGGCCACGCTTCATCAGTTCATCAATAATCAGGGCAGGGAGCATGGCGCGCAGGGCGGTGCCGAGATACTTCTTGCGCACACCCAGCAGCACCACCCGCGCAGACCGGAAATCATGGCTCATTACGCGAGAAGCCAGCTTGAGCCAGCCCAGCGGAGAGGGCGCACCACCCAGATCACCGCTGATATCAAACATGTTGGGAATAACCAGCGCAATGGCAGCCGGTTCTCCGGCCACTTCAGCCAGCACATACTGTTCTGGCCGCAAAATGGGCTTAAGCGCTTTTAGCAGGCTTTTGACCTCATCCTGCGTAAGGGGAATATTTCCCCACGTATCAGACCACGCATCATTATAGATTTCGCGCAGGATTTCGGCATCTTCATTCACCTTATCCTTACGCAGGCCGCGCATGGTAATTGCACCCAAGCGCTGCCGAATGTTGGCAGGTATCTGGTTTGCGCGCTCGGCAGAAGGGCTGGTTTCCATCCGGTAGGATAGCAAATCTACCGCACGCTTAAACCCAGCAGCCTCAACCGCTGGCCCCAGAGTTTTGGGGTGCCACGGTATGCCAATCATGGGGGGCTCATCTTGCCCCTCCACCATAATCCCGGATTCACCATTGCTATTCAGTGTCCACGGGCCACGTATGCGCTCAATTTTGCGCAATTTCAGCCATTGTATCGCGGCTTCAAGCAATGGGGCCACGCATTCCGGCTCCAGCGTATCCAGCGCCCCAAAAAAGCCTGTGCGCGGGCCGGGCTGCTTGAGAGCCAAGGCATCTATCTGGGCAGATATACGCCCAATGGGCTTTCCATTCCGCCACGCAAGAAAATAACAAGCAAAGCCGTGCTCAAAAAATGGTGCATGCGTGGGTGAAAAAATATCCCGCTGCTCCATATCTAAAGGAGGCACATAACTTGGCAAGCCATCGTAAAGAAGGCGTGGTAGTTTTATAAAGAGAGAAAGCTGGCGTGAACCCGAAACAGGTGTAACCGTAATCTGAGTGGGGGAAGACATTGCCACTCCGTTGTGTGAAAGCCAAAAGCCAGTGGGTGATGCCTTATTACGCAGCATTGGGAAAGGGAAAAGTGTGAAAGTTGTTGCGAACGGAAAACACACCGCACGCTCTGTTCTGCTGACTGGGGCCACCGGCGGAATTGGAATGGAACTGGCCAAACGTTACGCACGGCCAGGCCGGACACTGATACTATGGGGCAGAAACCCGCAACGGCTGACAGAAATTGCCACAACGTGCTGTGCACGCGGCTCTGCTGTTTTTACCCGCCAGATTGATCTGTGTGATGGTGAAGCTGCTCTGGCGGCATTTGAGGCAGATTATGCTGAGCATAAACCTGATCTGGTTATTCTGGGGGCAGGGCTCTCTGACATACAGCCATTAGACAGCATGACAGAAGACCCGCAAAAGGTCTTGCAGCTCGCGCAGGTTAACTATGCCACGCCCGTAGCTTTGGCCACAGCCGCTGCCCAGAATATGATTCCTAATGGAGGCGGGCATATTGCCCTTATCGGCTCTGTTGCAGGTTTTTACGAACTACCGTGCTCTCCTGCCTATAGCAGCTCTAAATGTGGGCTGGATTTTTTTGCGCGTGCGGCAGGACTGGCGTGGGAAGATAAAGGTGTGGGCCTCACGCTGATTGTGCCCGGCTTTATAGACACGCCTATGAGCCGCAGGCTGGAAGGGCCACGGCCTTTTCTGGTTTCAGCCAAAAGTGCTGCACGCCGCATTATCCGGGCCATTACCAAAAGAAAGAAAGTTTATATCTTTCCGTGGCCATTTCGGGTGCTGCGCGTTCTTGAGCGGCTGCTGCCTCAATGCCTGCGCGAACGCATTTTACGCAGCCTGATTGTTGGCCAAAAAGAGCGACAATAAGTTTTTCTGGATAGCTTGTGCTGCTTGAAAAAAAGTGAAGCACAAGCTTGATGGAGCGAAAAAAACTAACTCTCACCACCCGGTAATCTGCCTTTTCCAACCCATAAAATGAGAGGCGGCAGGAAAAAATAAAATGCCATGATAAAAATAAGATCTCGCACCAGATACGCCAGATCAATATGCAGGCCAAAATGGCAGATCAGATTAGCCAACCCCAGCATAAAACAGACACATAAAAAAGCACCTGCGCTGGCATAAATAGTCCGCCCAGCGTTTATCTGTTCTACTTTCTCCAAAAAAACATCAGCAAATTTTTTCTGCACAAGCCAAGCCCTTATTTTACGAAATATTTATACCCGGCATGGCACACCGGAGCCCAAGATATGCGGGCAGCAGCACCTTTTACAGATTCGCTGCCCGCAGTATCTTTTATTCCGCAAAATTTGGAAGCGTGATGTTCTGATCTTTTGCCAGTTTCTGAATAGCAACCTTGGTCAGGCCCAGCAGATTGGCTGTATCAACAAAAGCAGCATCGGCACTTGCACCAGGCGTTGGGGGCAGGGTGACCGTTACAGAAAATTCAATATTCTGATCCTGCTTTGTAAAGCACAGCTTAGCTTTGGTGCTTCCATCCTTCTGCACCTTAACGGAACGCAGAACGCCATTTTGTGCTGTAGTGTCATTACCCACGAGAGTATTCCTTTGCAAAATTATGACAGCGGGAATGTGAACGCAGCAGCCACAAGTAGCAACGCTTCTACCTGCACCCCAGACCACCCAAAATATGCAGACTCCCCAAGGGCTTCTGAACACACATTGTAAGCTATACGTGCAATAGGGCAGCTTTTCCTGACAGCAGAAAAATCATCTGCCTTCACGCAGGTAAATCTCTTCCGAATCAGCTCATTTAAGTGGGGTTTATTTCGGGGCTTTGCGCGACAAATTCCGGCATCTTCCGCCGCGTCATTCCATGTCATACGAATAAGAGCTGACAACCGCAGTTTTCTGCGGAAAATGTCAAGCATTGTCTTTTAGTTTCGTAGGGAAATGGAGGTCTGGGCGGGAATCGAACCCACATTCGCGGATTTGCAGTCCGCTGCATCACCATTCTGCCACCAGACCATCGGGTGATGGGGAGCCTTATCTCCTGTTCTGGCGCATTGGTCAAGCCGTTGTGTTGTGCGAATTTTAAATCTGTGTGTCACAAAATGTTTTGCCCTTAATCTGGCAGGAACTGCAAAGGGCATAAACCTTAACCGCAAGGGATAGGAAAACGTGATACTTCAGGCCGCAATACAGCAGAATTCCTACCCAATGCCGTATCCAAAAGATAAAGATATGGAAACAGCTCGTAACCTTATGGTGGACGATCAGCTTCGTCCTTCAGAAATTACAAACCTCTCATTATTATCGGTCATGCGGGAATTACCCCGCGAATGCTGTGTTATGCCCGATCAGCAATCTGTAGCTTATGCAGATATGACACTCCCTCTAGGGCAGGGGCGTGCATTGCCTCAACCTTTGCTCACAGCGCGCCTTGTGCAGGCCGTTATGCCAGTAGAAAAGGCGCGGGTTCTTGTTGTGGGGGCAGCAACCGGGTACACAGCAGCACTTTTTGCCGCCCTTGGTGCCGATGTTACGGCGCTTGAATCAAACATACGCCTTGCCGAACAAGGGCAGCACTTCTGCCAGCAAGAAGCTCTGAACGTTTCATGGACCATCGCGCCCCTTAGCGAGGGCGCAACGGGCAACACGCCTTATGATGTCATTTATTTTGATGGTGCTATTCTGCGTTTTCCCGCTTTTTGTGCTGCGCAACTGGCCACATCCGGCATCATGGCTGGTGTTATGGCCACCCCCAATAGATTAGCAGAAGCTTTTACGGCCAGAAGAGAGCCAGAAAGTGCGTCCAGTTTTATTGTCACTAACCTTTTTGAAACACAGCTACCTTTACTGCCCGATCTTGCCGCACCCGTTACTTTTGAATTCTAGAAATAAACTTTTAGAAATATATTCTGCCGCAGATGATTACAAATTTGTAGAAATAGGTTCAGTATCGTGGCATGAGCAGTGCCTTAAGCGGCAATACGGTAACTGAATCAGGAGTATCAGATGCGGCGTATTTGCGGAGCAGGGGTGGGTATGGCTGTTGTGCTATGCAGTTCCACTGCATGGGGGCAGAAATACGATGGCAGTGGTTCGCCAACCTTTGTGCCACATACGCTGCAGGAAGCACTTGCTGCGGCCTATCTGACAAACCCGACCCTTCAGGAAGCACGCGCCACCTTACGCGCTACCGATGAACAGGTGCCAACCGCTTTGGCTGGCTGGCGGCCAACCGTAACCGGCACAGTAGGCCTAACATACTATAAGGGTGTGAACGATTATCAGGGTGAGGCAGATCAGCCTTCTACTGGTTATATTCGCCAATATAACACCCCTGGTTATACGGCAGGCGTAACTGTTAATCAGCCGCTATATACGGGTGGCAAAACCACGGCTTCCACGCATCAAGCTGTTAACAAAGTTATGGCAGCCCGCGCGCATCTGATTTCTGCCGAACAGCAAGTGTTCAAGCAGGTTGTGAATGCGTATGTTTCCGTTATTGAAGATGAGCAGCTCCTGCAGTTGAACATCAACAACGAACGCGTGCTTCAACAACAGCTCCGCGCAACGAATGAACGCTTCCGGGTAGGGGAAATTACGCGCACAGACGTTGCGCAGGCTGAATCTGCTTATGCAACAGCCAAAGCCACCCGCCAGCAATCTGAAGGCACACTTCAAACTGCACAGGCCACATATATGCAGATTATCGGCATGGCGCCGCCGCCTAATCTGGTGCCGCCGCAGCCTTTGGTATTGCCTGTTAAAAATGAGCAGATGGCCGCAGCTATGGCGGTTAAAAACAATCCAGATGTCATCAATGCACTCTTTACCGAATCTTCCCAAAAAGATGCGGTATCCGTTGCAATGGCAGCAATTATGCCAAAAGTTTCCGCCACTCTGGCTTATTCCAGGCAGGTAAACCAAAGCCTGAATAACCAGATTGACGAAAACAAATACGCCATGATCAACTTCAATATCCCGGTTTATCAGGGGGGCTCAGAATACGCAGCTGTGCGGCAGGCCAAGCAGCAGGCGCAAGCAGCACACCGTGAAGTTGATGTGCAGCGCAGAACGGCCGCGCAGGATGCTGTTTCAAACTGGCAGAAACTGGTTGCCTATCAGGCCGCAATCAACAGTAACCGCGCCGCTATTCAGGCAGGCACCGTGGCTCTTGATGGGGTGGAACGTCAGGCTATTGTAGGCACCAGCACAACGCTGGAAGTGTTGCAGCAACAGCAAACTTTGCTGCAGGCGCAGGTGGCCCTTGTACAAAGCTTAAGCAATATGGTGCTGACTTCGTACAACGTTGCCGCAGCCATTGGCCGCCTAACCGCAGCCGATCTCAAGTTGAATGTTCCTCTTTATGATGACAAAGCTTACTATAACGCTGTAAAAGATCGTCTTTGGGGGCTGAACGATTATGCGGTCAGCCAGCCAGGGCGCTAAAAGCTGAACAGCAAGGGTAAGGGCAGGGGTTATTGTATGGCATCGTCACAGGATCCATCTGAAGGCACAGGTAAATCAGTAGCAGATGTGCTGTCTTCTATACGGCAGACCCTGCATGATGAGCATCTGGCAGCCATGGCTCCCCCTTCTTCGGACACAGACTCCGCAGAGGGTGATGAAGACGACGATATGCTGGTTCTTTCCCCTTCCATGATGGAAGGGCTTGTGCAGGAATCGCAGCCGGATCATCATTCCAGCCAGCCCAACAGTTCAGCGCATCATCCAGTCAATATGGGAGAAGACACGGCTCTTGTGCAGTCATCACCTATCGCTCATGATGACGGTATCCTATCCGTAACTGATCTGAGACAGATCCCGCTAACTGAAAAGGCAGAACACGATATGTCTGGTCCTCTCCCAATCCCCCTGAATGACGAAACCATGTCAGATACATCAAATTCATTCGCTGTTCTGCAGAAAACCCTGCAGGATAAGTATCTAAGAGAGCATGAGGAGAGAAAAGTGGCTATTTCACATGAAGGGTCTCTGACTGTTGAAGATATCGTGCGCCAGGAAGTGCGCGTATTCCTTAAAAAGTGGCTGGATGCACATCTTGCAGGCATCGTGCAGGCTGCTGTCCGTAAGGAAGTGGAACGTCTGACGCAGCGCGGTCTGTAATACCGGAAACCAGACACGCCGTTACTGGGTGAACGCACACATTTCAGTAACGGGTGCTCTGCCAAAAACCGGATGATTGCTCTGCAAAGGCGGAGGCAGTACATGCCTGCCGCCTTTTTTACGTTGTGTGGTGGAATACATATGCTGAACAAGTCTTTTGAGCCGGCCCAGATAGAAACACGTCTGTACGAATTATGGGAAAGCAGAAAGGCATTTTCTGCACAGCCCAGCAGCGGCAAAAAGCCGTTTACCATTATGATTCCACCGCCGAATGTTACCGGCACCCTGCACATGGGCCATGCCCTTACCATGACATTGCAGGACACGCTTATCCGCTGGAAGCGTATGCAGGGGTTTGACACCCTGTGGCAGCCCGGCACAGACCACGCAGGCATTGCCACCCAGATGGTGGTGGAACGCACCTTGGCCACCGAAGGCAAAACCCGCCAGGAAATGGGCCGTGATGCGTTTATTGAGCGCGTGTGGGAATGGAAGGAACAATCCGGCGGCGGCATTACAAAGCAGCTTCGCCGCCTTGGCTCCTCTCTCGATTGGCCGCGTGAACGCTTTACGATGGATGAAGGCCTTTCCCGCGCAGTGCGGGAAGTGTTCGTAACCCTTTATAATGAAGGGCTGATTTATCGTGATCGCCGGTTGGTAAACTGGGACCCGGTTTTCCGCTCCGCCATTTCTGATCTGGAAGTGGAAAGCAAGGATGTTGCCGGTAATCTATGGTATATTCGCTACCCTGTTGAAGGCGCTGGGGATGCAACAATTACCGTTGCCACCACGCGGCCAGAAACCATGCTGGGCGATACCGCTGTAGCCGTTCACCCAGAAGATGAGCGCTATAAAAACCTGATTGGTAAATCCGTTCGTCTGCCATTGACTGGCCGCCTGATTCCGATTGTTGCAGATGAACATTCGGACCCGGAAAAAGGCACGGGTGCCGTTAAAATCACTCCCGCGCACGATTTTAATGACTTCGAAGTCGGCCGCCGCCACAACCTGCCCATGATCTCTGTTCTGGACGATCAGGCCCGCATTGTGCTGGATGAAATTGAGCAAGACCTCAGCGCCGTTGAAGGACTGGCTGACCCAGCCTTTGTGCGCAGTCTGGCTGGCCTTTCCCGCGAGGAAGCACGTAAAACTATTGTCGCCCGTCTGGAAGAAGATGGCTGGCTGGAAAAAATCGAACCCCATCGCCATCAGGTGCCGCATGCTGAACGTGGTGGAGCGGTTATTGAACCACGCCTAACCACGCAATGGTATTGTGATGCTGGCAAGCTCTCTGGCCCAGCCGTGGAAGCCATTACATCCGGCCGCGCCAGCTTTATTCCCAAACAGTGGGAAAACACCTTCTTTGCTTGGATGCGTGATATCCAGCCTTGGTGTATTTCGCGCCAGCTTTGGTGGGGCCATCGTATTCCGGCATGGTATGGCCCAGACGAACATGTGTTTGTGGCGCATGATGAAGCCGATGCGCAGGCACAGGCCAACGCCCATTACGGCAAGGTAGAAGTACTGCGGCGTGATGATGATGTGCTGGACACGTGGTTTTCTTCCGCCCTATGGCCGTTCTCCACATTGGGCTGGCCAGATAAAACACCAGAACTCGCCCGGTATTACCCAACTGATGTTCTGGTAACAGGCTTTGACATCATCTTCTTCTGGGTTGCCCGGATGATGATGATGGGCCAGCACTTCATGCATGATGTGCCGTTCCGCAACATTTTCATTCATGGCCTTGTGCGCGATGAGCACGGGCAGAAAATGTCCAAGAGCAAAGGCAATGGTATTGATCCGCTGGAACTGATCGACCAGTACGGTGCGGACGCTATGCGCTTTACCATTTGCGCACTCACCGGCATTGGGCGAGACGTTAAACTGGGTCGCAAACGGGTAGAAGATTACCGTGCCTTCATTACCAAGCTGTGGAATGCCGCTCGCTTCTGTGAAATGAATGGCGTTAAACCTGTTGAAGGGTTTGATCCGGCAACCGTTAAATCTCCGCTTGGTCGGTGGATTATTGCCGAAGCGGCCGCTGCTATTACAGAAGCAACGCGTGCGCTGGATTCCTACCGTTTTGATGAATACGCACTCAGTTGCTACCGCTTTGTATGGAACCGCTTCTGTGACTGGTTCCTTGAGTTCGCAAAGCCCGTATTTAACTCTACGGATGAAGCCGAAGCTGCAGAAATTCGCGCTGTAGCGGCTTATGTTCTGGGCGTTATCCTGCGCCTGCTACAACCTGTTATTCCGTTTGTAACGGATACGCTGTGGCACTCCTTTGGATATGGGGAAGAAGGCAGCCTTATTTCTGCAAGCTGGCCAGAACCTGTTGTGCCAGCCGGTGCAGAAGCGGCTCAGGCAGAGTGCGACCAGATTATTCGCCTGATTACGGAAATCCGTACAGTGCGGGCTGAAATGAACGTGCCACCAGCACAGAAAGCCCCAGTGTTTTTGAAAGATGCCTTGCCGCAAACATTGGACCACGCACAGCGTTGGCAGGAAGCCATTGGCCGCATGGCACGTGTTTCTGAAATTGCGCCATTGCAGGGTGATATTCCGCACGGTTCCGCGCAGGCTGTGGTGGATGAGGCAACTCTTATCATCCCGCTAGCCGGGTTGATTGATCTGGATGCCGAACGCGCCCGCCTGAAAAAGGAACTGGGTAAGGCGGAAGATGAAGTTGCCAAAACTGAAAAGAAACTTGGCAACCAAAACTTTGTTACACGCGCCAAACCCGAAGTGGTGCAGGAAATGCGGGACCGTCTGGAAGCGCAGCAGGGTGAGTGCGTGCGCCTGAAGGCAGCTCTATCTCGCATAGGGTAACAACCGCGCGATCCCATATAGCCTGCTGGCTTAATTGCTGGCAGGCTATATGAGCATACAAGCAGGAGAGAACAGCAGCATGGAAACAGCAATACTCGGCGGTGGGTGCTTCTGGTGTCTGGAAGCTGTTTACCGTGGCATGAAAGGCATTCTCTCTATTGCGCCGGGTTATGCAGGCGGCACTGTGCAACACCCTACCTATCAGCAAGTGTGCACCGGGCAGACAGGCCATGCCGAGGTTATCCGGCTGGAGTTTGACCCTGCCATTATCAGTTATGCTGAAATTCTACGCATCTTCTTTGTTATGCATGACCCCACAACCCTGAACCGACAGGGGAATGATAAGGGCACGCAGTATCGCTCCGTCATTTTCTATGAAAATGACCAGCAGAAGCAGCTTGCAGAAAGCGCCAAACAAGAAATCGCGCAGGAAAAAATCTGGGGCAATCAGCCTGTGGTGACGGAAATTCAGCCTCTCACCACTTTCTGGCCAGCGGAAGAAGCGCATTTTGATTATTACGCCCGCAACCCTATGGCGAGGTACTGTCAGGTTGTTATCAGCCCCAAAGTGGCTAAAGCCCGCAAGGAGTTCGCGCGTTACTTTAGCCCTGCATAAAAACAGACGGCTTATTCTGAAGTTTCATCTTCCAGAAAAAAGCGGTCTCCTTCTTCATCATAATCAAACAGTTCCGCAAACCGGCCCCAGCCAATAATGGTCTGGAGTGTCTGGCGCGCGTAATCGGCAGACATGCTATCTTCCAACTCACTACGGAAACGCTCTGCTTTAATGCTGTGAGATGGCCGTTCATCCAGCAGGGTGCAGATCATACGCACCAACGGCACGTTATGGAGCAACGCGTGGCCCATAATAGCCTTGCGCTCATCCAAATCGCTCAGAACAAAATGTACGCCCTCGTTGGTGAGCAGGATATCTCCATCTTCCAGTTCTGCCAGACGCAAAAGTTCCAGAGATTCCCCTAGTGGGAACAGATCATCCAGTTCAAGCTGAAGCTTTTCTGCCAATACCGGCAAATCTGCTCGACCATTAAGCGGGGGCGCAGCCAAGGCCTCCATCATTCCGATCATCATAGTGATAGAAACAGGCACCAAAGCGCGGAAGGAGCGGGTAAGGGCAGCGCCTTGCGGCGTACCTCGGCGAGCCAGATCGGCTTCAGAAACAATAGGGGCACGCTGCGTCATCAACGCATAAATGTGGTCCACCAGTTGGCGGAACTCTGCATCTTCGCGGTTACGTGGGTGTGCAAACGGCACGTTCAGCACATGCGCAATGCGCCCGGGGTTGGAAGATGCAATCACGATACGATCACACATCAACACAGCTTCTTCAATATTATGCGTCACAATCAGCATACATTGAACCGGCAGCTTTTCTTCCGACCACAGCTCTATCAGATCTGTGCGCAAATTTTCCGCTGTCAGCACATCCAGGGCAGAAAAAGGCTCATCCATAAGCAACAAGTCAGGATGCACCACCAAAGCACGAGCCAACCCTACACGCTGCTGCATGCCGCCAGAAAGCTCCTTGGGCCAAGCATTCTCATACCCGCCCAAGCCGATCAGATCTATGGCATCATCAACCAGCTTGTCACGCTCTGCGGCAGGCACTCCGCGCGCATCTAGCCCTAGCGCTACGTTTTCTTCAACCGTCATCCACGGAAAGAGGGCGAAGGACTGAAACACCACCGCAATTTCCTGCGTAGGTTTATGCAGAGGCTGCCCTTTCCACAATATCTCACCAGAAGAGGGCGGCAGCAAACCAGCTAGAATACGCAGCAGGGTAGATTTGCCCGAACCTGAACGCCCAAGCAGCCCAACTATTTCTCCGGCATGCAAGGTAAGGCTAATGTTATCCAGCACCTGCACATCAGCAGCGCTGTCCTTATGGTAAAAACGGCTAACATGACGTGCTTCTGCCAAAACAGAGCCGGATGGAAATGTTTTTTTCTCTGGGCCAGATGCCATTGCTCTCTATCCGGTTCAGTTCAGTTTCAGGCGACGAGCGACAAAGTCCGACAAAGGCCGCCATACCAAAGCATTGGTGAACATGACAAATACACACATCACCACCGTACCCAACCCAACATTACTAATGTTTCCCAGCTGAGTGCTTTGCGCAACATAAGCGCCCAGACCGTGGGCCGTTAAGGTTGTTTCTCCCCACTGCGCCACTTCCGATGCAATGGCTGCATTCCATGCGCCACCTGCGGCCGCCATAACGCCCACAAGGTAATAAGGTGCAATGCCCGGCAGTATAATGCGCCGCCACCAGAACCAGCCTCTTACTTCCAGATTTCGGCCAACTTCCAGCAAATTGGACGGGAAGGAGGAGGCCCCAGCAATAACGTTAAACAGGATGTACCACTGCGCGCCCAAAATCATCAGCGGGGTTAGCCAGATGTCCGGCGTCAGATGGAAATGTACAATCACCACCACAAACACCGGAAAGAACAGGTTAGCCGGAAAAGCTGCCCCATACTGTGCCAATATCTGCGCCCGCCGGGCGCGCGTGGGGTCCAAACCGCACCAGATACCCACCGGCACCCATATTAACGATGCCAGCACCAGCATACTGACCACACGCAGCAATGTTATGCCACCCAACCCAAACACATAGGCAATCTGGCCAAGCGTGTAATGCGTATGCGCGTAAGCCCACACCTGCCATGAAGCCGCAAGGCAGACGATCAGAAGAAAGCCCCACCACAGCCAATCCGCACCACCATTGCTGTCATCCGCTGTGGCTTGCACTGTATCGGGGCGAGCCCCCAGAGGCAGGTAGCTTATACGCCGCCCAACAGAAAGCAGGGCATTGCCCCCCATCCGCAGCAAACGCGTGCGGCGCACCAGCCGCAAAAACCATGGCTCCACAACCTGGGCCGTATTAACACTTTCCAGCCTGAAGCGTGTGGCCCATGCAGCCAAAGGCCGAAACAGCACCTGATCATAAACCAGAATAACAACCATCATGGCCACAATGGCTGCGGCTACAGCACCAATATTCTGCTGATCTATGGCCATACCAACATAGGAGCCTATGCCCGGCAGCGTAATATCCGTGCTGCCAACGGTAATGCTTTCAGAATACACCACCATGAACCAGCCACCGGCCATGGACATCATGGCGTTCCACACCAAGGAGGGGATAGTGCAGGGCACTTCCAGCCGCCAGAACTTCTGCCAGCTTGTTAGGCCAAAACAGCGTGCGGTTTCTTCCAGCTCAGGCGGCACAGACCGCAGGCCCTGATACATGCCCAACGCCATGTTCCATGCCTGACTGGTGAAAATAGTAAAAATTGCCGCACATTCTGCCCCCAGTATGCGCCCCGGAAACAACCCCAGAAAAAACGTGATGGTGAAAGACAGAAATCCAAGGATGGGAACAGATTGCAGTACGTCCAACAAAGGTATCAAAATCTGCCCTGCACGCCTGCTTTTTGCCGCCAACGTTGCATATACAAACGTGAACACCAAAGAGCACGCCAAAGCCGCAAACATGCGTATGGTTGTGCGCAGCGCATAGCCGGGCAAATGCCACATATCCAAATGTATGGGCATGCTGGCGGGCGCCACCAATGGCCCCAGCATGTGCCTTACTGCTGCCCCCAGCGCTATTGCCGCAGCCGCCAGACACAAAAGCAGAAGAGCATCTGCGCTGTTCAGATAACGTAAAGGCAGAGAAGACGAACCTTGTGGCCGAGGTACAAGGTTCATCCAGCTTCTGTTCATGGCACTCCGGTTCCCGTGCTGCCAAATCCACCTGCGCCGCGCTGGGTTTCATCCAGCTCATCACATTCGGCCCATGCCACCCGTGTAACGGGGGCCACAACGGCCTGTGCAATACGCATGCCGCGCTCAATGGTAAACGGGGTTTGGCCGGCGTTCAGCACAATTACCCCCAGTTCTCCACGGTAATCTTCATCCACTGTTCCGGGAGAATTGGGAAGGATAATGCCGTGCTTGAGAGCCAAGCCAGAACGCGGACGCACCTGAAGTTCATACCCACGGGGCAAGGCTATGCGCAGCCCGGTTGGCACCAACACGCGTGCGCCGGGCAGCAACACCACGGGCTCTGCCACTGCGGCCAGCAAATCCATCCCCGCAGCCCCAGCCGTGGCGTAGGAGGGCAGGGGCAAACCCTGCGCATGAGGGAGGCGTTGCACCTGCACACTAAGATCAGCCGAAGGAGAAATGGGTGCAGACATCAACAAGCCTCTATCAAAATTTCAAAAACAATCTAGCAGGATTCTGTAAACCAATCTGCCATGCGAGAAGCAAGCCTTTGTGCAACTTCTTCTTTTGGCATATGTGGCCAGCGCTCGCTTCCTTGGGCGGTTATCAGAACAACCTGATTTCTATCACCCCCCATAATACCTGTGCCAGCACTTACATCGTTTGCAACAATCCAGTCACATCCCTTGCGTTGGCGCTTGGCGGTTGCGTGCTCCTCAACCTTTTCGGTTTCTGCGGCAAACCCCACAACAAGCATAGGGCGCTGTGGGCCGGGAGCGGAAATTTCGGCCAGAATATCTGGGTTAGGCACCAGCCGAATAGGAGCGGGCACATCGTCTCGGCTGGTTTTTTTAATTTTTTGCCCCGCTTGCACCTCAGGCCGCCAATCTGCCACCGCCGCGGTGCAGACAGCCGCATCAAACGGGGCCGCTGCTTTAACGCATTCCAGCATTTGGCAAGCGGTTTCGCACGGAACAAACGTGACACCAGAAGGCGCGCGCAACATGGTTGGGCCACTTACCAATGTCACGGAAGCTCCAAGATCCGCCAACGCAGCAGCAATGGCATAGCCCTGTTTGCCGGAAGATCGGTTAGCCAGATACCTTACCGGGTCTAGCGGTTCTTGCGTAGGGCCCGCTGTTACCAGAACAGACTTACCCGCCAAAGGGCCATTCTGCTGTTGCCGCTGGCGGAAAAATGCTTGCACGGCATCCAAAACATCGGCGGGTTCCGGCATCCGGCCTGCGCCAAATTCACCACAGGCCATGGGGCCAATAGCTGGCGGCACAACAAGCACACCGCGCTGCTGTAACGTGGCTACGTTATGCTGCGTAGCGGCGTGCTCCCACATTCTCACATTCATGGCGGGAACAGCCATTACAGGTGCATCTGTCGCCAATAAAAGCGTGCTGGCCAGATCATCCGCCAAACCACCGGCCATGCGTGCCAGTAAATTGGCAGATGCAGGGCAAACAAGAACCAAATCTGCCCAGCGGGAAAGCGCAATATGCCCCATTTCCTGCTCAGCCGTTAACGAGAACAGGTCTGTATAAACCGGCTGCTCACTTAACGCTTGCAGGGTAAGGGGCGTTACAAACTGGCTTCCGCCTTCCGTAAGCACGCAGCGCACCTGCATGCCAGCGCCTTTAAGCAGACGTATCAACTCCGGCGCCTTGAAGGCGGCAATACTGCCGCCCACAATGAGCAAAACGGAACGGGAAGGCAAAGCCACGTCCATACCCTTTGGCCTTATACGCGCCAGCCGGAATGAATGGCCGCAATACCACCGGAAAGGGACTGATACCGCACGTGAGAGAACCCAGCCTCACGGAACATATCTGCCAGTGTTTCCTGATCTGGGAAGGTGCGGATGCTTTCCGCCAGATACTGGTAGCTTTCACGGTCCTTGGCGATCAGATTGCCCATGGCAGGCAGCACCTTGAAAGACCACGCATCATAAATAGGTGCCAGTGCCGCCACCTGAACGCGGGAAAATTCGAGGCACAGAAAACGCCCGCCGGGTTTGAGCACACGCCGTGCTTCACGCAGCACAGCCATTTTATCTGTGCAGTTCCGCAGGCCAAAAGCGATGGAAACCCGATCGACGGACATATCGCGCAGCGGAATAGCTTCTGCATCCACAACGCAAAAAGACAGGTCGGATACAAAACCACGATCAATGGCCCGGTCCCGCCCAACAGACAGCATGCTGCTGTTAATGTCGGTCATAATGGCGGAGCCACCGCCACCCTTCAGCCAGCCAAAGGTAATATCACCCGTGCCACCGGCCAGATCCAACAAAGACATGCCGGGCTGCGGGCCAAGCTCTGTTACAAAAATACGCTTCCATACCCGATGGATGCCAAGGGACATGATATCATTCATCACGTCATACTTACCCGCAACGCTATCAAACACGTCACGAACAAGGTTTTTCTTTTCTTCCTTCCTTACGGAACGGAAGCCGAAATCCGTTTCTTCCACTGTTGCGTCAGAAGAAGCGGGGGAGGGCGTAAAGCTGTTGTCGGTCATGGGGTTCCCCTATACCCTGCTTTTTAGCCATGCCGGAACTCCCTGAAGTAGAAACCGTAATGCGCGGGATGCAGATTGCCCTGCAAAACGGTACCATCAAAGAAGCAATTGTGCGCCGTCACGACCTGAGATGGCGGATTCCTGCCGATTTCTCACAAACAATAGAAGGCCGCCGGATAGAAGGCTTTCGCCGCCGGGGCAAATATATTCTTATGCGCCTGTCTGGTGGAATGTCCATAATCTGGCATTTGGGCATGTCTGGGCGCGTGCTTCTCGATTCTCCAACCACGCCATTATTGCATGAGCACGTTGTGCTGATTCTGCAAAATGGAAAGCGCTGTGGTTACATAGATCCGCGCCGGTTTGGCATGCTGGATCTGGTTCCAACCGATCAGGAAGATACCTATCCATTGCTGGCAGGCATGGGGCCAGAGCCGCTTGAGCCAGATTTTACCCCCAAAACGCTCTTGGCTGCCAGCAAGAACAGGCGGATGCCGATCAAACCTTTCCTGCTTGATCAGAAGGTTGTGGCGGGGTTAGGCAATATTTATGTGTGCGAAGCCCTGTTTCGGGCTGGCATTGCCCCAACCATGCCGGCCTGCAATCTTACCGGCCCCAAAGCCCGTAAATTGGTGCAAGCCATACGTGATGTGCTGGAAGAAGCCATAGAGGCAGGTGGTTCCAGCCTGAAAGATTATGTACGCCCAGAGGGCGGGCTGGGGTATTTCCAGCACGCATGGCGGGTGTATGGGCAAACGGGTAAGCCATGCCCCAATTGCCCCGGCACACCCGCATGTTCTGGCGTGCAGCAGATAACGCAGGCCGGACGATCCACATTTTTTTGTCCCCAAAGGCAGAAAAACGGGTAAAATCCTAGTGGTCGGCACGGAAGAAGCTTGACGGAAGGCGCTTAGGTGCATTACAGCACCGCTTACTCTTTTGGGTAGCGCGTTCCGGCGTGTCTGCCCTTTTAATCTTTCTTAAGTGCTGGACAGAATAGAAACTCATGGCGAATATCGCTTCGGCGCGTAAGCGCATCCGGCAGACCGCGAAGCGGACTGCTCGTAACACCGCCCGCAAATCCCGCATGCGTACTTTCATCAAGAAAGTAGAAACCGCAGTTGAAGCTGGTGATCATGGCGCTGCGCGCGAAGCACTGCGCCTTGCTCAGCCAGAAATCCAGCGTGCGGCCACTAAGGGCGTTATCCACCACAACACGGTGGCCCGCAAAATTTCCCGCCTGTCTGCCCGTGTGAAAGCACTGGCTCCGGCCTGAGGAAAGTGCGGGGCTACCTTATGGTGGCCATCTGACGCTTTGAGATAAAGCCGAATCATCACCCAGATGGTTCGGCTTTGTTTTTATCACCACCTTGGCTGGATAAAGCGCAAGCAGGGCAGGCAGCATGAAATATTGATTGCTCCATTTGCTCTCACTGCTTTACCTTGCTGGATGGCTTGGCGCTGTTCGGGCTATCTTCCGCAAGATATAAGCAAGCCTGCACCATAGGCCGCCAAGGCCGTTACAGATGTTACACAGCACGGGCAGCACACGTGCCGCCTGTTTTGTGAAAATGCGTGAACCCATTCGCGCCTTAATGACCGCTCGGGAGCAAAAATGACAATCGGAGTGGACGATGACGAAAGCGCCTTTTCCCGGCTTGAAGACGGCAAGGGGCTTGAGGAATCGTGGCTGCGTATCTGCGCCCGCCTGAAGGGCGAAGTTGGCGAAGTTGAATACCGCACCTGGCTGACCAAAATTGCGCTGGGCCCGATTGATGGTGATGAAATCACCCTGCTTTTACCCACACGCTTTTTGCGCGACTGGGTAAGAAGCCAGTATGGTGACCGCCTGAGTGAACTGTGGAATCAGGAAATCCCCAGTATCCGCCGGGTGGAGCTACAGGTTGCCCGCGCCGGAGATCCGGCCCCCATACCTTTGGAAAATGTGCCTAGCGCCAACACAGCAGCACCCGCGCAGGAAGAGGCCACCCCAGCAGCACGCACCGCGCCAGAAGTGCGGAGTGACTTGGTAACTGCGCTGGATAGCCGCTTTACGTTTGATACGTTCGTGGTGGGCAAGCCCAATGAATTTGCTTATGCCTGCGCCCGCCGGGTTGCAGAAAAACCCTCCAGCGTCGGGTTTAACCCGCTGTTCCTTTACGGTGGTGTTGGGCTGGGTAAAACACATCTGATGCATGCCATCGGGGCCGAGCTGATCCAGAGCGGCAATGTGTCCGTGGCCTATATGTCTGCCGAAAAGTTCATGTATCGGTTTATTGCGGCCATTCGTTCGCAATCTACCATCGAGTTCAAGGAGCAACTGCGTTCCGTCGATGTGCTGATGATTGACGATTTGCAGTTCCTGATCGGCAAGGACAACACGCAGGAAGAATTCTTCCATACCTTTAATGCGCTGGTAGATGCCGGGCGGCAGATTGTGGTTTCGGCTGATAAATCCCCATCCGATCTGTCGGGGCTGGAAGATCGGCTACGCACGCGTTTGGGCTGCGGTATGGTGGCAGATATTCATGCCACCACGTTTGAGCTACGTATTTCCATTCTGGAATCAAAAGCCGCTGCCTCTGGCGTTGTGGTGCCCGGTAAGGTTCTGGAATTTCTGGCACACAAAATCACGTCCAATGTGCGTGAGCTGGAAGGCGCGCTCAACCGCCTCATTGCTCACGCCAATCTGTTTGGCCGCCCGGTTACTCTGGAAGCCACACAAGAAGTGCTGCACGATATTCTCAAGGCGCACGACCGGCGTGTGACGATTGAGGAAATCCAGAAAAAAGTAGCCGAGCACTGGAACATCCGCCTAACAGACATGTCATCTGCCCGCAGGGCGCGCAATGTGGCGCGGCCCCGGCAGGTTGCCATGTATCTGGCTAAGCAGCTTACAAGCCGCTCCCTGCCAGAAATTGGGCGCAAGTTCGGTAATCGTGACCACACAACCGTTATGCATGCGGTAAATCGCGTTACGGAACTGATGGGGCTGGACGCTGCTTTTGCAGAAGATGTGGAACTCCTGCGGCGGATGCTGGAAAGCTGAAAACGTAGAGATTCCAAAGGGATTGACTGATAATGCCCACCTGTTACTTTTCGAGGTGGAAAAAGCAGGTGCCTCTTGCCAAACAGAGGCCCTGTCTTGCAGGAAAGAGGGTTAGATGAAGTTTTCGGCGGAACGTGCAACACTGCTTAAGGCGTTGGCCCATATCCAGAGTGTTGCAGAAAAGCGTAACACCATACCCATTCTAGCCAATGTTCTTATTCAGGCCGCTAGTGGACAGCTCAGCCTGAAAGCCACGGACATGGAAATTGAAGTGGTTGAAGGTGTTCCCGCCAACATCACGCGGGAAGGGGCTACAACTGCACCTGCATCTGTTTTGTACGAAATCGTGCGCAAGCTGCCCGATGGCGTGGATGTAGAGCTGGATCAGGCCGATAGTGAAGGCCCACTTCTACTGCGTGCGGGCCGCTACGCTACCCGCCTGAACGTGCTGAGTGTGGATGACTTTCCATCCATGGGGGCAGGGGATTTCCCATATCGTTTCAAACTGCCCGCAACAACGCTGCATTCACTAATAGACCGCACACGTTTTGCCATTTCCACCGAAGAAACCCGTTATTACCTCAACGGTATCTTCCTGCATGGCACAGAAGTAGATGGCGAACCCAAGCTGCGCGCCGTGGCTACAGATGGACACCGCCTAGCCCGTGTGGAAGCCGATCTACCAGCAGGCGCCGCCGGAATGCCGGGGGTTATTGTCCCACGCAAAACCGTGGCCGAAGTGCGCAAACTGATTGATGAAGCGCCAGAAGAAGTGGAAATCGCACTTTCTGAAACGCGTATTCAGTTCACGGCAGGCCCCGTTACACTTACATCTAAGTTGATTGATGGCACGTTCCCTGAATACGAACGGGTGATCCCACGCAACAACACACGCATCCTGCGGGTTGGCAAAAAAGATTTTGCAGATGCCGTGGCACGTGTTGCCGCCATTAGTCAGGAACGCTCACGCCCGGTAAAGCTCACGCTCGAACCCGGCCTGCTTACTCTGTCTGCCAGCAGTACAGAGCAGGGCATGGCTAAGGAAGAGCTGGATGACAACCGCATTTCCTACGATGCAGAAGGGTTGGAAATCGGTTTTCAGGCACGCTACCTTAACGATATTACAGATCAGGTAGAAAAAGAGGTGGAATTTGCGTTTGCAGATAGCGCATCCCCCACCATTGTGCGCGATGTAGATAGCCCATCCGCACTCTATGTTCTCATGCCGATGCGCGTGTGATCCGCTTTTTTGCTTTAACACTTACGGCCTGCCTGCATTGCCCAAATGCAGGCAGGCCAACAGAAGCAGCGTGGCATGCCCCGGCTTCTTAAACTTACGCTTTCCAATTTTCGCAATTACGAACGGCTTGTATGGTCCCCCAATGCAAGCCTATTGGTGCTGACAGGCGAAAACGGCAGCGGCAAAACCAACCTGCTGGAAGCTGTTTCTCTTCTCTCACCTGGTAGAGGACTGCGCGCGGCACCTCTTACACAATTTGGCCGAATGGGCGCGATCAACTGGGGCGTTTCTGCGCGTATTGAAACGAAAGATGAGTTTCTTGAACTTGGCACTGGCACGCAAGGCGGGCAGGAAAGGCCGCGCCGCGTTTTTTTGCTCAACGGCCGGCAAATCCGTGGGCAAGAGGCGTGGGAAGATACTCTTGCTACTGTGTGGATTACCCCACAGATGGATCGGTTATTTAGTGAGGGCGCATCCGGTAGGCGGCGCTTTCTAGACCGTCTGGTTATGGCGGTAACACCGCACCATGCGCGAGAACTGGCCGCATATGATCGTGCCATGACGCAACGCAATCGCCTGCTTCAAACACGCTTTTCCGAACACTCATGGCTATCTGGGTTAGAAGCCTCCATGGCGCGTCATGCTGTGGCTGTTGCCGCGGCTCGGCAGGAAACCGTGCGCCAGATGTGCCATTACGCCCAAAATGGTCTGGGCGCTTTTCCTGCCGCCATTGCGATGCTGCAATGCGCTATTGCCCAGAAACTGGAAACATCTCCCGCGCTAGCCGTAGAAGATTGGCTACGCGCAAAACTTGCCGAGTTGCGAGAAGATGATGCCGCACGTGGGCGCGCCACATTTGGCACGCATCGCAGTGATTTTTTGCTGGAAGATCTCACGTCCAGACAACCAGCAGCGCTCGCCAGTACTGGCCAGCAGAAATCCTTGCTTATTGGCGTTGTGCTGGCACACGCTCGGCTTGTAACCGACTACCGCGGACAGCCCCCCATTTTGCTATTGGATGAACCTTTAGTGCATCTGGATGCTGCGCGCCGGGCCTCATTGCTGGAAATTGTGCAGGATTTTCGCACAACTGTGCTGCTTACCGGCACAGATCAGGCACCTTTTGCCCCGCTTAAGCACAGCGCTCAGTTTGAAACCTTGAAAAACGGTGCTTTTTTGCCATCAGAGCCATAAAACATGCGGCTCAATCTGGCCCCAGAGGCTTGATCAGGGTATAAGAATAAAAGGTTTTTTGTTCTTTCCTGTACGGAGCGTACCGTTCTTATGACCGACCTCTCTCAGCCCACGCCATCTGCCGTTTCCGAAGAGTATGATGCCGCGTCGATCTCTGTGCTGAAGGGGCTGGATGCTGTCCGTAAACGGCCCGGCATGTACATTGGTGATACGGACGATGGCTCTGGCCTGCACCACATGGCGTTTGAAATTATTGATAACGCGGTGGATGAGGCCCAGGCCGGTTTTGCATCGCGCTGCATTGTCACTTTTAATGCAGATGGCAGCGTAAGCGTGCGCGACAACGGGCGTGGCATTCCTACAGACATGCACACAGAAGAGGGTATTAGCGCCGCCGAAGTGGTGCTAACCCGCCTGCATGCTGGCGGCAAGTTCAACCAGAATTCCTACAAGGTTTCTGGCGGCCTGCACGGCGTGGGGGCTGCTGTGGTGAATGCGCTTTCTGAGTGGATGGAAGTGCGCATCTGGCGTAACGGGCAGGAACACTTCATTCGCTTCCAGCATGGTGAGCGCGATGCCCCGCTGGAAGTGGTTGGCCCATCTTCCGAACCCTCAGGCACGGAAGTAACCTTTAAACCCAGCAGTGAAACATTCCCCAAAACGGATTTTGATTTCACCATTCTGGAGCGCCGCCTGCGTGAGCTGGCCTTCCTGAACTCCGGGCTGGAAATTGTGCTGCGCGATGCACGCGTTACCCCCGTGCGGGAAGAAAAATTCTTTTACGAAGGTGGGCTAGAAGCTTTTGTAGATTGGTTGGATCGGTCTCGCACCTCGCTGTTTACGCCGCCCATTACTGGTAGCCTAGAAAACCCGGATAACGGCATTAAGGTTGAGTTCGCGCTCACATGGAATGATAGCTTCCATGAAACCATGCTGTGCTTCACCAACAATATTCCGCAGCGCGATGGTGGGGCGCATCTGGCCGGTTTCCGTCAGGCGCTTACCCGTGTTGTTGGCAAATATGCCGAAAGCATTGCCAAAAAAGATGCGCTTTCCCTGCAAGGGGAAGATATGCGGGAAGGGCTGACGGCTGTTCTGTCCGTTAAAGTGCCAGACCCCAAGTTCTCTTCCCAAACCAAGGACAAGCTGGTTTCGTCCGAAGTGCAGCCCGTTGTGCATGCTGCGGCGGCAGACATCATCAGCCACTGGTTTGAAACCCACCCCAAAGAGGCAAAAATTGTTGTCTCTAAGGTGCTGGATGCCGCCTCTGCGCGTGAAGCAGCCCGTAAGGCGCGTGAGCTTACACGCCGCAAAGGGGTTCTGGATGTTTCATCACTGCCCGGCAAACTAGCAGACTGTCAGGCGCGTGACCCAGCCAAAGCTGAACTGTTTATTGTGGAGGGTGATTCCGCAGGCGGCACCGCCAAACAGGGGCGTGATAGGCGCTTCCAAGCCATTCTGCCGCTAAAAGGCAAGATCCTGAACGTAGAGCGCGCGCGGTTTGACCGTATGCTAGGCTCTGCCGAAATTGGCACGCTCATTACGGCTCTTGGCACTGGTATTGGACGTGGCGAACCAGAGCAGGGCGGTTTCTCTATTGAAAAACTGCGTTACCATCGCATTGTCATTATGACTGACGCTGACGTGGACGGATCTCATATTCGTACGCTGCTGCTGACCTTCTTCTTCCGCCAGATGCCAGAACTGATTGAGCGCGGTTATCTGTATATTGCCCAGCCGCCGCTTTACCGTGCCAAACGCGGGAATGAAGAAACGTATCTGAAAGACGATGCCGCACTCGAGCAGTATCTGCTCAACAAGGCCCTGAACAACGCCAGCTTTGTTTACACGGACAAACGCGTGGTAAGTGGTGAGGAGCTGGCCGCAGACCTTCCGTTCATTCGGCAGGCAGCGCAAGCTATTAACCGCCTTTCCAATCGTATTCCTTCTTGGATTATCGAACAGGTTGCCTTGGCTGGCGCGCTAACAACAGATGTTGAACTGCTCCAGCAGCGGATGCCTGCCCTTCAGCAGCGCCTTGATGCAGCATCTGCTGAAAATGAAAAAAGCTGGAAAGCCGTTGCCAGTGCAGATGGTGTAGAGCTGGCCCGTAATGTGCGTGGGGTAGGGGAAGTTTACCGCATTGACCCAACCATGCTGGCCAGCAACGATGCCCGCTGGCTGACCATACAAGCAAACCGCCTGCAAAAAGACTTTGCAGAAGGCGTGGCGCTGAAAAACGATACCACCGAACACCAGCTAAGTGGTCCGGCGGATCTTTATACCCGACTGTTGGCACAGGGCCGCCGTGGGCTGACAATTAACCGCTTTAAAGGTCTGGGCGAAATGAATGACGCTCAGCTTTGGGAAACCACGCTGGACCCGGCTATGCGCACGCTGTTGCAGGTACGCGTAGGCGATGTAGAAGAAGCAGGCGATGTATTCACCACTCTGATGGGGGATATTGTTGAACCCCGACGTGATTTCATTGTCGGCAACGCACTTAAAGTTGCCAATCTGGACGTCTAACCCTGCACAAAGGGGGAGAGTTTACCTCTCCCCCTTTGTGACTATAAAAAAAGCCGCAGCCTGAAAAATCAGGTTGCGGCTTTTTTGTTGGCAAAAATACTAGCTTCGCCCAGTTTACCCTTTAATCAGAGCATCAATCTGCTTGAACTGCTCCAGCAAGGCTGGCAGGCTTTTAATTGGTAACATGTTGGGGCCATCGCTGGGCGCTTGGTCTGGGTTCTCATGCGTTTCAATAAACAGAGATGCCACACCAATGGCCAAAGCTGCACGAGAGAGCACAGGGGCAAACTCTCGCTGGCCACCAGATGCACCCCCCAAGCCACCCGGTTGCTGTACGGAATGCGTGGCATCAAACACAACGGGGTAGCCGGTCTGGGCCATAATAGGCAGGCCGCGCATATCGTTTACCAGCGTATTATAGCCAAAGCTGGTGCCACGCTCACACAGCATGATGCGATTGTTACCCGTAGAGGCAATTTTGGCCGCAACGTGCTTCATATCCCACGGAGCAAGAAACTGGCCTTTTTTCACATTCACCGCAGCGCCCGTTTTACCGGCAGCTAATAGCAAATCTGTCTGGCGGCACAGAAAAGCCGGGATTTGCAGCACATCCACAGCTTCTGCAACCGGAGCACACTGTTCTGGCGCATGCACATCTGTTAGCACCGGAATATCCAGCGTATTCCGCACGTTAGCCAGAATATCCAGCCCTTCGGCCATGCCAATACCACGCGCGCTGGAAATGCTGGTGCGGTTGGCTTTATCGAACGAGCTTTTATAGATCAGCCCAATACCAGCCTTCTGGCAGATTTCCTTCAAAGCCGTGGCTGTTTCCATTGCATGTGCAGCGGATTCAATCTGGCACGGCCCGGCAATCAGCACAAATGGCTGATCATTGCCAATGTACAAAGAGCCAAGCTGAAAATCCGACCCCAATGCCTGCATCATGCTTTTTTAGCCTTTTCCAGCGCAGCCCCCACAAATCCGGCGAACAGCGGATGCGGTGCAAATGGCCGAGACTTGAGTTCCGGGTGATACTGCACAGCAATGAACCACGGATGATCTGGGTATTCCACCACTTCTGGCAAGATGCCATCAGGTGAAAGGCCAGAGAACTTCATCCCGGCTTTTTCAAGCTGATCCTTATAATGGATATTCACTTCATACCGATGGCGATGCCGCTCACGAATGGACGTTGCGTTATACACTTCTGCCGCGCGGGAGCCTTCAATCAGCTTGGCTGGGTAAGCGCCAAGGCGCATGGTGCCGCCCAGTTCTCCACCTTCGCTCCGGCGCAGGCGTTCGTTACCGCGTGCCCATTCGGTCATCAGCCCCACCAAAGGCTCTTCCGTATAGCCAAATTCGGTAGAAGATGCGTTGGGCAGATCAGCCAGATTACGGGCGCATTCAATAACCGCCATCTGCATGCCAAAGCATATTCCAAGGAACGGAATACCTTTTTCACGCGCAAAGCGAATGGCTTCAATCTTACCCTGAGACCCACGCTCACCAAACCCGCCGGGCACCAGAATGGCATCTACATCGCCCAGTTTGGCTTCCAGTGATGCCGGGTCTTTTTCAAAAACTTCGGCATCCACCCAATCCAGAACAACCTTGGTGCGGTGGGCAATGCCACCATGCAACAGAGCTTCGTTCAGAGATTTGTAGCTATCCAGCAGGGCTGTGTATTTACCAACCACTGCAATGCGCACCTCGTTATCGGGGTGGCGGATGGCATCTACAATTTTTTCCCACCCTGTTAGATCAGGTTCTTCAGCGTGGGGCAGGCCGAAGTAACGCAGCACTTCGGTATCCATACCTTCTGCATGGTAGGAAAGGGGGCAGGAGTAAATGGTATCTACATCCCGCGCGGCAATAACGGCTTCGGGGCGCACATTGCAGAAATTGGCAATCTTACGCCGCTCTGTTGGCGGAATAGGGCGATCACAGCGGCACAGCAAAATTTGCGGCTGAATCCCCACATTCTGCAATTCCTTAACGGAATGCTGGGTCGGCTTGGTTTTCAGCTCACCTGCAGAAGGTATCCACGGCAGCAGCGTAAGGTGCACAACCATGGTCTGATCCGGGCCCAGATCATTACGCAGCTGGCGGATAGCTTCCAGAAACGGCAGGCTTTCAATATCGCCAACTGTGCCGCCAATTTCCACCAACACAAAGTCCAGATCATCCGTATTGGCAACGACAATGTCTTTAATGGCATCCGTAATATGCGGGATAACCTGCACGGTTGCGCCCAGATAATCACCACGCCGTTCACGGGCGATAACATCTGAATAGATTTTGCCTGTTGTGGTGTTGTCTTCCTTAGAAGCATTTACCCCCGTGAAGCGTTCGTAATGGCCAAGATCAAGGTCTGTCTCGGCGCCATCCTCGGTCACAAACACTTCCCCATGCTGGTAGGGGCTCATGGTGCCGGGGTCAACGTTCAGGTAGGGATCAAGCTTGCGTAGGCGCACTTTGTAGCCACGCGTCTGCAACAGGGCAGCAAGGGCAGCAGATGCAATGCCTTTGCCAAGAGAGGATACCACACCACCGGTGATAAAAACAAAGCGGGTCATGAGCAGACTTCCTACACGGACAAGGCCGGGCGGGTAAAGATGGACAAACGCAAACTACCGCATGCCACAGGACATGCGGAGCTGAAGGGATAAAAGGGCTCTCTCCTTACACATGGCGGAAAGGAGAGAGAAACCTGCATTTTACGGATGCGCCGGAGTAGCTGGCTGCGGAGCAGGAGCTGTTGTTGCCGGGGCCGCAGGTGCGGGCGCTGTGGCTGCCGGGGGCTGGGCCAGAATATCGTGCCCTTCACCCGTAACGGAGCCTTTGTAAAGCATGGCTAACAACAGGGAAAGCAGCATAAACACACCAGCCAGCACAGCCGTTGTGCGCGTAAGCAGGTTGGCTGTTCCGCGGCCGGACATGAACGCACCCATGCCCTGGCTGCTGCCAATTCCAAGGCCACCGCCTTCACTCCGCTGAATTAGCACAACGCCAATCAGGGCTATGGTCACACAGAAATGCAGGATCAGCAGGGCTGTGGTCATGTCAGATTCCAGATCAGAACAGCAAATCAGGCAGCAGATGCTGCGCTGACGATGGAAAGAAACGCGTCCGCCTTAAGGCTGGCACCGCCAACAAGCGCACCCGCCACTTCAGGAATAGGCAGGATGGAGGCCGCATTCCCGGCGTTTACGGACCCTCCATACAGGATTTTGATGACTTTTCCAGCCTCTCCAAACTGCCGCACCAATTCTTCACGCAGGAATTTCATGGTTTCGGCAATCTGATCAGTGGTGGCGGCAAGGCCTGTACCAATCGCCCAGATGGGCTCGTATGCCAAAATACCATTAAAACCATCGGGCAAAGAGCCCTTGATCTGCCAACCCAGCGCATCAAAGTGCTCACCAGTTTCGCGCTGATCTTCGGTTTCACCAATACAGACAATCGGGGTCAGCCCGGCTTTGGCGGCGGCCATGGCTTTTTCACGCACGGTTTCATCCAGCTCACCGTGTTCCTGACGGCGTTCTGAATGGCCCAAAACAACATAGGATACGCCCAGATCAGCCAGCATGGGGGCAGAAATATCACCCGTATGCGCGCCAGAAACATCCTGATGGCAATCTTGCGCACCCAGCTTTACCGGTGTGGGCTTTAACGCATCTGTCAGCAGCCCAAGCTGGGTAAAGGGCGGGCACACCACCACATCCGCGCTGTTGGCGGGCAGGCCGCTGGTGATAGCCTTGACGAGTTCCTGCGAATCACGGCTTAGGCCATTCATTTTCCAGTTGCCGACAATAATCTGTCTGGTCATGTCCTGCTCCTTGCCTGTAGCGCGCCATGCCAGCGGGCACGTGCGTTTATAATATGGTTCTTACATGAAGGCTAAACCATAGACGCCCCCCTTGGGGCAAGAGAGCAGGCACCTTAATTCTTGCCTGTCTGGCGTGCAGGCGCGGTTATGTCTGGTCAAGCACCGCAGCTACCCTTATGGTGCCGCGCCTGTGCATACCCTTTGTGGTATGATGTTTTTTAAGCATAGCTGTGGATCCATCGGGTCATGATTTCCTATCTACGTCGCGTTTTTGTTGAGTCCTGGCTGGGCCGGGTGACTGCAATTGTCATTTTTCTGGCCTTTGTCGGCTGGGGAATAGGCGATGTTATGGGCTATATGGGGGAAGAAACGGATGTTGTCGCCAAAGTGGGGCAACAGCAGGTTTCTTCCGATGATCTGGCCACAGCCCTGCAATCTGAACTGCCAACAATTGCCCGCCAGATGGGGGTAACAGACCCATCGCAAATTCCTTTGGCCATGCAGCGGCAGGTTGCCTACCAGATTCTGCACCGCCTGATTGGGCAAGCAGAGCTGCTGAATACCGCACAGAAGCTGAAAGTGGCGGTGCCTGATTCGGCCGTGCGGGATGAAGTGTTCTCGCTCCCTTATTTTAAAGGCGCGAATGGCCAGTTTGATCGCGCCAGCTTTAATCAGAAACTGCGTGACCGCGGGTTAACCGAGCAACGCTTTTTGGACATGGTGCGGAATGATCTGACCACACGCACCATTCTACAACCCCTGGCGCAGGCGGGCAGCGTTTCCGACACAATGCTCCAGCGCTTTCTAACCTACGGTGCAAAAACGCGCGTGGTGGATTTTGTGAGCATTCCGTTTGCTGCGCAGCCCACCCCCAAAGCACCAGATGATGCCGTATTGCAGCGCTATTACAACAACCATCCGTGGATGTTCCGTACGCCAGAACTGCGCCACGCCAAAATTGTGGTGCTTTCCCCACAGACAGTGGCAGACAGCATCACCATGGATGAAGCCGATATCAAGCGCATCTATGATGAGCAGAAATCTCGCTACAACGTGCCAGAAACGCGCGATATCCAGCTTATAACCCTGCAAGATCAGGCACAGGCAACCGCCATTGCCAACGCGTGGAAAGTAGGTGGCAACTGGCAGGCTATCCAGAACAGCGCAAAAGATGCGGCTGCGGTAGAAATGCCAAATGCTCGCCCGTCTACAATTCCTTCTGCTACTCTGCGGCAGGCTGTTTTCCAGGCTCCAGAAGGTCAGGTCAGCGATCCGCTTAAAACCGAAGGTGGATGGGCTGTTTTTCGCGTCACCAAAATAACGGCCCCACACACCACGCCGTATGAGGATGCAAAAAAAGACATCCTCTCGCAGTATCGGGCGGCTGTTGCGCCATCTGTTGCAGGTGAGCGCAAGCGCAAGCTGCAAGATGCGCTTGCAGGCCAAGGGCTAGATGCCATTCCAGCAGATCTGGGCGCTGTTGCTGCGGCAGGCACACTGGATGCGCAAGGCATGACGGCTGATAAAGAACCCGCACCGTTGCCCGCATCCGGCAAGCTGCGTGAAGCCATTATCCACCAGATTTTCACCCAAAAACCCGGCGCACGTGCAACACTTGTGGATGGGCCGGACAACAGCAGCTTTGCTGTGGAAGTGGATACCGCTACACCCGCAGCCCCCCGTACCTTTGCACAGGCACAAACAGACGTTTTGGCCGCATGGCAGGATGAAGCCCGCAAGCATGCTGCAAATGAGCAGGCAACAACCTTGTATCTGGCAGCCAAAAACAAGCAGGCTTTAGGCACAGTAAACGCCCCAGGCGCACAACTTACGCGGGATGCGGCTTTCTCCTTCGCCAAGCCCAACAAAAACATTCCGGCCGCACTCATGGATTATCTGCCACGCATGCAGCCGGGGCAGGCGGTTATGGCAGAAGATGACGGCCACTTCCTTGTAGCGGTTGTCACAAAGCTGTTCGTGCCCAACCCACCAGCCCCAGCCGATGGCGTACAGCGCCTGAAAGACTCTCTGGCACAGGCAGATAGTGATGATCTGGTTGCCAGTTATGTGGATGCATTAAGCAAGCGCACGCCGCCCCATATTAACGAACGCGCTGTTATGGCCACACTATCCGCCGCCGGATTTGGAGGAGAAGCCACGCCATGAGCATTACCGCACGCATTGCGCCTTCACCCTCTCGCCAGCAGTGTGAAGCCGCTTGGGCGCAAGGTCTGCCTTCTGTTGTGTTTTCTGTAGAAGCAGCAGATTTGCTAACACCTGTTTCAGCCTATCTGCGCCTTGCGCGCTTTGATGGTGGCACCGGCAAAAATACGTTGCTGCTGGAAAGTGTAGAAGGTGGCACATCGCGCGGGCGGTATTCTGTTATTGCCCTCAAGCCAGATATCATCTGGACCTGCCATAACGGGCAGATCACGCTGAATGAAAGTCCGGAAAACCCGGATATTGCCCCGCGTATTCTTACAGAAAAGCCATTGGAAAGCCTGCGCGCCCTGATCCATGCCACGCGCATGGAACTGCCCGAAGGCGTTCCCCCAATGGTTGCGGGCCTGTTTGGATATTTGGGCTATGACATGGTGCGCCAGATGGAGCATCTGCCAGATGCGCCACCGGATGATCTGAACCTGCCTGAATCCATTCTCATGCGCCCCGGTCTTTTTGCTGTGTTTGACACGGTAAGCGATGAGCTGATTCTAGCCGCGCCTGTTCGCCCACAAAAAGATGAAACCGCAGCACAGGCTTGGGATAAAGCGCAAGATCTGTTGCGCCGCGCGCGGGAATGTCTGTCAGGAGCACTGCCGCCTTTACCAAAGCAGCCAGAAAACCTGCCAGAACCGGCGGAACCGCGCTCCTCCTTCAGCAAGGATGAGTTCTGTCAGGCAGTTGAGCGTATTCAGGATTATATTGCGGCTGGCGATGCCTTTCAGGTTGTCCCCAGCCAGCGTTTTTCTACGCCATTTCCGCTTCCATCTCTGGCGCTGTACCGAACGCTACGGCGTATTAATCCAGCGCCATTTCTGTTCCATCTGGATTTTGGTGATTTCTCACTTGTTGGGTCCTCGCCCGAAATTCTGGTGCGCTTGCAGGATGGCACCATGACGGTACGCCCGCTTGCTGGCACACGCCCGCGCGGCAAAACGGCAGAAGAAGACCTGCGACTTGAAAAAGATCTTCTGGCCGACCAAAAGGAACTGGCCGAGCATCTGATGCTGATAGACCTTGGCCGTAATGATGTGGGCCGTGTGAGTATTCCCGGCACGGTTAAAGTGACGGAACGATTCGTGATTGAACGTTTCAGCCACGTCATGCATATTTCTTCCAACGTGCAAGGCACACTCAAGCCGGAACTGGAAGCGCTGGATGCCCTTGTGGCCGCTTTTCCCGCAGGCACGCTGACAGGTGCGCCCAAAATCCGCGCCATGGAAATTATTGATGAAGTAGAACGCACCCGCCGCGCCACCTACGCCGGGTGCATTGGCTATTTTGGCGCTGGCGGCAACATGGATACATGCATTGGGCTGCGCATGGCCGTTGTAAAAGACGGGCAAATGCATGTGCAAGCTGGCTGCGGCGTAGTGGCAGACAGCGTGCCAGAAACAGAATATGAAGAAACACGCCATAAAGCCCGCGCCGTATTCCGCGCCGCAGAAGCCGCATTGGAACAGGCAAGGGCAGGGCGTTCTTAATGTCGTTTCTGTTCCATTCTTATTTGACCCCAACAGTACATAAGGTCATCATTCGGCCATGATCCTTCTGATCGACAATTATGACAGCTTCACCTTCAACCTTGTTCACTATCTGGGTGAACTGGGGGTACAGTGTGATGTCCGCCGCAATGATGCCCTGAGCGTAGAAGATGCACTGGCTCTTAAGCCGGATGCCATTGTGCTTTCTCCCGGCCCATGTTCCCCCAATGAAGCCGGTATCTGCTGCGATCTGATATCTGCCGCAGCCGGTCAGGTGCCTGTTTTTGGCGTATGCCTGGGGCATCAAGCTATCGGGCAGGTGTTTGGTGCACAGGTGGTGCGTGCACCTACGCCCATGCACGGCAAGGTGAGCCCCGTTTTCCACAACGGGCAGGATGTTTTTGCAGGCCTACCCAACCCGTTCAATGCCACGCGCTATCATAGCCTTACGCTTGAACCTGCCTGTATTCCAGATACTCTGGAAGTTACAGCATGGACGGAAGATGGCGTTATTATGGGTGTGCGCCACCGGCAGTATCCCATTTCAGGCGTGCAGTTCCATCCGGAAAGCATTGCCTCGGAATATGGCCATGATCTGATGAAAAACTTTCTTTCCATCGCATCTGCCTGGAAAGAAAAACAGGCCATTGCCTGATGTCCGCTACCCTTCATGGCGCCGCATCTCAAGCAGCAGGTGAGCAGTTTTTTTCTACCATTCTGGCACGTGTTGCAGACGGGCAAACACTAAGCGCTACTGAAGCCGAAGCTGCTTTTGGCGTTATTATGGATGGCCTGATTGCGCCGGAACGCATTGCGGCTTTTCTTATGGCATTGCGCGTGCGTGGTGAAACGCAGGATGAATTGCTTGGCGGTGTCACGGCTTTGCGGGCCCGTATGCACACCGTGCCCGCCATGCCCGCCGATACGATAGACGTATGCGGCACGGGCGGAGACAATTACGGCACGTTGAATGTGTCCACTGCTGTTGCCTTTGTGCTGGGTGCGCTTGGTGTGCCCGTTGCCAAACACGGTAACAGGGCTATTTCTTCGCGTTCTGGCGCTTCCGATGTGCTGGCTGCGCTAAGTGTTCCGCTTTCTGCGCAAGCCGAGGTTCTGGCAGAGCAGATGCAGGCACACCGGGCCATTTTCCTATCTGCCCCGCACCATCATCCCGCCATGCGTTTTGCTGCTCCGGTGCGTAAAACCTTGGGCGTGCGTACGCTGTTTAACCTTATGGGGCCATTGGTAAACCCGGCAGGTGTTACGCGGCAGCTTGTGGGGGTGTTTTCGCCCGCATGGCTGGAGCCTATGGTCAATGTGCTCAAAAATCTTGGGTCCCTGAAGGTCTGGGCCGCATGCGGTCTGCCATCAGACGGGCAGGGCGGCATTGATGAAATTACGCTGGCAGGCCCTACACAGGTTGTAGCGCTGGAAAATGATGCCATCTGCTCGTTTTCTATTACGCCGGAAATGGCTGGCCTTGCCTATGCTCCGGTCAGCTCCATATTGGGGGGAGATGCCCAATACAATGCACAAGCTCTGGAAGCTTTGCTGCATGGCGCATCAGGAGCATATCGTGATACAGTTGTTTTGAACGCCGCCTGCGCACTTCATGTGGCAGGGCGGGTAACACTCCTGCGGGACGGACGCATTGATCCGCAGGCCTTGCGGGAAAGTGTGGCTCTGGCCGCACGCCCACTGGATGATGGCACGGCTTTGGCAGTGCTAAATGGTTTGCGCGCTTCCAACCCGGATGCACGCGCCTGAGACATGACAGGATAATCATGACCGATACACCACTCGCGTCCTCGGCAGCTTCTGCTTCGGACACTCTTGCCAGCAAGATTGACGAACTGCCGGATGTTCTCTCCCGCATCTGCGCACGCACCAAGCTGGAAGTTGAACATCGCTCCACCCTGATGTCCCTTAAGGAAATCACAGCCAAGGCGCAGGAAACCAAAGAGGCTCCACGTGGGTTTGGTCGGGCGCTGAAGGAAAAGGCTGCTGACCGCGCAGTTGGCCTGATTGCAGAAATCAAAAAGGCTTCTCCTTCCGCTGGTATCCTGCGCGAAACGTATGACCCGGCAGAAATTGCCGCAGAATATGAGCAAGCAGGGGCAGCCTGTATTTCCGTGCTAACGGAAAGCTCCTGTTTTCATGGTGATAATGAAGATCTGGGCAAGGCGCGGGCTGCATGCTCCCTTCCTGTTCTGCGCAAGGATTTTATCCTTGATCCGTGGCAGGTTTATGAAAGCCGCATGATCGGGGCAGATTGCATTCTGCTCATTATGTCTATCCTGTCCGATGAAATGGCGCTGGAACTGGTTGACCACGCCAAAGGGCTAGACATGGATGTGCTGGTGGAAGTGCATGATGAGGAAGAACTGAACCGTGCCCTTGCGCTGGATACCTTCCTGATCGGTATCAACAACCGCAACCTCAAAACGCTTCAGACCAGCTTGGATACCACGCGGGAGCTTTCTCCTCTTGTGCCGCCAGATCGGATTATTGTGTCTGAAAGTGGCATCAAAACGCATGAAGATATCGTGCAGCTTTCCGGCATTGGCGTAACGGGCTTTCTGGTAGGTGAATCCCTGCTGCGAGATCCGCATCCCGGTGATGCCGCCAAAAAACTGCTGGGGCTGGCCTAACGTGCCCTCTCCAGCACTCACACATCTGGATGCAGCCGGGCATGCGCATATGGTGGATGTTTCCGCTAAAGCTGCCACGCGCCGCAAGGCTGTTGCCACCGGGGCTATTATTATGCAGCCCCAAACGCTGGAAATGATCCTTTCAGGCGCCGCCCCAAAAGGTGATGTTCTGGCAACGGCCCGCATTGCTGGCATTATGGCTGCAAAAAAAACAGCAGATATTATCCCGCTCTGCCACCCACTTAGCCTAAGCAGTGTAACTGTGGATCTGGCTCCGAATGATAACAGGATCGAGATTACCGCAACTGTTACAACAACTGGCGCAACCGGGGTGGAAATGGAAGCGTTAACCGCCGTATCTGCTGCGGCCCTTACGCTGTACGACATGTGCAAAGCAGTTGACCGCGGCATGCAGATAGAAAATATAAAGCTCCTTCATAAAAGTGGGGGCCGCTCAGGAGACTACAACGCTGCATAATAAAACACGCGAAACAGCAGGCAGTTTTACTGGAGCTTTAGGAAACATCTGAAGACCCGGAAACGGATGCCGCTGTTACGCACCATTTATTACGAACTGTTTACATATCGCAAAAGGTTCATCACGCATGGGAACGAACGCCAAACAGGTCGGCAAGGCAGGAAATAACGGTCCTTCCTTAACACGAGACCAGTTTCTTAAAGCCTACTATGACATGCTCCTGATCCGCCGCTTTGAAGAAAAAGCCGGGCAACTTTACGGCATGGGCCTAATTGGCGGTTTCTGCCACCTGTATATCGGGCAAGAAGCTGTGGTGGTTGGTATCCAGATGAGCCTGCATGAAGGCGATAAGCTGATTACATCCTACCGAGACCACGGCCAGATGCTGGTGGCGGGCATGACCCCCCGTGGCGTGATGGCGGAACTTACGGGCCGTTCTACCGGGTATTCTCACGGTAAGGGTGGCTCCATGCATATGTTCTCCCGCGAGAAGAATTTTTACGGGGGGCATGGCATTGTTGGTGCTCAGGTTTCTTTGGGTATCGGGCTGGCGTTTGCCAACAAATACCGCAACACCGATGAAGTTTCCGTAGCTTATTTTGGTGATGGCGCAGCCAATCAGGGGCAGGTTTACGAAAGCTTTAACCTGGCGGCTCTGCTCAAACTTCCCTGTATTTTTGTGATTGAAAACAACCGTTACGGCATGGGCACCGCTGTTGAGCGGGCATCAGCCTCGCACGAATTGTACAAAAATGGCGAACCATGGGGCATTCCCGGCAAACGGGTAGATGGCATGGATGTTGCCGCCGTATATGCCGCAGCAGAAGAAGCCGTAAAACATTGCCGTGAAGGCAAGGGGCCTTACCTGCTGGAAATGATGACATACCGCTATCGCGGCCATTCCATGTCAGATCCTGCCAAATACCGCACGCGAGATGAGGTGGATGAAGTCCGCAAAACGCGAGATCCTATTGAACACGTCAAACACATCCTGCTGGATTCTGGCGTGACAGAAGCAGAATTGAAAACAATGGAAACCGAGATCAAGGGCATTGTAAACGACTCTGCAGAATTTGCGCAGACCAGCCCGGAACCCGATCCGGCCGAACTTTATACGGATGTTGTTCTGGAGGCTTGAGCATAAACATGGCGACTGAAATTTTAATGCCCGCCCTTTCTCCTACCATGACAGAAGGCAAACTTGCCCGCTGGTTGAAGAAGGAAGGGGATGCCGTAAATAGCGGCGACGTTCTGGCCGAAATTGAAACCGATAAAGCCACAATGGAAGTAGAAGCCATTGAGGAAGGTATTCTGGGCCGCATTCTAACACCGGAAGGTACAGAAGGTGTTGCCGTAAACACACCTATCGCCATTTTGGTGGAAGAAGGTGAAGCGGTGCCCGATAATATCGATACGCCTAAAAACGTAGCTGTTGCAGAACCCGCCTCCGCACCACAGCCTTCACCTTCTGTTGCCGCACCAGCTTCTACGCCGGTTGAAGAAGAAAAAGACTGGGGTGAAACGCAGGAAATCACTGTGCGTGAAGCCCTACGTGATGCACTGGCCGCCGAATTACGGCATGATCCAGATGTCTTTCTGATGGGTGAAGAAGTGGCCCAGTATCAGGGGGCTTACAAAATCTCCCAAGGCCTGTTGCAGGAATTTGGCGATAAGCGCGTAATTGACATGCCAATTGCCGAACATGGCTTTACAGGCATGGCCGTGGGTGCAGCCCTTACTGGCCTAAAGCCCGTTGTTGAGTTCATGACCATGAACTTTTCCATGCAGGCTATTGACCATATCATCAATTCCGCAGCCAAAACGCTGTATATGTCTGGCGGCCAGATGGGGTGCCCCATTGTGTTCCGTGGGCCAAACGGCCCGGCATCTCGCGTAGGTGCGCAGCATTCTCAGTGTTACGGTAGCTGGTATGCCCATGTGCCGGGCCTGAAAGTGGTTGTGCCTTGGTCTTCCGCAGATGCCAAAGGCCTGTTGCGCGCCGCTATTCGTGACCCCAACCCCGTTGTGGTGCTGGAAAACGAAATTCTTTACGGGCGCAAATTCCCATGCCCGATTGATGAAGATTTCATTGTGCCCATCGGTAAAGCCAAGATCGAACGTGCTGGTTCTGATGTCACCATCGTTGCGTTCTCTATTGCTGTCACCACAGCGCTGGATGCGGCTGCTGAGCTGGCCAAGCAGGGGATTGAGGCAGAAGTTATCAATCTGCGCAGCCTGCGTCCGCTGGATACAGACACAATTGTAGAAAGCGTTAAAAAAACCAGCCGCTTGGTAACGGTAGAAGAAGGCTGGCCGTTTGCAGGTATTGGCGCAGAAGTTGCCATACAGGTGATCGAGCATGCGTTTGATTGGCTGGATGCCCCACCGGCCCGTGTAACGGGTGTGGATGTGCCAATGCCATTTGCCGCCAATCTGGAAAAATTGGCCCTGCCACAGCCTGAAGATGTGGTTAAAGCCGCACTTGGCCTGATGTGAGGGAATGACAGATGGCGACTGAAATTTTAATGCCCGCCCTTTCTCCTACCATGACAGAGGGCAAACTTGCCCGCTGGCTGAAGAAGGAAGGGGATGCCGTAAATAGCGGCGATGTTCTGGCCGAGATTGAAACCGATAAAGCCACAATGGAAGTAGAAGCCATTGAGGAAGGTATTCTGGGCCGTATTCTTGTTCAGGAAGGTGCAGAAGGTGTTGCCGTAAACACACCTATCGCCATTCTGGTAGAAGAAGGCGAGGCGGTACCAGACAATATCGACACACCTAAAAACGTGGCATCTGCCGCCCCCGCCACGGCACCACAGCCTGCGGCTGCTTCTGCTCCTATAGCAACACAGGCAGCACCAGCACAACGGGCAGACAAGCCTGTTGGCCGGGTTGTGGCCTCTCCGCTTGCGCGCCGCATTGCGCGCCAGAAGAACATTGATCTGGCAGCAGTTAAAGGCACGGGGCCGAATGGCCGTATTGTCAAACGGGATGTAGAAGCGGCTCTTAACAAAGCCCCAAGCATAGGGCAGGTGGCTTCTGCCGCGCCCGCATCTGGTGGTAGCCGTGCTGTGCCGCACACCACCATGCGCAAGGTTATTGCTCGCCGCCTGAGTGAGTCCAAATCCACTATTCCGCACTTCTATGTCTCCATAGATGTGGAGCTAGATGCGCTATTGGCTTTGCGTTCACAGCTTAATGCCATGTCTCCGGCAGAAGGGGCCGATGCCTTTAAGCTGTCTGTGAATGACATGCTCATTAAGGCTTCTGCTGTTGCCCTTAAGCAGGTGCCGGAAGTGAATGCTTCCTACACCGAAGATGCCATGATCCTGCACGAAGATGCAGATATTTCGGTTGCGGTTTCTCTGGATGATGGGCTGATCACACCTATCGTCAAACAGGCAGACCGCAAGAGCCTGAAAGACATCAGCCAGGAAGCCAAGGATCTGATTTCCCGCGCCCGCTCTGGCAAATTGAAGCCAGAAGAATTTCAGGGCGGTACATTCTCCATCTCCAACATGGGTATGTATGGCGTGAAAGACTTTGCTGCCATTGTTAACCCGCCGCAGGCTGCCATTCTGGCTATTGCAGCGGGCAAAAAACAGGCCGTGGTAAAAGGGAATGAACTGGCTATTGCCACTGTTATGACCGTTACCCTCTCGGTTGATCATCGCGTGGTGGATGGTGCTGCGGCAGCCCGCTGGCTTTCTGCTTTCCGTGCAGCGGTTGAATCTCCGCTCTCACTCGTTCTCTAACCGCGTGGCTTTCTGAGGATCAGGCATATTATGAGCCAGACTGATTTTGATATCATCGTTGTTGGCGGTGGGCCGGGCGGTTATGTGGCGGCACTTCGGGCAGCGCAGCTTAAGCTTTCTGTTGCTGTGGTGGAAGCCAACCATCTTGGGGGTATCTGCCTGAACTGGGGCTGTATCCCCACCAAGGCATTGCTGCGTGCTTCCGAGATCAACCATCTATTGCATGACCTTGGCACATATGGGTTTAAGGCAGATGGCGTAAGCTTTGATTTTAAAGCAATTGTTGCCCGTTCACGCGCCGTTTCCAAACAGCTTGCCTCTGGTGTTCAGCACCTGCTCAAAAAAGCCAAAGTTCCTGTTTTTAAAGGATTTGGTAAACTGGATGGCGTTGCTGCCGGTAGTAAACGCAAAGTATTGGTGCAGCCAGAAAGTGGTGCGCCGCAAACCCTCACAGCCAAACACGTTATTCTGGCCACAGGTGCACGCGCACGTGCGCTGCCGGGGCTGGAAGCAGACGGCAAACTTGTTTGGTCTTATCGGGAAGCTTTGGTGCCAGATGAACTGCCCAAACGGCTACTGGTCATTGGGTCTGGCGCTATCGGCACAGAATTTGCCTCGTTCTACCGCAATATGGGTTCTGAAGTTACGCTGGTGGAGGTTGCGCCGCGCATTCTGCCCGTGGAAGATGAAGAAATCAGCGCCTTGGCGCGTAAAGAGTTTGAAAAACAGGGCATGCGTGTTCTTACCAGCGCCAAGGTTGGTGCGCTGAAAAAGGGCAAGAACGATGTTACTGTGCCAGTAGAGGTGGGCGGTAAAACGGAAACCATTACCGTGGACCGCGTTATTTCTGCTGTGGGCATTGTGGGCAACGTTGAAAACATCGGGCTGGAAGGCACCAAGATCAAAGTAGACCGCACACATGTGGTAACGGATGATCTGTGCCGCACGGGTGAGCCCGGTGTTTACGCCATTGGTGACTTGGCAGGTGCCCCGTGGCTTGCGCACAAAGCCAGCCATGAAGCTGTCATGTGCGTTGAAGCTATTGCTGGCAAAACCGTGCATCCTATTGATATTACAAAAATTCCCGGCTGCACATACTGCCGCCCACAGGTGGCTTCTGTTGGTTATACGGAAGCACGCGCCAAGGAAGCGGGCTATAAAGTGCGCGTTGGCAAGTTCCCGCTTATGGCAAACGGAAAAGCACTTGCTATGGGTGAACCAGAAGGCATGGTGAAAACCGTATTTGATGCCCAGACAGGTGAGCTGCTGGGTGCGCATATGATTGGCGCGGAAGTTACGGAAATGATCCAGGGCTTTGTTATTGCCCGCACAGCAGAGCTGACCGAAGCCGAGCTGATGGAAACCATTTTCCCACATCCCACCATTTCTGAATCCATGCACGAAGCTGTTCTGGCCGCTTATGGTGGAGCGCTTCACTTCTAGTTTTGGTGTATCATCTCAAGGGTTTGATGTTGCCAGAGCGCTATATGGAGCGTTCCTGCCTTGACGCCACGGCAGGAGCGTTCCAGTTCTGTGGTAACCCTTGGCAAAAGCGGGCAAAGATATGTCTATTCGCGTTGTGATTGATCATCGAACAGGAGGCAGCAGCCCCAACAAGCTGCGTCATCCAGAAAAAGCACATCGGCCAGACAACCCCATAGCCCGCAAACCGGACTGGATACGCGTTAAGGCGCCCAATCACCCCATTTACCACGAAACGCGCGCGCTTATGCGCAGCAACAAACTGGTAACTGTGTGTGAGGAAGCCGCATGCCCCAACATTGGGGAATGCTGGTCTCAGCGCCATGCCACCATGATGATCATGGGGGAAATCTGCACCCGGGCCTGTGCATTCTGCAATGTTACTACCGGCCTGCCGCATGCGTTGGATGCGGATGAACCCGCCCGTGTGGCAGAAGCAGTGGCGCGCCTTGGGCTGCGGCATGTGGTTATTACATCGGTAGATCGGGATGATCTGGAAGATGGGGGCGCACACCATTTTGCCCGTGTTATTCATGCCATTCGTGCGGCGGCGCCAGAAACAACCATCGAAATCCTGACACCTGATTTTTTACGTAAAAAGAATGCCTTAGAAGTGGTTGTTGACGCACGGCCTGATGTTTTCAACCACAATTTGGAAACCGTACCACGCCTGTATCCGACCATTCGGCCGGGGGCGCGTTACTACCAATCTTTGCGCTTATTAGATCGGGTTAAACAGCTTGATGCGTCCATCTTTACCAAATCCGGGCTCATGCTTGGTTTGGGGGAAGAAAAGATGGAACTCGCTCAGGTCATGGATGATCTGCGCGTGGCAGATGTAGATTTTATTACAATGGGCCAGTATCTCCAACCAACAGCCAAACATGCCCCAGTTGCACGTTTTGTTACCCCGGCAGAGTTTGAGGACTACGGCACAATGGCACGCGTAAAAGGCTTTTTGCAGGTAAGTTCCAGCCCGCTTACGCGCTCCTCCTACCATGCCGATGCCGACTTTGCCGCACTGCGTGAGACACGCAATGCCCGCCTGAAGGAGGATCAGTAATGCCACAGCACGCAGAAAAGCGTGTTTTACCTTATCGCCCGGATCAGATTTTTGATCTTGTTGCCGATGTTGGTCATTATCCCAAGTTTCTGCCTTGGTGTGTTGCTGCCAAAGTGCGCACGCGCACCGCTACAGAACTGGTTGCGGACTTAACCATTGGTTTTGGCCCATTCCGGGAAAGTTTTACATCGCGCGTTACGCTGGACCGCCCATCATCCATTACTGTTCGGTATGAGCGCGGGCCTTTTAGGTATTTGCGCAACATCTGGAAATTCACTGCAACGCCTGAAGGTTGCCTTGTAGAGTTTTTTGTAGATTTTGAATTCCGTTCGCGCATTTTGCAGGCCGCTATTGGCGTGGTGTTTACAGAAGCCACACGATTGATGGTTTCTGCCTTTATCAAGCGCGCGCGCGAAGTATATGGGCCGCCACAAACGCCCATCACCAACACAACAACAACCTGTACCAGTGAACACCCTGCCACCTGAAAGCAGAGTGGATATTTTCTTTGGTTTATTCCTTTGTTTCGGTTGAAACCCTGCTTATGATGCACGCAGGCAATTTTCTGTAACCTATTGTGGAATATGGGAATTGCCTGTGAAAAGGCGATTCAACCTTATTAAGGAATATATCCATATGAAAAAACTTTTCGCAGCAGCTCTGCTGGCTTCTTCTGCAACTCTGGCTGTTGCGCCAGCTATGGCTGCCGAAACCGCAACGCATCACGGCATGCATGCACATCACCATCATGAACATTGCCTAAAAGGCAAATGTGCTGCGGGTGAAAAATCTGCACAGAACAATGGTGATGCTGAAACAGCTGATCTAAATGCCAAAAGCCTGGCTGCGGCGCAGAACAATCAGGTTCCGGCCATTGCTGGCGCAACACCTGCCGTAACGGCGCCATCCGCACCTGTGCTTACAGCACCTAGCGTGTCTGCTCCTGGTATTCCGGCTCCGGTGGCTGCTGGCACAGGCGTAAAAGCACCAGCTCTGCCTACAGCTCCTACCGCTACAGTTCCAACAAATGCACCACTGCCGGCACCTGTTCCGGTTCAGTAATATAAACATAGATACTGCTGCCAACATCTGTTTCGGCAGCAGTATTTTTTTTGCAAATTTCAGCTCAAACGCTGCAAAATCAACTCAAACGCATGCTGTGCCGCTTGCGCTCTGACATCTTCCCGGCTACCAGAAAAAACCTGCTTATCCGAGATAACAGCGCCATTTTTCATGGCCGTTGCAAACCATACAAGCCCTACGGGTTTTTCTGCTGATCCCCCATCCGGCCCAGCTATACCGGAAATAGCAACCGAGATAGAAGCAACGGGTGAAGCCTTTAAAGCGCCTTCGGCCATTTTTTCCACCGTTTGCGCACTTACGGCTCCGTGCTTTTCCAATACTTTGGCCGGAACCCCCAGCACCTTTTGCTTCATGGCGTTGGAATACGTTACAAACCCGCCTTCCGTTACATCGGAAGAACCGGGAAAATGCGTTAACATTGCTGCAACCAAGCCGCCAGTGCAGCTTTCCGCTGTAACCATATGCCCATCTACCTGCCGCAAGCGGGAGAGGGTGCGCTCAGCAGCAGCCAGCACAGAAAACTCTGAAAAAGAAGCATCAGTCGCAGACATTACCAAAAAACCTTCCGCTTAGTGTGATGCGCGCCCCACAACTGTACGCACGCCTCTCACACATAACGCGGCCATGGCGCCTGCAATCACGTCATCTCCCATCACACCTATGGCATCATGCCGTCTATCCAGCACGCCAACCGGGCCGGGCTTTGTAATGTCAAACAAGCGGAAAAAGGCAAACGCCAGCAAAGGGTACATCCAGAACCATTTTTCACGGGCCTGTTCCTCTGTTTTTGGCAGGCAAGCCAGCAAGGCTATCCACATTCCGGCCACTTCATCAATCACAATCCAACTGTGATCTTCGCCTTTGCCGCTGCGTTTTGTGGCCCACCAGCCCACCACAGTTACCGCAGCAATACCCGCCACCAAAAGGCGAGGGCGCTTTAGCAAAGGCATCCCCACCACTAATGCCGCCAAGGAACCAACCGTACCCGGCGCGCGGGGTGAAAGCCCGCAACCACCAAATGTTGCAATCAGCCGTGCGATATCCATTTTACTTGTTCCCCAATGCCACATAGATGGTCATGTTTTCCCACACACGCTGCACGTAATTCCGTGTTTCGGAATAGGGAATGCTCTCAATCCAGTCGATCATCTCTTCGGCAGAAGCGCCGTTCTGGGCAGGGTTGCCGGCTGTGTTTAGCCAACGCGCCAAACGGGTAGGGCCACCATTATAGGCTGCGGCCATATACGGCACCACTGCCCCAAAGCGAGACTGAATGTGCTCCAGATAAGCTGTGCCCAACTTCATGTTGTTTTCTGGATCATGCAGCCCGGCAGCCGTTGCCGCAGAGGCAGGTAGACCCGTTACGCGCAGCATATCTCCCGCAGTGGAAGGTTTAAGCTGCATAAGCCCAATAGCATTGGAAGGGCTAATAGCATCGGGATTAAAGTTACTTTCCTGCCGCATCAGGCCGAGCGCCACACCGGCGGGCAAAGTGCTGGATGGCGGCGTATAAGGAAGTGGCCAACCAGAGCGCAGCAGAAAGACACCATCGCGCCCTGCATGGCGGGAGACTGTTACAGCGATATCCGGCAATCCCAACTGTGCAGATAAAGAGGAAAGCGCCAGACGCTGCGGCGTGCTTGTAACCTGTTGCTCAAGCATGTTCATGAAGTCTCGCGCATGCGAGCGATCTCCCCATGAAACAAGGATCTGCGCTGCCTGCGCCAGTTCACTACCAGAAACGTAAACATCTTCCGATGTGGTTGTTTCTGGGTCACGCTCCGCTTTAAGGCGTGTGCGCGTTTCCTCTGGCACATTGGCTGGGTCTAGCAGCACGTTATTGCGGCCTTCCAACGCAGCCGCAGCCATTTGCCCATAAAATGTTCCGGGCAGGGCCGCGGCCTGCTGCCAATTTGCATGGGCTGAAGCGGAATCCCCCGCTGCGGCACGTGCACGCCCAAGCCAGTAAAAGCCACGGCTCCGTGTAATAAGCGCAGAGGACTGAGCTAGTGGACGGAAAAAAGTTTCTGCCGTTGCAGGATCATGCTGAAGGCGCAGGGCAATCCACCCGGCAAGAAACTGTGCATCCAGCCTGTTTGTTGGTGTTGTGGCTGTATCATTTGCCACGGCAAAAGCATCTGCGGCACGGCCAGCCTGAATCAGTTCACGCGCCAGCGTATCCCGTTCTCGCCAAAATGAGGCACCATGTGTGCTGCGTTCAGCCTCTGCACCAGCGCTTTTCCATAGCGCCACAGCTTCATCATAACGCTGTTGTTTGCGCAGCCAGCGCGCATGATCGAGAATAAGGTACGGATCAGACCGCTGGTTAGCGGGCAGGGCAGCGGCCAATGTTTCTGCTGCCGGGTCATCTGCACGGAAAGCTAATCGGGCCTGTGCAAGTGGCTGCTTTTGGGCAGGAAGATAGGGCAGGGTTTGCTTGGCAGCCGCTACCAACCCATTTTTTTCTTCACGATCAAACCGCAACCAAGAACGTTCTGGCGTGATGGCAGATGCAAAATTGCTTTGCAAAGCTGTGGCTGCGGAACTGGCATCGTTGCCATTTGCCCATGCCTGTGCGGCTTCCGTATTTAAACGTTTGCTTAAATCTGCCGAAGCCGGAAGCTGCGTGGCACATTGCGCAAGCGCTGGGCCGTATGTCAGATTTTGCGAAGCACACAGCCGGGCCAGCACTGCCGGATCTGTTTCCTTGGCTAAAGCAAGTTGCATGCGCGATGTCAGCAACTGCCAGCGTGGCCATACTGGACGCGTTTGCAGGAAATCAGCATAAGCCTGCGCACTGTTCTGCGAGGATTTCACCAACCCCAGCCAAACAGTCAACCGGCTGGCAACATCACTTGTAGGGGGCGTGCCTTGGGCGGCCTGCTGCTCCGTTGGCCATGCCAAACGGTTTTCAGAAGCTCCTTGCTGTTCTGACGAGGGGGACGAGCAGGCGCTCAGCCCCACACACGCCAGAGAAACAGCCGCCACAAGGCGGTATCGGTAAGAAATCGCAAAACGTTTCATACCGCAGAATCAGCGCGTTTCCCGCACGTTGGCAAGTGCTTTCCGCACCGCCCAAAAATCAGTGGGGCAAATGCCCCCAAACTTCGCCACCACCTTTAACTATCAGTTCTATGGCAACAGCCAGAACAATCAGCAGGCCAACCCAGGAAATCCACTTATATTTATCCAGCAAGCGCGCAATAACAGAAGCCGCCAGCCCCATAAGCAGTACGGAAAGTGCCAAGCCTGCTATCAAAATACCCGGATGCTCTCGCGCGGCACCGGCAACAGCCAGCACGTTATCCAAGCTCATGGATAAATCTGCTATCAGGATACGGAAAATAGCCTTCCCCAAACTTCCTGGGGGTGCGGGGCCTGTATCGTCATTCGCATGGTTGTCCCGCATTTCGCGGTACATGCGCCAGCATACCCAAAGCAGCAAAAAGCCACCGGCCAGCGTAAGGCCCACAATCTCCAACAGCCGCACAGCCACCAGAGCCAGCAAAATACGGATAATGGCCGCCAGCCCCACACCGGCAAGAATAGCTTTCTGCCGCTGTGCGCCAGAAAGAGACCGCACCGCCATACCAATAACAACGGCGTTATCCCCCGCCAGTGTCACATCAATCAGCACAACCTGCAAAAAGGCGACAAATGCTGTCAGGCTGAAGGAATCTAGAAAGCCGTTCACGTAAGCTCCGATTCGAAAAACAGGGTGCAAAATGCGCCCGAAAAGGCGGCAGTTTCGGGAAGGAACACAAAAAGTCAAAGTTTTCCGCTTTGCGGGCAGACGAAAGGCGCGAAATCCGCTAGAGAGACGCCACCTGTTGGCTTTATTTTTTTGGTTAAGGAATTCTGCGTTATGGTGCCGCGTTATACTCGCCCCGTCATGGCCGCCATCTGGTCTCCCACAAACCGCTATCGCATCTGGTTTGAAATTGAAGCGCTGGCGTGTGAAGCCATGGCTGAATATGGCACCGTGCCCAAGGAAGCCGCCAAGGTTGTGCGCGAAAAGGGCGATGCCGCAATGGCCGCTTTTTCTGATGCCGATCTGGCCCGCATTGATGAAATTGAAGCCGAAACCCGGCACGATGTTATTGCCTTCCTGACATGGCTGGCAGAAAAGGTTGGCCCCGAAAGCCGCTTTGTGCATTTGGGCATGACATCATCCGATGTGCTGGATACCTGCCTTGCCGTGCAGCTTGTGCAGGCTACAGACCTGCTGCTGAAAGATCTGGATGGTGTTCTGGATGCGTTGAAAACACGCGCTTTCGAACACAAACACACTCTCACCATTGGCCGCAGCCACGGCATTCATGCCGAACCCACATCTTTCGGGCTGAAGCTGGCTGGCCATTACGCAGAATTTGCCCGTAACAAAGAACGGCTTGAAACCGCACGCGCTGAAATTGCCACCTGTGCCATTTCTGGCGCTGTAGGCACCTATGCGCATCTGGACCCGCGCGTTGAATCCTACGTGGCAGAACGCTTGGGCCTGAAACCGGAAACCGTTTCTACGCAGGTTATCCCGCGTGATCGGCATGCTGCTTATTTCTGTGCTCTGGCTGTTATTGCCAGCGGCATTGAACGTCTGGCAATTGAAGTACGCCACCTCCAGCGTTCTGAAGTGCGTGAAGCAGAAGAATTCTTCCATAAGGGCCAGAAAGGCTCTTCCGCCATGCCGCACAAGCGCAACCCGGTGCTGACCGAAAACCTTACGGGGCTGGCTCGTCTGGTACGGGCCGCCGTTATTCCGGCACTGGAAGACGTAGCACTGTGGCATGAACGCGATATCAGCCATTCTTCTGTAGAACGGAACATCTGCCCAGACGCCACAATCGGGCTTGATTTTGCCCTTGTGCGCCTATCCGGCATGATCTCCAAAATGCTGGTGTATCCGGACCGCATGGCCGCTAATATTGAAAGCCTTGGCGGTGTGGTACATTCCGGCGAAGTGCTTCTGGCACTGGCCAAAGCTGGCCTCTCGCGGGAAGATGCCTACCGGATCGTGCAGCGTAACGCCATGGAAACATGGACCAAACTGGGCACGCCAGAATGCAAAACTTTCCGTGAAAATCTGGATGCAGATCCGGAAATTTCTGGCCGTATCTCTCCAGACGTTCTGGACGCGGCAATGGATAGCCGCCAGCACCTGAAAGCGCTGGATACCCAGTACGAAAAAATCTTTGGTGAAACAGGGCCCCGCCAGTAAGCAGGCTCCCTTGTCATAGCAGGATATATCTTCCTACCCGGAAGCCTGCTATGAACCATATTAGCATATAAGGGGCCATACTGGCTGGCCCTTTGAATAATAGCCAGTTCTGCCCGAACTGGCTTTACCCTTTTTCGACAGGTAAGGATCATCATGGCCCGTCGGCGTCAGCTTTATGAAGGTAAAGCCAAAATCCTTTTTGAAGGCCCCGAACCTGGCACCCTTGTGCAATATTTCAAGGATGATGCCACAGCAGGGAACGGCGCAAAAAGCGGCGTAATTACCGGGAAAGGCGTTCTGAACAACCGTATCAGTGAATTTCTGATGCTACGGTTGCAGGAAATCGGCATTCCCACGCACTTTATCCGCCGCATCAACATGCGTGAGCAGTTGGTAAAGGAAGTGGAAATCATTCCGCTGGAAGTGGTTGTGCGCAATATTGCCGCTGGCAGCATTTCCAAGCGCTTTGATATTCCCGAAGGTGAGCGCCTGCCACGCCCGATTGTGGAATTCTATTACAAGAATGACGCGCTGGGTGATCCTCTGGTTTCAGAAGACCACATCATCGCCTTCGGCTGGGCCTGTCCGCACGATATGGAAGAAATTACCGGCATGGCCATGCGGGTAAATGACTTTCTGTGCGGCCTGTTCAGCGGCATTGGCATCCAGTTGGTAGACTTTAAACTGGAGTTTGGCCGTATCTGGGAAGGCGAAGATATGCAGATTGTGCTGGCGGATGAAATCTCGCCAGATAACTGCCGCCTGTGGGATATGCACACAAACGAAAAACTGGATAAAGACCGGTTCCGCCGCGATATGGGCAACGTAAAAGAAGCCTATCAGGAAGTGGCGCGCCGCATGGGTATCCTGCCAGAAAACGGGGCAGGCGGAGATATGAAAGGGCCGGAAACGGTCCAGTAACCACGCTGGTGGCAACGGGAGCTTGAAAATGAAGGTACGTGTAACCGTCATGCTAAAGGACGGTGTTCTGGATCCGCAGGGCAAGGCCATCAGCCACGCATTGCAAACGCTTGGCTTTGAAGGCGTGCAGGATGTGCGCGTAGGCAAGGTGATTGAACTGGATCTGCCCGGCGCAAAAGCCGAAGAAGCCCAGAAAAAAGCCGATGCCATGGCGCGTGATCTGCTGGCCAATCTGGTGATTGAAGATTACGCTGTAGAGGTGGTGGAATGAAGCGCACCCTCCTTGTAGCACTGGCCTTGGCATGTGCGGCACCGGGCTTTGCCCATGCCCAGCGCATTGCGCCCATGAAGGCAGGTAACTTTGCCCGCCTGTGCACACGCCCCACCAGCGCTGGCATTTGCGATGCCTATATTGGTGGCCTGACGGATGGTGTCTCTCTTTCCAAAATCAATGATCGGAATGAGGGTGATCCATCTGCGCCTGCTGGTTTTTGTGTGCCTACCACAGAAACCATGCCCGTAATGCGCTCCAAGGTTCTTGCTTGGCTGAAAGCGCATTCCGAAACACTGGACAAGCCGGTTGGTGAAAGTGTTTTTGCCGCCCTGCATGCCTCTTATCCGTGCAGTGTGAAAAAATGAAAGCAGCAATTATCGTATTCCCCGGCACGAACCGGGAGCGCGATATGGCCATTGCCCTTAAGCGTGTTACAGGGCAGGCCCCGCGCATGATCTGGCACCATGAAACAGATCTGGGAGATACCGATCTGGTCGTGCTGCCAGGTGGTTTTAGCTATGGCGATTATCTGCGCTGTGGCGCTATGGCCGCGCATTCTCCCATCATGGGGGCTATCAAAGCCCACGCCCAGAAGGGCGGCCATATTTTGGGCGTTTGCAACGGCTTCCAGATTTTAACAGAAACAGGGCTGCTGCCCGGTGCGCTGTTGCGCAACGCCAATTTGCGCTTCCTGTCTCAGGACTGCTACCTGAAGGTTGAGGCCGAAAACACGCCTTTCACCCATAAGTGGAAAAAGGGCGATGTCTTCCGCACTCCGCTGGCGCATGGTGATGGCAATTACACGGCAGATATCGCCACGCTGGAACGGCTTGAAGGCGAAGGCCTTGTGGCTTTCCGCTACGCCGATGCCAAAGGCAACGTGCAGGCTGATGATGCCGATAGTAACCCCAATGGCAGCGTTAACAGCATTGCGGGCATTCTTAGCGAAAACAAACGCATTTGCGGCATGATGCCTCATCCAGAAGATCTGGTTGATCCTCTGATGGGCGGTGAAGATGGTCTGCCGTTATTCCAAGGTCTGGTGGAGGCTGTAGTCCGGTGAATAAGCCTGTAACCGTTGATGAATCTCTTGCCCGTGAATTCGGGCTGACATCCGAGGAATACGGTCGTGTGCTGTCCATTATGGGCCGCACCCCCAGCCTGACAGAGCTGGGCGTGTTCTCCGTGATGTGGTCGGAACACTGCTCCTACAAATCCTCCCGCAAATGGCTGCGCACGCTGCCAACCAAAGCACCGTGGGTTATTCATGGCCCCGGTGAAAATGCAGGTGTGGTGGATATTGGGCAGGGCTATGCCGCCATCTTTAAGATGGAAAGCCATAACCACCCATCCTTTATCGAACCCTATCAGGGTGCGGCTACGGGTGTTGGTGGTATTCTGCGCGATGTGTTCACCATGGGTGCACGCCCCATTGCCAACCTGAACGCCCTGCGTTTTGGCAGCCCGGAAAACCCCGTTACCCGCCGCGTTATTGATGGTGTGGTGCGTGGTATTGGCGGCTATGGCAACTGCGTTGGCGTACCCACGGTAGGCGGGGAAATTAACTTCCACCCGGCCTATGATGGCAACCCGCTGGTAAACGCCATGACGGTTGGTTTGGCCCGTAAGGACCGCATCTTCCTTTCGGCTGCGGCTGGTGTTGGCAACCCGGTTGTTTACGTGGGCTCCCGCACAGGGCGTGATGGTATTCATGGTGCCACCATGTCTTCCGCCGAGTTTGATGAAGATGCACTTTCCAAGCGCCCCACGGTGCAGGTGGGTGACCCCTTCATTGAAAAGCTGCTGATTGAAGCCTGCCTGGAACTGATGGCAACAGATGCCATTGTGGCTATTCAGGACATGGGCGCTGCTGGTCTGACATCTTCTTCCGTAGAAATGGCAGGCAAGGGCGGCGTGGGTATCGAGCTGGATCTGGATGCCGTGCCACAGCGTGAGCCGAACATGACGGCTTATGAAATGATGCTGTCTGAAAGCCAGGAACGCATGCTGATGGTGCTGCGCCCTGATCGGACAGACGTGGCCCGCAAGATCTTTGAAAAATGGGAACTGGATTTTGCCATTATCGGGCATCTGACAGAAACCGGCCACATCGTCGTTAAGCACAAAGGGCAGCTGGAAGCTGATATTCCGCTAGACCCATTGGCAGAACAGGCCCCCATTTACGATCGCCCAGCAACACCACCCAAGGCGCCGGCTCCGCTGGAAGGCGTGCATGCACCGCTTTCCTTGGATGCCACGCTGCTCAAGCTGGTGGGTTCGCCAGATCTGGCCTCCCGCGCATGGGTATGGAACCAGTATGACAGCACCGTAGGGGGGCAGACAGTCCGCCGTCCGGGCGCTGCTGATGCAGCTATTGTAAAGGTGGAAGATACAGACATTGGTCTGGCCATTACCACCGATTGCACGCCACGCTACTGTCAGGCAGACCCTAAAACAGGTGGTGCACAGGCTGTTGCAGAAGCATGGCGTAACCTTACAGCCACCGGCGCACGCCCCTTGGCCGTAACGGATAACCTGAACTTTGCTAACCCTGAAAAACCCGAAATCATGGGCCAGTTTGTGGCTGCGGTTGAAGGTATGGGTGAAGCCTGCTCAGCGCTGGACTTCCCGGTCGTCAGCGGTAACGTGTCTCTTTATAACGAAACACGTAACCCAGATGGCTCCACCACCGCCATTCTGCCCACACCCGCCATTGGCGCGTTGGGCGTTCTGGATGATGTGAACAAGGCTGTTGGCCTTGGTATGCAACCGGAATCTGACGTGGTGCTGATTGGTGAAACCAAGGGTGAACTCGGCCAGACCATCTGGCTGCGTGAAATTCTTGGGCAGGAAGCTGGCGCGCCGCCGCCGGTCGATCTGGCTGCTGAAAAACGCAATGGTGACTTTGTGCGTAGCGCCATTCTGGATGGCACCATTACCGCATGCCATGACATTGCTGATGGTGGCATTATGGTTGCTGCCGCAGAAATGGTGATGGCAAGCAGCATTGGGTGTGAACTGGAAAGCCCAGATTCCGGCATCCGGCCAGAAGCTTTCTGGTTTGGGGAAGATCAGGCCCGTTATCTGGCGTGTGTGGCAGATGGCAAAGCCCTGTGTGAACGCGCCAAAGCTGCCGGGGTGCCTGCACGTATTATTGCGCGCTCAGGCGGAAATGATTTGATTCTGCCAAGCGGCGTCACCATATCCGCAGCACGCCTAAAAACAGCCCATGAAGCGTTTTTCCCGACGCTGATGGGCAACTAACAAAACAAGCGGGAAGGAAGCAGACCGATGGCAATGTCCGCCACAGAACTCGAAACCTATATCCGGCAGGCTTTTCCGGATGCCCAGATCAAGATTGATGATCTGGCAGGGGATGGTGACCATTATGCCTGTTCCGTGGTGAGCGAAGCCTTCCGGGGTCTTTCACGCGTGCGGCAGCATCAGCTTGTCTATCAGGCCTTGCAGGGCCACATGGGCGGCAAGCTGCATGCGCTGGCGCTTACAACTTCTGCTCCCTAATCACTTAGCTTTTAAGGATATCAGACCATGACAGACACAGCACAGCAGCGCATCAAGCAGGATATTGAAGCCAACCCCGTCATGCTGTTCATGAAAGGGGATGCTGATTTCCCTCAGTGTGGTTTTTCTGCGCGCGTAGTGCAGATTCTCCAGCACCTTGGCGTACCCTTCAAAACCGAAAATGTTCTGGCTGATCCGGGCATCCGTCAGGGTATTAAAGATTTCTCAAACTGGCCGACAATTCCCCAGCTTTACGTAAAAGGGGAATTCATTGGCGGGTGCGATATTGTTACCGAAATGTATCAGTCCGGCGAACTCCAAAACCTGTTCAAGGAAAAAAACATTCCTTGTAACGCCCCAGCCTGATTTTTAGGTTGTCAAGTGGGGAAGGGACTGTATAGTTCCTGAAGAAAAGAGAAACAGGTTGGGATCAGATTAATGAAACGAGTTGCGGTTGTACGTGGCGCTCTTGCTCTTACAGCACTTGGCGTAGGGTTAGTCACCACATCTTCCTCTGCTCGGGCAGAACGCATTATTTCTGATCTGGAAGCCAGCAAGCTGACTTTTGCGGCGCTTACAGCAGCGCCGCCGCCAGTTGTGCATCATGTGCGGCATGTTGCTGCGGCCAAGTCTTCACACCGTGTTGTTCTGGCCGCTGCGCAGCATGGTAAAGCCCATAGCATGGTGCGCCTTGTAAGCTATCATCCTGCGCATGCCGTTTCTGCACATAGTGTAAAACGCCGCCACCGCACCTGATCTTTTCTCTTTTACACCCACTCATGTTTTAAAGGCGTTCCTGTTGCAGGAGCGCCTTTTTACATTTGGCGGATAATATCTTCCAACCGTTCCATTCTGCCTGCATCATCAAATACAAACAGATCAAAACGCATTTCTTCGTATTGCCAATACGGATGTTTTTGCAGCAGGCATTCCGCAGCGCGGAACAAACGCCGCTGTTGCGCTGGTTGTAAACTTACCAACGCGTCTTCTATAGAACGCCGTTTTTTTACTTCCACAAAACACAGAACTGCTGCTTTACTGGCCACAATATCAATTTCGCCGCGGTGGGTGCGGGCTCTACGCAAAAGCACAGTCCATCCGTCCTGCTCTAGCCAGTCGCAGGCTTGCTGTTCAGCAGCTACGCCTTGCGTGTAAGCAACACTGCCGCTTCTTTGTTTCTGTAAAAATGCTGGCCCCTGTTTTGCAGCTACTTTGTTCGGTATCTTATAGCCCAGCCCATTTTGTGTGAGCATTTTACCTATCATGTTGCCAGACTTGTCCATTTCACCCTTTACGCTTGCGCTTACAGTTATCAGGTTTGTGCTGGTTGTTTCTGTCGGGTTGCACATTCTACTTACAAAACGCAACACGGCATCCGCTATTGGGTGGATAGGCGCATGTGTTTTTATGCCGCTGCTGGGCACAACGCTTTATCTAATGTTCGGCATCAACCGCGTTACCCGCTTGGCCAAAAAACTGGTAGGAGATCGCTCCCCCCGGCGGTTGGAAACAGAACAACCTTCATCTTGGAACAGGGAGCTGGAAGGGCAGTTTGCCCCATTGGCGCTTATGGTGGGCAAGCTTAGCAGTCGCGCTTTGGTAGGAGGCAACTCCATTATTCCGCTGCATGATGGAGATGGCGCATACCCGCATATGCTGGATGCCATAGAACACGCCAGCAAGAGCATACTGCTGTGTTCCTATATTTTCAGAGATGACAAAGTAGGTGGCTTGTTTGCGGATAAACTGGTTGCAGCCCATAAACGCGGCGTACAGGTGCGTGTGCTGGTTGATGGCATCGGCAGCGGCTATTTTCTTTCACCGCTTTATCATCGGTTACGCCGGGCAGGGGTGCCGTGCGCACGCTTTATGCATTCTCTGCTGCCGTGGCGGATGCCTTTTATCAATTTACGAGATCACCGCAAAATTCTGGTGGTAGATGGGCGTATTGGCTTTCTGGGCGGGCTAAATATTGCCGATGAAAATATGGTCTCCCGCAAACCCAAGCACCCGGTATCAGACACGCATTTTAAAGTAGAAGGCCCGGTTGTGCGCCAATTGGCCGAAGCTGCCGCGTGGGATTGGTATTTTACCACGCAGGAACGCCTACATGGTGATCTGTATTTTCAGGAGCATAAAAGTACGGGCGAATCACTGGCGCGTATTGTTACGGCCGGGCCAGATACGGATCTGGAAAAAATAGAATACACCATGTTGCAGGCCATTACGCTGGCCCGCAAAAACGTAAGGTTGATGACCCCTTATTTTCTGCCGGGCCAACGCCTGATGTCCGAACTGGGCCTAGCGGCCCTACGGGGCGTGCAGGTTGATTTGGTTATACCCCGCCAGAGCAATCATCTCCCGCTGGACTGGGCCTGCTCAGCCAATATTGCACCTTTGCTGAACGCAGGGGTGCGGGTGTGGCTGGCAAATCCGCCTTTTAATCATTCCAAACTGATGGTGGTGGATAGGGCATGGTCTTTTGTAGGCAGTTCCAACCTTGATATTCGCAGCCTGCGGCTGAATTTTGAAATCAATATGGAAATATACGATACCGTATTGGCCGAAATGCTGGATGACTTTATTACCAAGCACCGCAACAAACGGCTCACACATTATGATCTGGATAACCGCAACAAAATCATCCAGATCCGCGATGCGTTTGCCAGATTGTTCATGCCTTATCTGTAAAAGTTACAGCCCGATCAATGGCCGCAAAGTAACTGCAATAGGCCGATGATCCGAGGCAAAAACCGGCAGAACACGCGCACTTAAACACTGCATGCCTTCCACCAAACACCGGTCAATTCTGATAGGCAGAAGATCTACCATCCGGTGCGTAGGTGCCTTTGGGCCTACATCTTTAAAGCCCGGCACCAATGTTGGGCCTAACAGGTTGAAGTCCCCCAGAATGGCGCATGGGGGGGAAAGCAGTGTAGCCAAACGCCGCAACTGCTTACGGTTCAACATCTGCCCATGAGACAGATGTACGTTGGCCAAAGAAAAATTTTCATACTCGATAATCTGGGCATGGCGCTTAAACAGTGGGCCAGAAGGAATGGTGCAAGCTCTGGGCGCGCGCGCGAACGGAATACGGCTCCAGCACGCCACACCATGAATACGCCCCGGTTGCGGATTACGCGCATAGTGGCCGCCAATAACATCTGGCAGCACGTCTATTTCTATTGTGGCCTCTTGCATAAGCAGCACATCGGGCTTTTCGGCCTCAATAAGGGCGGCAATATCATGCACAGTTGCCCCGGTACGCCGCAACAGATTCCAACTGATAATCCGCACGCCCTCCATATCACAGGACACAAAGGAATGGGCTGACTTGCGACGCGCAAACTCAACCAGCCGAGAGAGTGGACGCCTCATGATGTCAGAGTCCTTTTTTCATCCTGCGTAAGAGGTTGCGCGGCTTCATCCGCTGCAAATTCTGTTGTGAGTGTAAAGCCTATAGCCAGCAGGATTGGCCCCAGAAAAATGCCTACACCACCAAAGGCCAGTAGGCCGCCAATAACACCCAGCACTGTCAGCAAATAGGGAAGCTTACTGCCGCGTGCAATAAACAGCGGGCGAATAAGGTGATCTGCCCCTGATATAATCAAAACACCATAAAGCAGCAGTAAAATGCCTTTTCCTGGGTGGTGCATACCAAACAGCCATAGGGCGGCAGGTATCCACACCAAAGGCGCACCTATGGGAAAAACTGCCAGAAATGCCGCCAGAACACCCAAAATAACGGCTTCTCCAACCCCCAGCAGCCACAGGCCCAAACCTGTGAGAATACCCTGTATGATCGCAGTGCCTAAAATGCCATACACTGTTCCGCGTACTGTGCTGCCCACTATATGCAGATGCCGCCCGGCTTGATGCCCTGCAATACGCACCATAACGGCTTGCACCGTATCCCATAACATGGGGCCGCTCAGCCAGAAAAAAAAGGCAATAAACAGCGCCATAACCAGATGCAGGGCCCCATTGGCCATGCGCATCAACACTTCAAGGAGAGACTGAATAATCTCACCCGCGTAGGGGCGCAGTTCATCCCCCACAGAGCTGATGTTGCGGCTCCAGCGTTCCCAATGATGGCTGATATCAGGCCCAAATGTGGGCAGTGATGTTATCCAATGGGGTAGGGGGGGCAGTTCATGAATAGTGCCAACAAACGCCATAACCTGCCGCGCCCAGCGTGGGCCGGATGATACGCAGGCAGATGCCAAAAATGCCAACGGCAACACTACGCCTACAGCACACAGCACTGTCATGGTCAGGCTGGCCGCATTTGGCCCCATGCGCCGCCGCAAATGCTGGAACAATGGCCACGTTGTATAAGCCAGCACACCCGCCCATAGCAGGGCGGAAGAAAAGGGTGCAAGCACCAGCACACACCCATACGTAATGCCGCCCAAAAGCAGCAGCCGCATGATGCGTTCGGTAGAAGCGGGCTGACCAGTTGCCATTCCGCCATTAAATCATGAAATCCGGTTTTTGTCTGGTGTGAAAACAAAACTTCTCTATGCACAACCAACATGACGCACCATGATGTTTTGTTTGCCAGCCAGACAGGGCTGTGTGATCTTGACCGCAGAATATTCAAAATCACAATGGGTCAGGCAGCCGATATGTCACCACTTATTTCCACACAAAAACTGGCTGAAATGCTTGGTACGCCCGGTGTGCATCTGCTGGATGCCACCGCTCTGTTGCCCGGAGAAACCTTTAACCCGCAGCAAAACTTTGCTTCAGCGCATATTCCCGGCAGCCGGTATTTTGATATCGAACTGTTTTCTGATCCAGAAAGCGCATTGCCGCATACAGCCCCTTCTGCTGCGCGGTTTAGCCACCTGTTCGGCAGGCTGGGCGTAACCGCGCAAGATACGGTGGTTTTTTATGATCAGGGCAATGTTGCATCGGCTTGCCGCGGGTGGTGGCTCACACGCCTGTTTGGGCATGAACGCAGCTTTATTCTTGATGGTGGATTGCCAGCATGGGTGCGTGGTGGGCACCCAACAGAAGTAGCAGCCCCTACCGCAGCGTTGCCCGCGCCCTATCAGCCACGTACATGCTATACGCGTATTGTAGGGCTAGGAGACGTGCTGGATGTTGTAAAACACAATACACGCCCTATTCTGGATGCCCGCAGTGCTGCCCGTTTTTATGGTGAAACCCCAGAACCACGGCCCAATGTTGCCTCTGGCCACATGCCAGGCGCACGCAGCCTGCCGTATAAAAACCTGCTGAATACAAAAGGGCAGTTTTTGCTCCCAGAACAGTTGCACGCTCTATTTGCACAAGTAGGCGTTACGGAATCTGATGCCCCCATAACCACCTGTGGCTCTGGTATGACAGCAGCAGTGCTCACGGCAGGTTTGGCTATTGCCGGGCTTAATATGGGCGCCTTGTATGATGGATCCTGGGCAGAATGGGGCAGCTTCCCCCATGCGCCCGTAACAGTGGAACGCACAGCATGACAGACGAAAACAGGGTTTCCACCGGTTGGCTGAAATTGGCATCCTCCCTCAGCCATGTTGCCCGCCCACAAGCGGCAGAGGCAGGAACCTATGTAAACCTGCCGCTGGAACGTGGCTCTACCGTTGTGTTTCCATCCTTGGATGCCATGCAGCAAACTGGCCGCAAACGGTATGAGCATGTGAGTATTTATGGGGCTATGGGCTCCCCCACCCAACACGCGTTGGAAAAGGCTATTGCAACCATAGAAGGCGGTACAGATACACAAATTGTCTGCTCTGGCTTGGCTGCCTGCACCACACCGCTTCTGGCTTTTCTAAAAGCAGGAGATCACTGCCTGCTGGCCGATAACGTATATGGCCCAACCCGGCGCTTTGCAGAAAACATGCTTAAGCGCTTTGGCGTGGAAATTTCCTATTTTCCACCTTGCGCAGATGCCGCAACCATAACCGCCCTTATGCGCCCCAATACGCGCGTGGTGTTTACAGAAAGCCCCGGCAGCCACACGTTTGAGGTGCAGGATGTTGCCATGCTGGCAGAAGTTGCGCATGCGCATGGGGCTTTGCTGTTTTTTGATAATACATGGGGCTTTGGCATTTTTGCGCCATTCAAGCATGGTGTAGATGTTTCCATTCAGGCGCTTACAAAATACCCGGCAGGCCATTCAGATGTTATTGCAGGGGCCATTACCGTTGCGGACACGCGCCTGTGGCATACCTTGCGCGATGCGGCCATTCAGATGGGGCAGGTGGCTGGGCCAGATGAATGTTGGCTTACGCTACGTGGCCTTCGCACTATGGGCGTGCGGTTAGCCCAGCAGGCAAAATCTGCCTTGCAGATTGCCAAGTGGCTGCAAACCCGGCCGGAAGTGGCCCGCGTGCTGCACCCAGCATTACCAGAATGCCCCGGCCATACATATTGGAAACGCGATTTTACCGGAGCAGGCAGCCTATTTGGCGTTGTGCTGAAAGCCGATTACACAGCGCAGGATATGCAGCGCATGATTGATGCCCTGAAGATGTATGGCATCGGCGCATCTTGGGGTGGGTATGAAAGCCTGATTCTACCGACTACTGGCAGCATTACCCGAAGCAGTGAATCCCCCGTGCAGGACGGCCCCGCCTTCCGCCTGCAAATTGGATTGGAAAGCCCGGATGATCTGATTGCTGATCTGGAACAAGGCTTGCAAGTGCTACCCGGTAAGTAACCAAGAAAACCATAGCCACCAGCCGGAGTTAATGAGCAGAACTCCGGCTGCGATAGGTAGCCGCTTCTGCCACATGCTGGGGCTGAATATCTGCCTCGGCAGCAAGATCAGCAATGCTGCGCGCTACGCGTAACATGCGCGTATAACCACGTGCTGAAAAACGAAATCTGGCCGCTATAGCTTGTGCCATATTCTGCGCTTCTGCCGATACGCACAAATCTTCCAAAGCGGCTTCTGCGTTTTTGCGCGCGCCTTGCCGCTCTGCCTGCATCTGGCGGGCACACCGCACACGCTCTGCTACTGTTGCGCTGTTTTCTCCCGGTGGACCGGCCATATATCCCAACGGTTCATAGGGCTGCATGGCAAGATGCATGTCTATTCTGTCCAGCAGTGGGCCAGAAAGACGGTTCATGTAATCCTCACCACAGCGCGGAGCTTTTCTGCATTCCCGGCTGGCATCACCCAGATAACCGCAACGGCATGGGTTCATGGCCGCAATAAGCTGAAAGCGAGCAGGGTAGGTGACATGCACGGCAGCACGTGCAATGCTGATCTGGCCTGTTTCCAACGGTTGCCGCAGTGCTTCCAAAGCAGAGTGGGAAAATTCTGGCAATTCATCCAGAAACAGCACACCTCGATGCGCCAAACTAATTTCGCCCGGTCGCGCACGTGCACCGCCACCTACCAAAGCAGGCAGGCTGGCCGAATGATGCGGATCACGAAATGGAGGGCGTCTGATAGGCCGACCGCCTACCAGCAAGCCCGCCGCACTATAAATGCGCGAGACATCCAAACTTTCCGCCACAGAAAGATCTGGCAACAGGCTAGGCAAACGCGCTGCCAGCATAGATTTACCCGCGCCCGGCGGCCCGCTTAACAAGAGGGAATGTCCGCCTGCCGCTGCAATTTCCAGCGCGCGGCGGCCTGTTTCCATCCCACGTATATCTGACAAATCGGGTTCAGATACCGGCTCATCTTCCTGCGCAGAAAATACTGGGGGAGATAAAACCTGTAGCCCGTTAAAATGGTTGATAAGTGCTAGCAAATCTGGTGCGGCCAGAATGGAAATATCTCCACCACACAGGGCTTCCTGCCCCTGCGCCGCAGGGCACACCAAACCCAGGTTCATGGAAGAGGCTTCCAGAGAAGCAGAAAGCACGCCCGCAACAGGGTTAAGCCGTCCATCTAGGGAAAGTTCACCTAAAGCGGCATAACGCGCCACTTCCTCACCCGGTATCACGCCCATAGCGGTGAGCAATGCCAACGCAATGGGAAGATCGAAATGAGATCCTTCCTTGGGAATATCCGCAGGAACCAGATTAACCAGAATACGCTTGGCGGGCAGCGCAAGCCCAATGGAAGTGAGTGCCGCACGCACACGCTCGCGCGCTTCTGCCACGGCTTTATCCGGCAGGCCAACCATTAAAAAGGCTGGCAAACCGTTGGAAATTTGCACTTCCACCCAAACAGGGCGGGCTTCTATGCCGCAAAAGGCAAAGCTTCGGATGCGGGAATTGAGTATTCCCGCCCCGATAGACACGCTTATTTACCTTTGTAAATCAAGCGTGCGCGGATTGTGCCTTCCAGCCCACGCAATGCCTGCAAAAGACGATCATCCAGTTCCGTGCTGCCACCGGTATCGGCTTCAATCACCACGTAACCGATTTCTCCATCCGTCTGCAAAAACTGCGCCGTAACGTTGCAATCTGCATTCATGAAGATTTCGTTCAGGCGCATCATCATGCCCGGCACGTTGCGGTGCGCATGCATAAAGCGGGTGCCACGTGGGCTTTGCGGCAACTGTACGCCGGGGAAATTTACGGAACCAAAGGTGGACCCCACATCGGAATATTCCACCAGCTTACGCGCCACTTCCACGCCAATGCGTTCCTGCGCTTCCACGGTGGAACCACCAACATGCGGGGAAAGGATAACGTTATCCAGCCCCTGCAATGGTGTTTCCAGCTTGTCGTTCGGGCCTTTGGGCTCCTTGGGGTACACATCAATAGCAGCACCCAGCAGATGGCCGCTTTTCAGCGCTTCTGCCAAGGCATCCAGATCAACCACGTTGCCGCGTGCATTGTTGATGAGGAAAGATCCTTTCTTCATCGCCTTGATCTGGGCTTCACCCATCAGGTTTTTGGTTGTGGGCAACTGTGGCACGTGCAGGCTAACCACATCGCTCTGCCCCAGCAGGTCTTCCAGCGTTTCTACTGGCAGCGCATTGCCGTGGCCCAGTTTGTCCACCACATCGTAATACACCACGCGCATGCCAAAGGCTTCTGCCAGCACGGAAAGCTGGGAGCCAATGGAGCCATAACCGACAATACCCAGCGTTTTGCCGCGCACTTCCCAGCTATTATGAGCGGATTTAGACCATTTGCCCTCATGGCATTCCACAGAGCGGGGGAAAATGCGGCGCATGAGCATAACAATTTCGCCCATCACCAGTTCCGCCACGGAACGTGTGTTGCTGTAAGGTGCGTTAAAAACGGGAATACCGTTCATACGCGCGGCTTCAAGATCAACCTGATTGGTGCCGATGCAGAAGCAACCAATGGCCATAAGCCGGTCTGCGCCATCCAGCACGTCCTTTGTCAGCTGCGTGCGGGAACGAATGCCAACAATATGCACACCTTCCAGCGCTTCTTTGAGGGCATCCCCCTCCAGCGCGCCTTTATGACGCACAACGTTTTCATAACCGCTGGCCTTAAGAAGGGCGACGGCACTGTCGTGGATACCCTCCAGCAGCAGAATGCGGATCTTGTCCTTGGGAAGAGACAGGTGCGTGCTTGTGCTCATGTAGAACCGACCAAATAGCTGTTGTGCCGAGCCGCAGACCTATCTCAAAAACCACAAAATTGATAGGGCTGCCGCATGAGAGATAAAGAAATGACGCCGAAATCTAGCGATCTGCCTGCAAAGTTGCCACAGCTTGCTGATGCAGGGAGGCCGAACCCGCAGCTAGAACTGTGCGGTCTCCATCCATCCGCAGGGGCGTACCATCCCACGCCGTTATAGTGCCACCGGCACCTTCAATAACAGGTACAAGGGCAGCCCAATCCCACGGATTCATGTCGCATTCGGCTATCAGATCAATCTGCCCCAAAGCCAGCAGGCCATAGGCGTAGCAATCTCCACCCCATGTCATGCGTTTGGCGCAGGCTTTTAGGGTTTTCCAACCTGTATGCGGGGCCAGTTCCAGCATTTCGGGGGAGGTGCAGGACATTTCTGCCGCTTCTAACGCCACGTTCTGGCGTGTAGCAGGGCGTCCGCCCAGCGGTGAAGAAAACTGCGTAGGCTGGCCTTTCACGCCCAACCAGCGTTCATCCAGCACCGGCTGATCCAACAGCCCAAGCACCGGCACGCCATGATGGCAAAGGGCAATAAGCGTACCAAACATGGGCCGCCCCGTTACAAAGGACCGCGTACCATCCACAGGGTCCAGCAGCCATTGCCACGGAGCCGCTGCGTTTTCATGGCCAAATTCCTCACCAAACACGCCATGGTCTGGCAAGCGCTCGGCCAGAATGGCGCGCATCACCCGTTCTGCACTGCGGTCCGCAATGGTTACGGGGCTTTCATCCTTTTTATCGTCCACCGCCACATCTCGTCGGAACCACGGGCGAACAACCGTGCGGGCGGCATCTGCCATCATGGTTGCTACATCTGTAAAAAGGCCGAGTTCTTCCGAATGTGTCATGGTGTGCATCCTGCCTGTGCGGGCGCAGCCTGCCCGCCGAGAGTATGAAGAAATGCAATAACATCTGCCCGCTGGGCGGGATCGGGTATGCCGGTGAGTGACATACGCGTACCGGGCGCAAAGCGGGCAGGGGCCATAAGCCAATCTGCCAGCATCTGGTCTGTCCAGTGTTGGCCTGCATGCTGCTGCAAAGCCGCAGAATAGGCGTAGCCAGCGCAGGATGCCACAGCACGCCCTGCAACACTGGCCAGCGGTGGCCCGGCGTTTTCCGCAGATCCGCCAGCTAAAGCATGGCACTGCGCACAAACCTGCCTTACGGTTGCGCCACCACGTTGCATATTGGCCTGCGCCATAAACGGGGCGATAGGCACAGGCTCCAACCCCGGCAAGGAAAAAGCAGGGCGGGCAGGGGCTGTATCTGGCACAGTACTGCGGGCGGCAAACACACATGTTGCCAGCACTGCCGCACTTAATACGGCGGAAACCGCTATTCTGTTCAGAAACTTGCCATCCATGCCGGGAGGCACCTCACTTTCTGCCGGTTGCGTTTACCGTGCAGCTTTCATAAACTGCGCGCCGCTTTCAACCGGCTATAAGACGAGCCGCTTTTCGGAGCAAGCTGATGGTTTCCTCTCTTGTTGTCATACCTGCTCGGCTTGCTTCCACACGCCTGCCGGGAAAACCGCTGGCAGACATTGCTGGCCGCCCCATGGTCCTGCGTGTGTGGGATGCCGCCATGGCCGCCAATATTGGCCCGGTTGTGGTGGCTGCAGCGGATCAGGAAATTTATGATGCCGTAACCGCAGCAGGCGGCACCGCGATTCTAACAGATCCTGACCTCCCTTCCGGGTCAGACAGAGTATGGCAGGCCACTCAGGCCTTTGACCCTGATGGCAAATATGATGTGCTGCTGAACCTGCAAGGTGATCTGCCGACATTTGAACCGCAAGCCCTACACGCCGTTATGAGCGTTATGGCCAACCCAACGTACGATGTTGGCACATTGGTCGCACCTGTAACATCGGATGCAGAAAAAAACGCGGCTTCTGTGGTAAAGGTGGCCTGTGATTTTTCAGGGAATGCACAAATAGCGCCCGCTCTTTATTTTTCTCGCCAACCTATTCCATGGGGTGATGGGCCACTATGGCACCATATTGGTGTTTATGGGTGGCGCAGAGCAGCTTTGGAACAATTTGTAGCCCTACCACCATCCGGTTTGGAAAAGCGGGAAAGTCTGGAACAGCTCCGTGCGTTGGAAGCTGGCATGCGTATTGGCTGCACACGCCTTGCATCAGCACCATTTGGGGTGGATACACCAGAAGATCTGGAACGTGCACGCCGTGCATTTGGAGCATAATTGAGGCATGACACAAAAGGTTATCGCCTTTCAGGGCACACCGGGCGCGTATTCTGATCTGGCCTGCCGTAATGCCAAGCCGGGATGGAAAACCCTGCCATGCCGTACCTTTGCCGATGCTATTGATGCCGTGCATCAGGGCCGAGCAGAGCTGGCCATGCTGGCGTGCGAGAACAGCTTGGCCGGACGTGTGCCTGATATTCATTCCCTGTTGCCTGCTTCTGGCCTGCAAATTGTGGGAGAGCACTTTCAGAGGGTAGAACACTGCCTGCTGGTTGTGCCTGGCACGCGTATGGAGCAGGTGCGGCGCGTACATACGCACCCGGTAGCTTTAGGGCAAATCCGAAACCTGATCCGTGATTACAATTTGGAACCCGTGGCCGAGTTTGATACGGCAGGGGCTGCGGAACTGGTAGCCCTATGGAAAAAACCGGAAGAAGCTGCTGTGGCATCTGCTCTGGCGGCAGAACTCTACGGGCTGGACATTCTTAAAAAGAATGTAGAAGACGCAGACCACAACACCACCCGTTTTTACATTGCCTCCCGCACGGCAGATCGTCCGCCGGTAGAAACCCCTAATGTGATGACGACACTCATCTTCAGTGTCAAAAACCAGCCCGGCGCGTTGTATAAAGTACTGGGCGGCTTTGCCACCAACGGCGTTAACATGACCCGGCTGGAAAGCTACATGTCTGGTGAAACCTTTGCCGCCTCCCGCTTTTTGTTGGATGTTGATGGACATCCAGATGATATACGCTTGAGTAAAGCACTGGCTGAGCTTGATTTTTTTGCACAGAACACCACAATTCTAGGTGTCTACCCTCAATCGCCCTTCCGCCAGCATACCTCTGCCGAAGGGCAGGACACGCCGCGCAGTATGCCGGTACATGCCATTTCAGGATAAGTGACTGCCCATGTCTGATACCTTTTTCTCCGGGTCCATTACCGCGCTGATTACCCCCATGAACCGGGACGGCAGTCTGGATTTTGCCTCGTTCGAAAAACTGGTGGACTGGCAGATCCGTGAGGGAACATCTGCCTTATGCGCCGTTGGCACAACGGGGGAAAGCCCAACCCTTTCTCATGCTGAACACCACGCGGTTGTAGAACGCACCATCAAAGTATCAGCCGGCCGCGTTCCTGTTATTGCGGGTGCGGGATCAAACAGCACATCCGAAGCCGTAGATCTGGCCCAGTATGCAGAAAAAGCTGGGGCAAGCGCTGTATTGGTAGTGGCGCCTTATTATAACAAACCCACGCAGGAAGGGCTTTACCGGCATTACATGGCTATTGCGGATGCCATTTCCATTCCGGTTATTCTTTACAATATTCCGGGCCGTTCCATTGTTGATATCAGCGTAGAAACAATGGCGCGTCTGGCACGCCACCCAAATATTATTGGTGTAAAAGATGCCACAGCCAACCTTCTGCGCCCATTGCAGGTGCGCCGCGCTGTAGAAAAACGCTTTAACCAGCTTTCTGGGGAAGATGGTACCGCTGTGGCGTTTCTAGCTGCCGGGGGCGATGGCTGCATTAGTGTAACTGCCAATGTTGCGCCTGCTTTGTGTGCCAATGTGCAAAAAGCATGGCAGGAAGGCCGCACACAGGATGCCATTGCCATTCAGGATAAGCTTTTGCCTTTGCATGATACGCTTTTTTGCGAAAGCAATCCGGCCCCGGCCAAATACGCCGCCAGCCTGTTAGGGCTGGCTGGTGAAACCTGCCGCCTGCCGCTTGCACCTCTTACCGAACCTTCTCGCGAGAAGGTTCGTGCGGCCCTTGTTGATGTCGGGCTACTAAACTGATGAGTTCAAAATCGGGAAAATCTGCCAAAAGTTCCATGATCTCTCATGGCATGGTGGCGCAAAACCGTAAGGCGCGCTTCAATTACAATATTCTGGAAACCATTGAAGCTGGGCTTGTACTAAGGGGTGCCGAGGTTAAAAGCCTGCGCCTTGGCCGTGCCACCATTAACGAAGCCTTTGCTGGCGAGCGGGATGGATCACTATGGCTGTTTAACAGCTATATTCCTGAATATCAGGGGGGTGTTCTTTCCCGTTTTGATACGCGTGCGCCGCGTAAATTGCTGATGCACCGGAAGGAAATGCGTAAGTTTATAGGCGCTATTGCCAAACAGGGCGCAACTTTGGTGCCATTGAATGTGCATTTTAATGAGCGAGGCTTGGCTAAAGTTACGCTTGGCTTGGGCGTTGGCAAAAAAACTCACGACAAGCGACAGAGCATTGCAGACAGAGATTGGCAGCGTGATAAAGCGCGCTTAATCCGAAATAAGGGGAAAGGGGACTACTAAACGTTCCCGCCCACTTTATAAAAACGGACACAGCCCCAAGCTAGAGCCCATAAAAAAAACCCCGGCATAACCGGGGTTTTTTCTTGAAACCTAATTCTAAAATCAGGATCAGGCCGGAGAAACTTCAGCAGCTTCTGGGCCTTTCTGGCCCTGAACCACCTTTACGTTTACACCCTGACCTTCGTTCAGTGCGCTCAGGCCAGACCGTTCAAGAGCAGAAGCGTGAACAAAAATGTCCTTACCGCCGCTTTCCGGTGTGATGAAGCCAAAGCCTTTGACAGAGTTGTACCATTTTACGGTACCACGTGTGTCTTCAGCCATGGACAGATCCGGGGCAGGGCGGCCAGCCGGACGGCTGCCAAAACCGGGGCGCGGTGCACGGGGGCGTTCTGGCTGGGCGGTGCTTTCGTCAACGGAAATAACTTCCGCAACCTGGCGACCTTTCGGGCCCTGGCCAATCCGTACAACCAGTGTCGCACCCGGGCTTACACCCTGATGGCCTGCCTGAGAGAGTGCATTGGCGTGCAGGAATACATCACCGGTGCCATCTGCCAGTTCAACAAAGCCGAAGCCTTTTTCGCTGTTGAACCATTTAACAGTTGCACCAACTTCCGGCCCGGAAGCCACAACCTGCGGACCACCAGCGCCACGGCGCGGTGCAAATCCACCACGGTCACCGCCACCAAAAGCAGGGCGCTCACCAAAGGAAGGCATGGACATGTAATCGTCATCAAATCCGCCGCGGCGAGGAAAACGAGAGCTGCGGTCGGTCCTGTTACTTTTCAACGGTCTTGATCCTGGAGTACGGAGAAGGCTGAAGCTTCTCCCGATATTGAAAAACGGGCAGTTTGCCGGAATGGGTTGACAGGTTTACGTAATTTGAAGAAAACGCCACCGTTCCCGTTCCTGAAAGCTGCAAATGCGCCCACTGTTTCCGTAGCACAGCCAACAGCGTGCGACTATAGGAAAGCATGAAATTGGCGGGAGTTTCACACACTTTTCTTGATCTCACAGTTATGTGATACCTCTGCGCCCATAGAGGTCTGACGTTGGCATGATAGCCACAGCCAGACAGGATAAGGGGAAACGGGCTTTCTTGTGCGGGTATTATCCATTAAGAACAGCCTAGAATCATGCCCGCACATGGCCAAATGGAAGAAAAAGCATGCCCGTAGTTTTAAAACGGCTTCGCGCACGGCGCCTTGCCCTTGCGTCTCTTATGCTGGCAGGGGCATCCGTGTGTTCTCTTTCTTCCGCCAAAGCGACTCCTGCCTCTGACAACAAAGGCACATGGACCCTTCAGGGTGAGAACGATGCCATCACCACCCTGAAAGGCACATCGGACCAATATTATACCAGTGGCCTGCGTTTTAACTGGACATCTGGCACCAATACGCTGCCCACCCCCATTGCCGCCATTAACAAGGCCATTTGGGGGGAAGGCGTGCAGCGTATTAGCATTGGCCTGCAACAGCTTATCTTCACGCCGCGCAATACGCAGGTTTCCAGCCCGTGGGCTCCGGGGCAGGCGCAAACTGCGCGTATTAATGACAGGCCTTATTCCAGCCTGCTGCTAGGCACCGTGAATCTTATTAATGATACGGACAGAACCCGCAGCGTATTTGGTATTCAGTTTGGTATTATGGGGCCGGGCGGCTTGGGCGAGCAGCTCCAGAACGGATTCCACGGCCTGATTGGTGACACCAAAAACCAGGGCTGGTCTCATCAGCTTAAAAATCAGCCCATCTTTCAGGTGCAAGGCGGGCGTATCTGGCGTTTGCCTTTGGCGCATGTGTTTGGCGTGGAGTTTGACATGCTGCCATCCGCCGCCGCCGCCATTGGTGATTATCAGATTTATGGCCGCATTGGTGATGTGTTCCGGATCGGGCAGGGGCTGGATAGTGATTTCGGCACACCCACCATTCAGGCATCCGGCACAGATGGTACGGATGCCTATAAATCGCGGCGCCCCTTTTCATGGTACATCTTTGGTGGCGTAACGGGTGAAGCCGTTGGGTATGATGCCTCATTGCAAGGCAACACCATGCGCAGCAATTCCCTACACGTGATTAAAAAGTGGGATGTGGGTGAAATTCACGCCGGTTTGGCCTTCATGTTCTGCGGTTTGCGCATTTCCTACAGCCAGGTTTGGCAGACGCAGCAGTTCACCACAGCCAAGTCTGGCCTGTTTAACTATGGCTCATTAATGGTTTCGGCAAAGTTCTGATTCTTTTTTCTGCACCACAGAAAGTCATTTGCACAAAAAACAGGCATAAAAATTGTGCACTTTGTGTGTGTTTGTGTTTTTTTCGTCACGAGGCCTCAAACCTGCCTGCTTTTGAGGCGTTAACATTCGTTTTCTCATAGCGTAGCGCACTGCAGCTCTTTTACACTCCGAACATCAAGACCGAACCGGGATTGTCAGGGGGATAAAAGAAACCATGCCGCGCACAACAGCATCTTCTCAGCAACACACCTGCCAGATCATTCCATTCCAGATGGAAATCACATCCCGCCAGCAGGCTTACCTCACCCGTTGGGTGCAGGCTGCTCAGCCCATGGGCATTTGCGATGCAGATGTTTTTGTGTCTGAACAGAAGCAGGCTGGCATTTCCGCTGGTTACGTTGTGGTATGGGTGCGCGAAACCCCAGATCCTGCTTACCAGATTTACTGCCACGGCAACCGCTGGATTGTTATGGATGCTATCCGTGATAATAAACTGGGCAGCTTCAACACTTTTGCAGATGCCCTAAACATGATCCGCCCCGTCATGCCGCGCGAACAGGGCATTGTTGCCGCTTAAACACCCCTGTTTAAGTTATGTATTCCGGTTGGCCGCCTTCTTCCCTTCCAAGGGAAGGGCGGCTTTTTTTTGCCCTCAGCCTTGCACCAAATCATTAAGAAATCCTGTTATTTCCATTTCAGGGATTGCCTCATGGGTTTCTCCTGCTGCAAGGACTACTCAGACCATCACCAGTTCGAGCAGATCTGAAAGGATCCTGAGATGACAAGCCTGACCCTCGCATACCCCGAAACCACCGTGCATGAGGCTACGGCAGCAGCAATCATCCGCGTTCTGGAAGCCAATGATGTAGAGCCGGATATTGTAACCGGCCCCAAAGACGTGCTGACAGACATGCTCAAAAAGGGTGAGGTTGATTTTTACGTTTCTGCATGGCTGCCGGATGAAGATGCAGGCATGCTGGCACCCGGCATTCTTCCGCTTGGCAATCTGTTTCGTCCCGCAGCCCATTGCTGCATTTCCGCAGAAGATACGCCGCTGACATCTTTGGATGATGTAGCACAGGCTGGGCCAGAACTTTCCCGCACGATTATCACGCCTGTATCCTTGCAAAAGCACATGGAAAAAGTGTTGCAGCAGTATGGGCTGGATACCGCAGGCTTCAGCCTGAAAGTGCTGCCGGATGAAGAAGCGCTGGCAGAACTGAACGCCGCCCTCAAGCGGGAAGAACTGGTGCTGATGCCACTGTTTCAGCCTTGCTTTCTGTTCCACATCGGCGGTTTTCGTATTCTGAACGACCCCAAAAATGCACTGGGGGGCGAACAGGACGCGCGCATTCTGATCCGTGCAGAAACCAAGGATGAAATGGAGCAGGATCTTCTGGACGAACTGGATGAACTGATGCTCAGCGCCAAAATTATCAGCGCCATGGATTACGCCATGCGTGTTGAAGGCATGACAGCCGATGAAGCAGCAGAAGCCTGGCAGCGCGGCAAACTGCTGCCCCGCTAAGGAAAGGCCGCGCCAGCATGACAGATCAATCCTCCGCCGATACGCGCGATTCCAGCCTAGCCGCCCAATACGAGGCGTATCCATACCCAGAAAGAAACCCGCAGGATGAGGCCAAGCGCCTTTTAATAGGCAGCCCCAGCCATTTGCGGGAAATTGACTACTGGATTTTTGGTGCCAAACGGCCGCAAAGGCAGCCTTTGCGGGCATTGGTGGCAGGGTGCGGCACCGGGGATGGTGCCATTATGCTGGCAACACACCTCCAACGCGCCGGACGCCCCGGTGAGGTTGTATGTGTAGATCGCTCCCAAAAGGCGCTTTCCATTGCGCAGGCACGGGCGCAAACGCGGGAGCTGGCAAATATCCGCTTCATTCAGGGGTCTCTGACAGAACTGGATGCGCTGGATCTGGGCCTTTTTGATTATATTGATTGCTGTGGCGTACTGCATCATCTCCCAGATCCTGATGCCGCATTAGCCATGTTAGAAAAACACCTCGCCCCCGGTGGTGGCATGGGGCTGATGGTCTATGCACCTTATGGGCGCACAGGTGTTTACATGGTGCAGGACGCGCTGGAAAAAATTGCGCCTCATTCCGAATCTCCTCAAACACGGCTCGATATGGCACGCCGCGTGATGCGCACGCTGCCTGCCACTGCGTGGTTGCGGCAGAACGGCAACTTTGGAGATCACCTTTCTGGCGGCGATGCTGGCTTATACGATCTGCTGCTGAACCCAAGAGACCGCGCTTATACCGTTACAGAGTTTTTGGATTTTCTGGGCAAAGCCGAGCTGGAACCATCCTGCTTAATGGAACCGGCACGGTATGATCCAACCCTGTTTTTGCCAGATCCACGCCTGCGCGCGCGCATAAGCGGCCTGCCCTGGCAACAGCAGGCTGCCATAGCAGAAGACCTTGCAGGTAATATGCCCACTCATGTTGCCTATGTTGTCCGCAAGGGCGCGCGCATTACGCCGCCAGACCCCATGGATTTTTCTGCCGTGCCAATCATGCGTGAAATACCGGGGGTAGAGTTGGCCAAGCAGATGCGGCCAGACCACACGCTACCTTTTGCGTTTGGCACATTGGTTGTACCCATTCCCTTACCGCCACAAATGCGCGGCATCCTGCCCCTGATTGATGGTGAACGTACTGTTGGTGCTTTGGCAGAAGCCGTGGCACCTCGCGGTATTTCAGAAAGCAAATTTCGCACAGTGTGGGCCGAAGGCTTTACCACTTTGGAACGGCTGAACCGCGTGCTCTTACGTCCACCGGCTTAAAAACATTCTCTGCGGGAAAGAGATTTGAAATGTCAGCACTGCCCGTCATTATTTTTGGTGCGGCCCTCAACCCGGATGGCAGCCCATCTGTTGCGCTGTTAAACAGGGTGCATTCAGCGCTTATGTTTGGCGCTGCGCATGGGCCTGTTATCTATATTCCTACAGGTGGCGTGCCACAAAATGGCCAGACGGAAGCAGACGTTATGGCCTCCTGCCTGTTAAAGGCTGGCATTGCTCCAAAATATATTCTGCCCGAGCCCACGGCAGGAGATACGTTTGATTCCGCTGTTGCCTGCACGCGCCTGCTACGCCGGGCAGGGTATCTTACGGCTCAGCCCATAGCGGTTGTTTCCAGCCCTTTGCACCTACCGCGCTGTGTTTTACTCATGCGCCTTGCGGGTTGGAAAGTGCAGCCCGTGCCATTTTTACGTGCTCAACCGCATGTTCCCAACATGCGCAAAAAACTCCTGCGTATCGCACATGAATGTCTTGCCCTGCCTTGGGATGCACTGCTTGTTCTGGGCTGGCGTATTGTGCGGCGTTAAACTGCGCCGTATTCTGCCCCCGATTTCCTGCCGGTCTGCGTTTTGCGTGGTGTCCTTTTTACAGGCCGCCATAGTGCGCAAAGCATAGAAAGCAGTCCGCGCAGTTCATGATCTTGCCAAAGCAGGTGGCTTCCATCCGTTTGGCAAGGAAAAATTTGGAACAGTGAGTATCATGGCCGTTTACGCATTTGTTTTTCCCGGACAGGGCAGCCAGTCTGTTGGCATGGGGCAGGAGCTGGCAGAGGCTTTTCCTGCGGCGCGTTCTGTTTTTGAAGAAGTTGATGACGCCCTGGGCGAAAAACTCTCCAAAATCATTTTTGAAGGCCCGATGGAAAGCCTGACCAGCACAGAAAACGCTCAGCCTGCACTTATGGCTGTGTCCATGGCTGTTCTGCGCGTTCTGGAACAGGATGGCGGTTTGGATCTTGCTGGCAAAGTTACGTTGCTTGCTGGGCATTCTCTGGGGGAATACTCCGCTCTGGCCGCGGGGCGTGCCTTTGGTGTGGCAGAAGCCGCACGCCTGCTACGGCTGCGCGGACAGGCCATGCAGAAAGCCGTTCCCGCTGGAGAAGGCGGCATGGCGGCCCTTATTGGCGTAACATTGGCACAGGCAGAAGACATCTGCACCAAAGCCTCTGCCAAAGGTGGTGTAGAAATTGCCAATGATAACGGCGGCGGCCAGATTGTTATTTCCGGCAAGATTGCAGGTATTGATGAAGCCATTGCCATCGCCAAAGAAATGAAGATCAAGCGCGCACTCAAGCTGCCGGTTTCTGCACCATTTCATTCTTCGCTCATGAAACCCGCAGAAGATGTGATGGCCGAAGCATTAGCCAAAGCTGACATTGCCGCACCGATTGTGCCCGTAATTGCCAACGTAACAGCCGAGCGCGAAACGGATGCTGATACGATTCGGCAAAATCTGGTGCGTCAGGTTACTGGCCGTGTGCGCTGGCGGGAAAGTGTGGCCGCTATGGTCGGCATGGGTGTGGATACGTTTGTAGAAATTGGTGCAGGCAAGGTGCTTTCTGGCTTGGTGCGGCGCATTGATTCCGAAGTATCTGGCCTTTCTGTGGGCACGCCAGCCGATATCGAATCTTTCCTGAAAACTTTGTAAAACAGCGGGTAAACAAAAATTATGTTCAAACTGGACGGAAAAACCGCACTGGTTACAGGCGCAACAGGCGGTATTGGCAGCGCCATTGCCCGCTTGCTGCACGCACAGGGTGCAAAGGTTGTGCTGTCTGGCACGCGTGAAGCCGTGTTGCAGAAGCAGGCGGAAGAACTGGGGGAAGGGCGTGCATTTTACGTGGCCGCCAACCTTTCTGACCCAGCAGAAGCCGATGGCCTTATTGCCAAGGCGGAAGAAGCCGCTGGGGCACCTGTTGATATTCTCGTCAACAACGCGGGCCTTACGCGCGATATGCTGGCCCTACGCATGAAAGATGAAGACTGGGATCAGGTTCTAAACGTGGATCTGTCCTCGCCTTTCCGGCTGTGCCGTGCCGCACTTAAGGGCATGCTGCGCCGCCGGGCAGGGCGTATTATCAATATTTCCTCGGTTATCGGTTCCACCGGCAATGCTGGGCAGGCCAACTATGCGGCTGCAAAAGCAGGCATTGTGGGCATGAGCAAATCCTTGGCGCAGGAAGCCGGCCCGCGTGGCGTTACGGTAAATGTTGTGGCCCCAGGCTTTATTGTTACCCCCATGACAGACGTTCTGCCCGATGCGCAGAAAGAAAAACTGCTGGGTGCGATTCCACTGGGCCGTCTGGGCCAGCCAGAAGATGTGGCGTCTGCCGTGCTATATCTGGCATCAAACGAAGCGGCATGGGTTACGGGCACCACGCTGCACGTAAACGGCGGCATGGCAATGGTTTAAGGGAGACCTCCCTTAAACTTGGCCTCTAGAATGTCTGCGCAGAAGAGAGGGTGCAAAATACTTTCAGATGTGGCAGACAGACTATGCAAACACGCACATAGCCAAGGGGCGGAAGAAAGACTTTTCCGGTTTGCCTTGGCTTGTGATGGAAAAACGTGCTAAGCGCCCGCAACCCCTGTTGCTGGGGAAGAATAACGGAAGCAGTGCTGTTTTCTATTCTTCCACCAATAGGGATTGTGGTAGAGCAGGCACCAGAACAACCTGCCCGCATGTAAAACCGGGCCTATGGGATACAAAGACAGATGAGCGAAATCGCTGATAAGGTTAAGAAAATCGTGGTCGAGCATCTCGGCGTCGAGGAAAGCAAGGTCACACCGGATGCATCGTTCATCGATGACCTGGGCGCTGACAGCCTTGATACCGTTGAGCTGGTGATGGCGTTTGAAGAAGCCTTCAATGTCGAAATCCCGGAAGATGCAGCGGAAAAAATCACCACCGTTAAAGATGCTATCGATTACATCGAAAAGCAGAAAGCTGCCTGATTTTCAGGTACTTTTGCGTTTAACGGAACTGTGGGTCCCTCTACTATTTGAGGGACCATATACGTGCAGAACAGGGAGCGGGCTGGTTTGTTGCAGTCGGCCGGAGTAAATTCTGGACGGAGACGGGTAGTCGTCACCGGAATGGGCATCGTCGGACCTCTGGGTCTGGGCGTTGAAAACGTATGGTCACGTCTGATTGCAGGCGAAAGCGGGATTGGTAGAATCACGCAGTTCGACCCAAGCGATCTGCCGGCCCATGTGGCTGGGGAAGTGCCGGAAGGGCCGACCGCAGAAGGAAAGCTTACACTTTCCGAGTGGATTTCCCCCAAAGACCAGCGCAAAATGGACCGCTTCATTCACATGGGGTTGGTGGCAGCAACGGAAGCGGTAGAGGATTCCGGTTGGAAACCCGAAACCGAAGAAGATAAATGCCGCACCGGTGTAATGATTGGCTCTGGCATTGGTGGTCTTCAAACCATCTATGATGCCTCCATTACCGTGCATGAAGGTCGGGCGCGGCGTCTTTCGCCGTTCTTTATCCCGTCCGCTCTCATCAATCTGGTTTCTGGCCATGTTTCCATCAAATATGGTTTTCAGGGGCCAAATCATTCAGTTGTTACGGCTTGCGCTACCGGCGTGCATGCCATTGGTGATGCCGCGCGCATTATCATGTTTGGCGATGCCGACGTAATGGTAGCAGGTGGTGCAGAAGCAACCGTTTGCCCGTTGGGCATTGCTGGCTTCTGCTCAGCCCGTGCGCTATCTACCGGCTTTAATGACACCCCCGGAAAAGCCTCCCGCCCATGGGATAAAGACCGTGATGGTTTTGTAATGGGTGAAGGTTCCGGCGTTGTGGTGCTGGAAGAATATGAACACGCCAAAGCCCGTGGCGCCAAAATTTATGGCGAAATTATCGGCTATGGCATGTCTGGTGATGCATACCACATTACCGCACCGGCAGAAGGCCATTACGGGGCATACCGTGCCATGCGCGCTGCACTGAAAAGTGCAGACCTCACCCCGGCAGACATCAACTACGTTAACGCCCACGGCACCTCCACCATGGCGGATGACCTTGAGCTGGAAGCGGTTGAACGCCTGTTTGGTGATGATGCCCGTAAGCTGGCCATGTCTTCCACCAAATCTGCCACAGGCCATTTGCTTGGCGCGGCTGGTGCAGTAGAAGCCATTTTCTCCATTCTGGCTATTCGGGACAACGTGGCACCGCCTACGCTGAACCTGGATAACCCATCGCGTGAAAGCGTGATTGACCGCATTGCCCATACAGCGCAGCAGCGGGAAATCAACGTGGCTCTTTCTAACAGCTTTGGATTTGGCGGCACAAATGCCAGCCTGATTGTGCGTGGCGTCTAAACCAAAAAGAAAGCCTGCAAAACAGCCTACCAAAAAAGGTCGTGCTGCCCTGAAATGGCTAGGGGGCCTGTTTCTTCTTTCTGCATTAGCAGGGGGAGGAACAGGTTTTTTTGCATGGTATAGCTATATAAAACCGGGGCTTTTGCCAGAAGCTACGGATGTTGTTGTGCCACACGGTGGCTACGCCAGCACCTTAAGTGCGCTGCAACAGGCGCAGGTGCTGCCATCTGGCTGGTTCACAGATAAGCTGTTTGTCACGGCCATTTCTCTTACACGTAAAAGCGGCCAGCTACACGCGGCAGAACTGCATTTTCCGCAGCATGTTTCCATGCAGGATGTGCTGTTTATTCTGCGGCATGGTAAACCTGTTTTACATAAGCTGACCATTCCTGAAGGACTTTCTGCCCGTCAAATTCAGGCCGTTATTGCCTCTGCTCCTTTTTTAGAGGGTGAAACACCCTTGCCCGCAGAAGGCAGCACATTACCGCAAACCTATAATTACCTGCGGAATAGTGAGCGTACGGATATTGTAAAGCGCGCACAAAACGCCATGCAAACGGCGCTAGATACTGTCTGGCAAAAGCATGATCCAGCCCTTGATGGCATGATACCATCTCCACAGGTTCTGCTTGTTCTGGCATCCCTGATAGAAAAAGAAACAGCCTTACCTGCAGAAAGGCCCATGGTTGCACGTGTTTTTCTAAACCGCTTGCAAAAGGGCATGAAACTGCAAACAGATCCAACCGTGATTTATGCCATAACACATGGCAACCCACCGTTGGGCCGCGCACTTACGCGCACAGATCTTGCTACGCCAGACGCATATAATACGTATGTTGTTACGGGGTTGCCTCCCGGGCCTATCTGCTCACCCGGCATGTCCGCATTAGAAGCGGCAGCACATCCTGCCAGTGGGGATGCGCTTTTCTTTGTAGCCAATGGCAATGGTGGGCATAATTTTTCCACCACTCTGGCTGAACATAATCGGAATGTTTCTGCTTTTCGGCAGCATAATACGCATTAAGCGCTTTCCATCCCATAAGGGCAGAAAGCGCTTAATTTTTAACCTAAAAAAACTTATCTAGACGGGCTTAGGCTTTCCTGCTTGATGCCACCGCCACCAGATGCCCCAACGGTATCTGCGGCAAGAGCATCTGCATCGCTCTGAGAAACCGTGTTGCTGTTAGAGACACGTGAGGAAGTGGAAGACGCACCCGTGCTTTTTGCCATAGCGGCGTAACGCATCAGAACACTCCGCAGGGGGTCTGCATCCGGGTTGTTCACACGCATGCTTACAACAATATCTTCCGGACCAATGCTCTGCTTGTAGTATTCCCGATTGGCATCACTGTTCACGGTCAGTTTGCTGCCTCCTAAGGAAGCACCAGCAAACACGCCCTGAGATTTCTGGGCAATCAGAATATCTGTATTGCGCGCGCCAGCATTTCCCTTGGCAACTGCCGTGCTCATGCTGGCAAAAGAAGCGCCTGCATTAGAAGAAAACTGGAACTGGCTATCCAGCAGAGCCTGCAAGCCGCGATCTGTCATGACAAAGAAAACGATCTCGGAACTCTGCACCCCAAATTGCAAACCGAATGATGCGGTGCTGAGGGTGTAAAATGCCGGATCAGACCACGAGCCGCGCGCATCACGCGCCAGCAGCAGGCAGCCACCATGCGCGCCGCCAAATGCAATAGACATGCGGAACATATCTGGGCACACCATGACAGCACGCGCTTTAGCCAGATTGGTTACCATCGGGCTTTGGCTGGTTGCGCCCACAAAAACATCCTGTACGCTCAGGGCTGCCTTATCAACCAGTGCCTGCGGCTTATCAGCCGCCTGAGCCGGCGCTGCAACACATAGAGAAAACGCTGCAGCCAAAGCCAAAGAAGCAGAAGAAAGATGAGTAACCAGACGCATGCCGGAATTCTCCACAATAAGCCGGTAAATATGATCTGCTAGAAAGCACGCTTTTGTGGCCGCAGAAAGGCCCTGCGTGCATGTTTTTCATTTATGCCAGCGGAATGGACACGGCCTCGGAAAGAGCCTGCGCAATATGCGGGTTTGCCGCCATAATTGTAGCTGGCCCTGTCAGCCCGCCTTCCTGCAGAAAAGGTGAAACTCGTGCGCCAGCTTCTGCCAGCAAGGGCAGGGCGGCAGCCACATCCCACAGGTTAATAACGATTTCAATATAGCCATCCAGCCGCCCGCTTGCCACGTCAGCCAGCGCCAGCGCACCACATCCGCCCGAACGCGGCATGGTGCCCATTGCCATAATGGCATCCATTTTTTCCATGAACACAGGTTTGGGCACTCTGTTGCTCCAACCCATTTCAATCATGGAACTGGCGGGGTCCTTCACCGGGGAAGCCTGAATGCGCTTGCCATTCAAAAATGCGCCATATCCACGCAGGGCAGTATAAACTTCGCCCAAAGCAGGGGCATCAATCACACCTGCAACGGGTTCATCCCCATCCAGCAAGCCGAGAGAAATACACCACCGGCAGCGGCCGCGTGCATAGTTGGATGTGCCATCTATAGGGTCCACCACCCAGCGCAGGCTGCCTGTGCGTGCCACGCCGCCTTCTTCCCCCTGAAAGCCATCATCGGGGAAAAGCGCTTTCATGCGGTTGGCAATAAAGGCTTCCACTGCGCCATCTGTTTCTGTCAGCCAGTCCTGTGCAGATTTTTGCGATGCCTGCGGCCCACCCGGTGGCGGACGCATAGCCATGGCCATCTGTGCGGCATCATGCACCACAGCCCGCGCGGCTTCCAAACGTGTGGCAAGGGCAGGGCTGGGTGAAGACATATTGCTGTAACTCCAGATAAAATAAGGCATTAAAGGCTGAGCGCATCATACGCCTTTACGTGCAGCAAGACGAGCGCGCAGGCCTGCATTCAGCCTATGCCTTGCATGCACATGCCCAAAAAACTAGGCCTTGCGCTTATAAAGTTCCTTGGGCCAACGCCGGTGTAACCACAGCCAGCTTTCTGGCTTGCGCCTTATCCATGTTTCAAGGCGATCATTAATCATCTGCGCTAATATGTGTAGGTCCTGCTTGCGGTCTCCCGTATCTGGCAGGTCCAACGGTGGCTCAACCACAATACGCAACCGGGCTGGGCCAAGGCGTTCTACATAGCCGGGAATAACCGGGCAGCGATAACGCAGCGCCATAGCGGCAAGGGCAGGGGCTGTCATAGCGGGGCGGCCGAAGAATGAGACCTCGATGCCATCATTCATTTTCTGGTCAACCAGCATACCCAGCCTGCCGCCCTTGGAGACGTAGGAAAGCGCCTCCCGCGCGCCTTTGGCGCCTTTGGCAAATAGCGGCACAGGCGTGTTGCCCATGGCTTTATCACGCAAACGGCGGATCATGCCATCTATTAGCGGGTTGCCTGCTGCGCGGTAAAAGGAGGCAAAAGGCGTGCCATGCCGTGCAACACCGGGGGGCAGCATTTCCCAATTTCCGATATGGCCAGACACAAACAGAACAGATCCACCTTTGCGGGCCTGTTCTTCCAGATATTCTGCACCCTGAACCTCAAAACCGGGGCCAGAGCGCGTGTTTTCCTGCAAGGCCGCTATATGAGGCAATTCCCCAACCGTGCGGCCCAGATTTTCCCACACACCATGCACAATCTGGCGGCGCTGTTGAGGGTTTAGCTCTGGCATAGCCAATTCCAGATTGCGATATGCCACCCCAGAAACCGGCAGTTTAGGGCCAATAAAACGGCAGACACGCCCGGCAACATTGGAAGCGGTAGAAGGGCCAAGCCATGTAAGAAACTTTAGCAGACCACTTGCTAAAAGAGCTTCTGCCTGCATCAAAGAGGCAGTAAGGGCTTTGCTGCTCATCCTGCTGATCCATTCAAAAACTGGTCCAGCAAGGCCTCAGGCGCGGCTGGGTTCTGCCACACCAGATCCACCCCTACGGTAATTACTTTCTGACGGAAATATTCAGGCAAACGCACGGCATCCTTGGGGGTTGTCACCAAACACGCCTGCAGAGAAACAGCCATATCTGCCAGACGCTTTAAATCCTTTTGTTTATAAAAATAATGATCAGGAAAGGCTACGGCCTGCGCTAATGTGACATTGCAGTTTTTAAGCCCTTCAAAAAATTTTTCTGGCCGCCCCAGCCCCGCAAACGCTACGCAACGCTGCCCTTGTAACGCGCTGACAGTATCGGACTGTTGAAGCTCTGCCTGCATAACATGTGGTGCCACTTGCCCAAACCGCGCCAGAAATCCTGTTTTATCTGGCCCGATCAAAACTGTGGCCTGTGCACGCGCAAAAGCCTGTGCTGGCTGCTCTCTTAACGGACCGGCGGGCAATACGTAACCATTGCCCAAGCCTACGCCACCATCCACCACCAGCAAGGACAGATTTTTGTGGAGGGATGGATTTTGAAACCCATCATCCATCAACAAGCAATCTGCGCCATTAGCCACAGCCATATGGGCAGAAGCCGCACGATCTGCGCCAACCCATACAGGGCAAAGCTGTGCCAGCAGCAAGGGTTCATCCCCCACGTCCTGCGCGGTGTGTTGTGCCGGGTTTACTTGTGTGGTTGTGCGTAGGCGTCCGCCGTATCCTCGCGTGAGAATGTGGGGCTTTTTACCACGGCGGAGCAGGCGGGCAGCTAAATCCAATACAACTGTGGTTTTGCCTGCGCCACCTACAGAAATATTCCCGCAGCACAGCACGGGCACCGGGGCAGTCCAGCCCTGCTGGCGCTGCTTGCGTGCCGTTATTGCCGCTACAATACCCGCAAATGGAGATAACAGGAGCGGCCTTATTTTTGCAGAAGGCTGGCTCCAAAATGCGGGCGGGCGCAGCTTTACCATATTTGCGCTAGAATATGCTTGGCCAGACGTTCTGGCAGATCTGCGTTGGCTGTAGCAATGTGCTGCACATTCTCGGCCAGTTGTTGCCGCTTGGAAGGGTTTGCGAACATGTCCCGCGCCCATACAGCCAGTTCCTGCGCGTTGCTTACAATCGTAACGCCTGCCGCCATGTGCTGAAAGGCATCTGTAAAGTTCTGCACCAATGGGCCAGATGCAATCGCACATCCCAGCCGAGCAGGCTCGAACGGATTATGCCCACCGCCGCCGCCCAGCACGCCGGGCAGGCTGTTGCCAATAAACACGCAAGGCGCCAAACGGAAAAACAGCCCTAACTCACCCAACGTATCGCACACCCAAAGCAGATCATCTTCTGTCGGAATCTGGCCAGCCCCACGGCGTGGCACATACCCCAGCATTACGCTTAAATCTGCCCCACGCTCTGGGTGGCGTGGAATAACCAGCACCAACACATCTGGATAATCACGCCGGATAAGCTTGGCTGCCTGCGCAATCTGCTGCTCCTCACCCGGATGCGTGGAAACCGCCGCAAAAATTCTGCGGCCTGCCAAACGTTCTTTCAGGTGTGCCAGTTCGGCTTTATCTACTGGCAAGGGCGGGGCGGCTGTTTTTAGGTCTCCCGTTTCAAGCAGCTTGGTGGCACCCAGTTGTTGCAGCCGCTGTGCATCTTCATCAGAGCGGGCAGAAACCCACGCAAAACGCTCCAACATGCGCCGCGCCACACGCCCCATACGCTGCCATCCTTTAAAGGAAGATGCAGACATGCGGCCATTAACCAGCACGACAGGAACATTACGCGTATGGCATAGCCCCAACATGTTGGGCCACAATTCGCTTTCTGTAAAAACAGCGGCTTTTGGCTGCCAGTAATCTAAAAAGCGTTTACCCCAACGCGGCACATCCAGGGGCATAAACTGGTGTACAACGCGCGGATTTACAACGCGCTGCGCCAATAAACGTGCAGCCGTTACCGTGCCTGTTGTGACCAATACCTGAAGATCAGCTTTTTGCGCCAAACACGCAGCAACAAGCGGCAGGATGGAAACGGTTTCTCCCACACTGGCGGCATGGAACCAAACCAGATTTCCGCCACCCCGAGGCTGTGAAGGAAAACCCATTTTTTCCCGCACACGGGCTGGAATTTCTTTTCCTTTGGTTTGTCGCCATCTCAGAAAAAAGGGCAAAGCGGGGGAAAGAACAGAGGCTGCCACCTGCCACACGCGCGAAGGCATAAGAGAAAGTGGGCTAAGGGCTACTTTTTCTTGCGAATAACCTGCGGGAGAAGACATGCTGGAAGGCTGTTGCGCTAGGTGCATCATATTATCCAGCGCATGTTCCAACTGTTGGGTAAACGTTTCGCCGCTGCTGCTTTCTTCCTGATTATGCCGCCGCATATCTATGGGTGGAGCGCATGCCATAGTGCCATGACCAAAAGGCAGCGGAAAAATCATCCGATCCCATGTTTTCAGCCGTATGCCCGTACATGTTGCACCCACCAGCACAATGGGTTTGCCCGCCAGCTTGGCAAGAGCCAGCGTGCCCTGCTGTGCCTGTCTGCGCGGGCCACGCGGCCCATCCGGCGTGATGGCAACAAGGGTGGCATTGCGCAAGCTTGCACGCATCCGCCTAAGCGCCGCAGCACCACCTTTGTTTTTTCCCTTGGAATCTGATGATCCGGCAATGGACCAGATACGCCACGGGGCCACCACATCTGCAATCATGCGGCCATCACGGTTGCGGCTTATCAGCACACGCAGGCGGATATGAGGGTTCTGAGGCTCGGCCCACCACCATAAAGCAGGCGTAAGGGGCAGCACTTCGTGCCAGAAAGCCACAACTGCCGTTTGCCCATTCTGGCTGGTTAACAGCGGCCACGCCTGTTCGTTTACCCGAAACGTCCAGCGCGTGGTTTTAAGTGCAAACCCCAAGTACTGGCGTAAACTCCATACGCCAGCCTTGCGGGCTAATATTTTACAGTCTGTTTTCAGGGCGCGCAGCATAATCACGCAGCCTGATTAGGAGAGAAATCTCCTGAACGCAAAACCTTCCGGCTTTTCGGTCAACACAGAAGGCTGATAGGCGATGGTAAAGCGATGATGTGCTTTTTCCCACACATCAAGTTTGCTGCCTTCAGGAATAACCACCTGATCAACCCCGCAACGCAGCAAAAACTCGTATTGATCGGGCAGGAAATGCCCAGTTACACGGATTTTGCCCGCATAGTGCAGATGTTCGCGCAGGGTACGTGCCTGCGTGAATGCCCGACCATCCCGGAAAATGGGGAATGTGAGGCACACAACATCAAGCCGGGGCAGGGCGGTTTTAAGGTTTTCCACCTGCTCATCTTGTTTGAGCAAAACGCCCAAACGCCCATTGCCATTACGGCCCAGCCCTTCAGCCAAACGCGCCAACGGCACCAGCACATCACCTTCCGGCAAAGGCTGATCATCCTGTGCAATCAGCCATGTGTCTTCAATAATCTGGCCGTTTTCAAACAGGGGCATAAGCTGCATCCTTGAAGGGGGCTGTGCCAAGGCGGCGGCACGTATCAATAAACCGTTCTCCGGCATCACGCTGGGCCAGATATGTATCTATGATGCGCGCCACGGCATCAACCGTTTCATCTTCAGAAAGTGCAGAACCCAGAATCTGCCCAACAGAGGCATCTTCCATCGCGCTGCCGCCCAGAGTGATCTGGAACGCTTCCTCACCCCGTTTATCAACACCCAGAATACCAATATGGCCTGCATGATGATGCCCGCAGGCATTGATGCAGCCAGAGATATTCAGCCGTAGGCTACCAATTTCCTGCTGGAGTGTGGCATCGCCAAAGCGTTCGCTCAGCTTTTGCGCAATGGGAATGGAACGGGCATTAGCCAGCGCGCAATAATCCAGACCGGGGCAGGCAATAATGTCTGTCACCATCTCGATATTGGCCGTGCCCAGCCCATTTGCTTTAAGGATCTGCCACAGCTCATGCAGCGCATCCTGCCGCACATGCCCTAACACCACGTTTTGCAAATGCGTAATGCGCAGTTCACCAAAGCTGTATTTATCCGCCAGGTCAGCAAGCAGATCCATCTGGGCGGATGTAACATCTCCCGGAATACCGCCAACCGGCTTGCAGGAGATGGTAACGCATGCATAGCCCGGCTGTTTGTGGGCATGCGTGTTGGTGCGCACCCATGTATCAAATACCGCATCTGCTTTTTGTTGAGCAGCCAGCGCATCAGCCGCGCCATTTTCTGACTGAAACTCCGGCGTGCCAAAGCGGGCCTGAATGGCTGCAACAATTTCTGGTGGCAGGCGATAGCGCGCCCGATCCATAGCTGCAAATTCTGCGTTCACCTTAGCCAGAAAAGCTTCTGCGCCCAAAGCCTGCACCAGTATTTTAATACGGGCTTTGTACATGTTATCGCGCCGCCCGTATTCATTATAAACACGCAGCACGGCTTCCAGATAGGCAATCAGATCTTCTTCTGGCAGGTCATCTCGCAGCTTTACACCCACAATAGGGGTACGGCCCAAGCCACCACCAACATACACTTCAAACACGGCACGGCCATTTTCACCCTTGCGGGCCAGCAGGCCGATATCATGAAAGCGCGCGGCAACACGATCTTGCTTGCTGCCGGAAATGGCAATCTTGAACTTACGTGGCAGAAACGTAAATTCCGGGTGCAGGGTGGACCACTGACGCAGAATTTCAGCATGCACGCGCGGGTCCAGAACCTCATCCGCCGCAGCACCAGCAAACTGGTCTGATGTAACGTTACGAATGCAGTTACCGCTTGTTTGAATGGCGTGCATTTCTGCATCGGCCAGCACGTTCAGAATATCTGGCGTATCTTCCAGCTTGATCCAGTTGAACTGGATATTCTGCCGCGTTGTAAAGTGCCCGTAATCCCGGTCATACGTTCGGGCGATATGTGCCAAAGCGCGCATCTGGGAAGAACTGAGCGTGCCATACGGAATGGCCACACGCAGCATATAAGCATGCAACTGAAGGTACAGGCCGTTCATTAACCGCAGGGGTTTGAACTCTTCTTCGGTCAGCTCCCCAGCGATACGGCGCTGAACCTGATCCCGAAACTGCTCAACACGCTGCTTAAGAAACGTACGATCAACATCATCATACGCGTAACGGCCAACCGGAAGGGCAGGCTGGGTGGAATAAGACATGGCTTTAACTGTGTCCGTCTTGCTCTGCTGGTATCAGGCGCTGGCGTGTTGCGCAGCCTGCCATGCAGGTGTGAATTCGGCATGAACGCTTGGCCCAAGGGCACGAATACGCTCCCGCGTGGTTATGGGCAGCAGGCCAGACGATGTTTGCGCGACCTGCACACCATACACCCCAACCACTTCATCCGCAGCCGCTTTTGCGTTCTGGCGGGCCAGAATCTGTTCCATTTCCGCATTGGGGAAAGGGTGCGCATGCTGGATAAAAAGCTGCCATTTGCCTTGCGCATCCAACCACACAATGCGCCCATCAAGCAGACGGTTGGCTGTTACAACGCTCAGCCCTTGTTCATCCCGCCGATTATTTCTCCGATCCAACGCTTAATCCCTTTCTGCCCCCGTGTGCAGGTTGAGAATTACACAACAGATGCGAGAATATCAATATACCACGAATCAACAACGTATCTTGAAGCACCCCCGGCACCTCAAAATACACATATGCTTTTAACAACCACCTACAAGGGGAAATAAGGCGGGTATTTTACACCCGCCTTATCAAGCCAGAGCGCAATCAGGACTGCGCGCGCGCACCCGCTTTGTTACGCACGGTATCTTCCACAAAAGTCACCAGCGTTTTGGTGGCAGCCTCTACACTATCCTTACCTGTTATCAGGTGCAGGGCAGGTTTGGCAGGGGCTTCATACGGGGCATCAATACCCGTAAAGCCACTGATTTTTCCTGCACGTGCTGCGGCATACAGCCCCTTGGGGTCACGCTGTTCACAGGTGCCCAGATCAGCATCTACAAACACTTCCTCAAACCCATCGCCAATAATCTGGCGGGCCAGATCACGATCGGAACGCAGAGGAGAGATCAAGGCCACAATAACAACCTGACCAGCATCACGCAGCAGGCGGGCTACTTCCGCGGCACGGCGTACGTTTTCGGTCCGGTCTGCTTCAGAGAAGCCCAGATCCTTGCACAGACCAGCGCGCAGTGTATCACCATCCAGCACTGTTACATCCACACCATCTGCAAACAGACGGGTTTCTGCCGCACGGGCCAGCGTGCTTTTGCCAGAGCCAGACAGGCCAGTCAGCCAGAACACAGAGCCTTTATGGCCTTTGGCGCGTTCACGGTCCTGCACGGTAACGGTGCTGGCGCTTGGATGAATAACCTTTTCACCATCTGCAATATTGGCTGGGCCAATAATGGGTGCACCACCCACAATACGCTGCTGGCGGTCAACCAACACACCACGGCCATCCGTTGTGCCAGGTGTGAACGGGTCAAACTGAATGTTTTCTGCCGCAGACAGCACAATTTCTGCAAAGCCTTCGGGCGGAACTTCCGTGCCGGGATGTTCTGTCAGATCATCCAGATCCACCACTTTATCAATGGCGGTAACGGTAACGGCGTGTTCTGCCGTAGCCAGACGCAGGCGGAAATGCTCACCCACACGCAGCGGCTCCTGACGCAACCAGAACAGACGCACCCGCACGCGGGAAGCTTCCATTGGACGTGCATCAGCATGATGCAGCAGATCCCCACGATCAGGAATCACGTCTGGTTCCAGCGTGACTGCGATGGACTGCCCAGCAGAGGCAGAAACATGCGGCGCTGTATGCCAGCTTTCAATCGATGCAATGCGGGCAGGGGTTTTCTGCGTGCCGATAATAACGGTATCGCCCACGCGCACCCGGCCACGCTCAACACGGCCCGCCACATAACGGGTGTTATCAAAACGGTACACATCCTGCACAGGCAGGCGAAGCGCCAGCTCGGAGCGGGAAGCGGGTGAGGGCACGCTGGCCAGAGCTTCTGTTAGCGTGGGGCCTTTATACCACGGAGAGCGTTCTGAGCGGCTGGCAATGTTATCACCATCACGCGCAGAAGCTGGAACAAACAGGGCGGCTTCCAGCCCCAACTTGTTCAGCAGTTCCGTTACGGATTTTTCGACCGCCTCAACCTTAGCCTGATCGAAATCAAGCAGATCCACTTTGTTCAGCAGCACAATAACGTGGCGAATACCGATAAGGTGCAGCAGCATGGCATGGCGGCGTGTCTGTTCACGCGCACCTTCCTGTGCATCCACCACCAGTACTGCGGCTTCTGCATCGGCGGCACCTGTAATCATGTTGCGCAGGAACTGGCGGTGTCCTGGTGCATCCACAATCACAAATTCGCGCTGCCCCAAGCGGAACGGAATACGGGTGGAATCAACAGTTACGCCCTGATCGCGTTCGATCTGAAGGGAGTCCAGCAGGAAGCTCCACTCAATCTTCAGGCCGCGCTTTTTGGACGATTCAATAATCTGGGCAACCTTGCCATCCTGAAGGCTGTCCGTATCGTGCAGCAAACGCCCGATGAGGGTGGATTTGCCGTGGTCAACATGCCCCACAATCACGATTGGCGTGGCGGCATCCTGAGATGAATAAATTTTTTCGCTCATGATATTTTATTTCCAGTCCACGCCGTAATCAGAGGTAACCCGCCACACGCAGGCGTTCAAAAGCATCTTCGGATTCATGATCCATTGCGCGGCCTGCGCGTTCAGATGTTTTGGTTGTTTCCAGCTCTTCAATCACTTCCGCCAAGGTGGAAGCATTGCTTTCTACCGGGAAGGTGATGTCTGAATCACCCAAGGAACGATAGCGCTTGCCATTTTTGGAAAAATACAGATCAACCAGCGGAATGCCTTCACGCTCGATATAACGCCAGATATCAATTTCACGCCAAGCCAGCAGCGGATGCACACGAATATGCATGCCTTCTTCGTGCGGGGTTGCGTACTGATCCCAGAATTCGGGCGGCTGATTGCGGATGTCCCACTTATGGCTGGCACCACGGGGGCTGAAAACACGTTCCTTGGCGCGCGTTCCCTGCTCATCACGGCGGATACCGGCAATAACGCCCTGTAACTTATGCTTTTCGATCATAGCGGCAAGGCCTGCTGTTTTACGCGCAGCAGAACGGGCGGCAGGCGGAAGGGAGGGGTCCATATCCTCTACCGGTGGGCACTCACCCAACAGCAGATTGAGATCCCACTTTTTGGCGTATTCATCCCGAAATTTGTACATTTCCGGGAACTTCTTGCCGGTATCAACATGCATGACAGGGAAGGGAACCCGGCCCAGAAACGCCTTTTTGGCCAGCCAGACCATAACATTGGAATCTTTACCCAAAGACCACAGCATGGCCAGAGGTTTGAGCTTTCTGTAGGCTTCTCTCAGAATAAAAACGCTCTGAGCTTCGAGTTGATCAAGATGATCCATGTTTCCGTTTCCGTAACCCTGTGTATGACACAATGTGGCTGAGGGTAAAATCAGCCAGAACCCGTTAGTGTTTAATGTGGATACCGCATTCGGTTTTGTTCAACCCGGCCCAACGTCCGGCCCGTGCATCCTGATCACCATTGACTGGTTGCGTGCATGGGGCGCAGCCGATGGAAAGATAGCCTTCCGCCACCAACGGGTGAGGAGGCAGCCCCCGGCGCTGCATTTCCTGCGTGATGTCTTCCGCACTCCAAAATGCAAGAGGGTTCAGCCGCAGCTGCCCATCTTCTCGTAATTCCACAATTTCCAGCGTAGATCTTGTGGCAGCCTGCCCACGTTTACGCCCGGTAACCAGTGCCTCATAGGGCAGAGAAGCCACTTTTAGGGGTTCTACCTTACGCAAGGCGCAGCAGGCATCGGGGTCAAACGCCCACAATTCTCCCGTAGGGTCCCGATTTTCAACCTGCTGGGGCTGTGGCGCAATGTCCTGAACGTTGGAAAGATGCAGAAAATCCGCTAAATTCCGCCGATATTCAAGGGTTTGTGGAAAGTGTTTTCCGGTATTCAGAAACAGCACTTTCATGGCCGGATCAGCCTCTGCCACCATTGCCAGAAGCAACGCAGATTCCGCCCCAAAAGAGGAGAGGACAGCCAACCTGTCACCCAAAAGCTCACTTGCCTTGCGCAGCAGAAGAACAGGGTTCTCCTGCATGGGCACAAGCTGCTTTGCTATGGTTGCTGTATCATCAGAAAGAGCAGTCACTACACACAAACCCGTATGACAGAAAATGTAATTAACGACGTGATACAGATATAATAAGGAACTCACAACCCAAAATTCAACGCCGCAAGGGTCGCATTCCCCAATTAACCATCATAATGAATAGTTATATACGCGATCCCTCATGCATTCATGTTTTATAGTCCATTTTGTTGGCATAATATATCTTATACAATTTATGGCCGTTTGAAAAATATCCCGACCCATCAATCACATCAGCGCCACGTCCTTTCACACGCTCATTCTGGCGCCCTAAAACCCTAAAATCGATCCACCCTACCGCCTAAAACGCTCAAAATGCCCGATGCAAAGCCCCCTCACGGGTTAAAACGCCCTGCATCAGGCCAAAATTCATGTTCGATCGATCACATTACTTTTTAGGCATCGGATTGTCCCTACGGAACAGTTCCCATTCTTCCATCACGCTGCCGTCTGGCAGATGGCAGTAGCTGATCTGCCCCTTGTCTGTGCTTTCGGTGCTCAGCGTGCCACCTTTTTTAATACAATAGACTGCGGCCGGATTAGGCATCCGCAACGGCCGCACAGCACGGTTGGCATTTTCTTCATGTTGATCATGGCAGCCACCCAGAAGACCGGTGATTGCTACAGCAAGGATCGCGCCGGAAACGCCTTTTTTTGCAGACATTTTGTTCTCCTTCATTCCAGCCGCATCATGACAAGCTGAATTATAAACATTTAGTATGGCGTATAGCCCTGAATATGTCTTTAACAAGCAACGTGAAAACTGGCCTTGCGTCGATAAAAAGGCTATAAATCACTTTCCTTCTCTATAAATCTGGTTCGGTTTGCACTCCATGCCTGATGGTTCTTCCCCGCTCGCTCACTCTTCTGTCTCATCCTCTTCGGAAGTCCGCCATGATTGGACGGTCGCAGAAGTTCAGGCCTTGCTTGACCTGCCGTTTCCTGAACTGATGTTCAGGGCGCAAACGCTGCATCGTGCTACGTTTGATCCCACGGAAATCCAGATTTCCACGCTGCTTTCCATTAAAACCGGCGGCTGCCCGGAAGATTGCGCCTACTGCCCCCAAAGCGCCAAGCATGAACAAGGCGTAAAGGCAGACAAGTTGATGGCAGTGGAAGCCGTATTAACCGAGGCAAAAAAAGCCAAGGCCGCTGGTGCCAGCCGTTTTTGCATGGGGGCAGCGTGGCGCTCTCCCAAGGAGCGCGATCTGGATACCGTTTGCGCCATGATTGAAGGCGTAAAGCAGCTTGGCATGGAAACCTGCGTAACACTGGGTATGCTGGATAACACGCAAGCCCACAAACTACATGATGCCGGGCTGGATTACTACAACCATAATCTGGATACTTCGCCAGAATATTATGGAGAAATCATCAGCACCCGCACCTATCAGGAACGGCTGGATACACTTTCCAACGTGCGAGACGCGGGCATTAATGTGTGCTGTGGCGGCATTGTGGGCTTGGGTGAAAATGAAACAGACCGTGCGGGCCTGATTACAGCACTTGCCACCCTGCCCGCACACCCTGAAAGCGTGCCGATCAATCTGTTGGTCAAAGTGGAAGGCACGCCGCTGGCCAAAGCGGATGAAGTGGAACCGCTTGATTTTGTGCGCATGATTGCCGCCGCCCGCATTACCATGCCCAAAAGCCGTGTACGCCTGGCCGCTGGCCGCGAAAACATGAGTGATGAAACGCAAGCTCTCTGCTTTTTGGCCGGTGCCAACTCTATTTTCTATGGTGAACGCCTGTTGACCACCCCTAACCCACAAGCCACGCGTGACAGAGCTTTGCTGGATAAGCTTGGCATGCACACAACAGGCATTGGCCTGCCTTCTGCATAATTCATGACGTATTCGGTTAAAGAAATTTTCCTTACCCTTCAGGGTGAAGGCGGACAAGCGGGCCGCGCGGCGGTTTTCTGCCGCTTTACGGGCTGCAACCTATGGTCTGGGCGGGAGGAAGATCGGGCTACAGCCACCTGTCAGTTTTGCGATACCGATTTTATCGGCACGGATGGCATAAACGGTGGCAAGTTTGAAAACGCAGCAGATCTGGCAGCAACCATTGCCAGTTTCTGGCCACAGCCCACGCAGGATGTAAAAGCAACTGGCCAAAAACTGGTTGTTTTTACGGGGGGTGAACCCCTGCTCCAGCTTGATACTGCCCTGATAAATGCTATGCACGCCCAAGGCTTTACCATTGCGGTGGAAAGCAATGGCACAGTAGCTGCCCCAAAAGGCATAGACTGGTTGTGCATTAGCCCCAAAGCTGGGGCTGAACTGGTGCAAAAAGCAGGAACCGAGCTAAAACTCGTATTCCCTCAGCCGGGCATTGACCCAGCCACTTTGGAAAATCTTGATTTCCAACATTTCTGGCTTCAGCCTATGGATGGCCCACAGCAGGCAGCCAACACGCAGGCTGCTATTGAATACTGTCTGGAACACCCTTTATGGGGGCTTTCGCTCCAGACCCACAAGCTTATCGGAATACCTTAATCATGCCTCTTCCTGCCCGTGATAAACAGGAATCTGCCCTCGTTCTTTTCTCTGGTGGCCAAGATTCCGCAACCTGTCTGGCATGGGCGCTGGAACGCTATGGGCGCGTAGAAACGCTGGGGTTTGATTACGGCCAACGCCATGCGGTTGAACTGGAATGCCGTGCCAGTATTCGCCAAGGACTTGCCAATCAGAATCCCGCATGGGCAAGCCGCTTGGGGGATGACCACCCCCTGCCCTTGCACGCACTGGGCGAGGTTTCCGAAACGTCCTTAACGCGAGATGCTGAAATCAGCATGGCGGAAAATGGCCTGCCCAATACGTTTGTACCAGGCCGGAACCTTATTTTTCTAACTTTTGCGGCTGCTCTGGCTGCACGGCGCGGCATTAAGCACATTGTTACAGGTGTGTGCGAAACCGATTATTCGGGATACCCGGATTGCCGGGATGATACCATCAAGGCTCTACAGGTTGCGCTCAACCTTGGTATGGAATCCCGCTACGTTCTGCACACACCTTTGATGTGGCTAGATAAAGCCGAGACATGGGAACTGGCAGAAGAACTGGGCGGACATCCGCTTGTTGAGCTTATTAATAAAGAAAGCCACACCTGTTATTTAGGAGAGCGCGGCACATTGCATGCATGGGGGCATGGATGCGGCACCTGCCCTGCTTGTCAGTTGCGTAAATCTGGGTGGGATGACTACGTAGCCCATAAAAAAGGCGCACAGACTCATGCCTGATCTTGTTTTTACCCGCCGTTTTTCTATGGGGCATCGGCTCATTCATGGTGCGAGCGAAAGCTGCGCCCTGCCCCACGGCCATAATGAGTTTGTGACTGTACGCCTTAAACCCACATCTTTTGCGCCGCTGGATGGCAAAAGCAATATGCCGGTATCCTTCCAGAAAGCCAAAAGCACGTGGCATCGCTTTGTGGATGAAAAGCTGGATCATGCCTTGCAGCTTGCAGAAGATGATCCGCTGCTGGCATGGTTTCAAACCAACGAGCCCGCCCGTGCGGCCCGCATTGTCATTACGCCGGGAGACCCCACCACAGAATTAATGGTCTGCCTACTTATGGCCAAGGTAAACGCCTTTCTGGCAGCAGAAGGCGGCGTTTTGTGGTGTTCTGAACTGAGTATTCAGGAAACACCCACAAATACGGTCTCTTTTTCTGGCAATCCGGCGGAGTTTATCCCTACCCCACGCCCGCCAGAAAATTGTTGGTGGAACCGGGCGGATATGAGCATATCCGACACCGATAGCCCGGTTACCTTTATCTAATAAAACGCAACAAGAGCCTGCCTTATAACAAGCAGGCTCTCTGCGATATCAGGCTTCCTTCAACCCCAGAACGCTGGTGGTTTTATCAAATAGCTGTGCACACAGTGCCGGATTATCTGCCAGTTTCTGGCCGTAAGATGGGATAATCTGCTTCAGCTTGCCTTCCCACTCTGGCAGCTTGCTGGCAAAGCACTTCTTCAGCACTGTCAGCATAATTGGGGCTGCGGTAGATGCCCCCGGAGAAGCCCCCAGAAGAGCGGCCACAGATCCATCTGCACTGGAAATAACTTCCGTACCAAATTGCAGAACACCACCTTTTTTGGCGTCTTTCTTGATAATCTGCACACGCTGGCCCGCCACAACCAGTTCCCAATCCTTGGCTTGGGCATCGGGAATAAAGTCACGCAGCGCCTTGATCCGATCATTATGAGACTGCATGACCTGTTCGATCAGATACTTGGTGAGCGGCCAGTTATCACGAGCTACCGCCAGCATGGCGCTGATATTGCCCGCCCGAATGGAACGCGGCAGATCCATCAGAGAACCATTTTTCAGGAACCGGGTGGAAAAGCCCGCATATGGGCCAAACAGCAGTGCTGGTGTGCCGTCTATCATGCGTGTATCCAAATGCGGAACAGACATGGGCGGCGCGCCAACAGAAGCCTTGCCGTAAATTTTGGCATGGTGCTGAGCAATAAGATCCGGGTTGGTGCAGCGCAGGAACTGGCCGCTTACCGGAAAACCGCCAACACCGCGAGATTCCGGAATACCCGTTTTCTGCAACAGTGGCAGGGCTCCGCCACCCCCGCCAATAAAGACAAACCGCGCCTTAACCTCACGCTCGGTATTCAGGCGCGTATCCTGCACCTTGATAATCCAGCGGCCATCTGAACCCCGGCGAATATCATGCACATCATGCTTTGTATGCAGTGTGCAAGCCGGGGTGCTCACCAGATAGGTAAACAGTAAGCGCGTTAATGCACCAAAGTTTACATCCGTGCCACGCAGGCTGCGGGTAACGGCCAAATTCTGCCCTGCAGGGCGGTTACGCATAATGAGCGGTGCCCACTGCGCAATCTGCGCCTGATCCTGCGTAAACTCCATGCCGGAAAACAGCGGATGCGCACTCAGCGCCTTGTAACGCGCTTGCAGGAAGGACACGTTTTTATCCCCCCATACAAAGCTCATATGCGGCACGGGGGTTAGGAAATCTCGCGCAGAAGCCAGAATGTTCTGCTCAACCAGATATGTCCAGAACTGGCGAGAAACCTGAAACTGCTCGTTTACGTTAATGGCTTTGCTAATATCAACGCTGCCATCGGCCTGCTGTGGTGTGTAATTTAATTCACACAAGGCGGAATGGCCTGTGCCGGCATTATTCCAGGCGTTGGAGCTTTCTTCCGCCACGCTATCCAGGCGTTCAAAAATACTGATGCTCCACTCCGGCTGAAGCTGCCGCAGCAGGGTTCCCAGCGTGGCGCTCATGACGCCCCCACCGATCAGGACGACATCAACAGAAGAAGCGGTATCGGTCGTGGTGGAACTCATCGTGGTCTCCGCATTGTCAGCCGTATTTGCCTTTTGCACCTTACATGCTGGCAGGGCTGGATCCATACCTGCACATGCCCCCAACTTCTTTTGCATGCAAGAAAGAAGTATGCGCGCGCGGCAGGCCTTTTAACTGGAAAGCATTATAGGCACATCGTTGCGCTCTCGCCTGCTCATCTCTGCGAGAGCATGGCAGCTTTTCCTGAACCATTCCCCCAGAAAGGCGTTTGGGCTGCTAACCGTTAGAATGGTTTTCTAGCATGCACACATAAATGGAAGGGTTTTTACATGAGCATTATCAAATACGGCACAGCCCATTGGGAAGGCACTATTAAGGAAGGCAAAGGCACAATTTCTACCGAAAGTGGCGCCTTAAAAGATCAACCTTACGGCTTTAACACCCGGTTTGAAGGCAAACCCGGCTCCAACCCAGAAGAGCTTTTGGGTGCTGCCCATGCAGCCTGCTTTTCCATGGCTTTTTCGCTTATTTTGGGTGAAGCAGGCCTTACCGCCTCTGCCATTGATACGCGGGCAGATGTCAGCCTAGATAAAAAGGATGGCGGGTTTGAAATAGATAAAGTTAACCTCACCCTTAAGGCGCGTATTCCGGGGGCTACGGCTGATCAGTTTGAAAAACTGGCCACAAAAGCCAAGGAAGGTTGCCCGGTTTCCAAACTGTTCAAAGGGGCCTCCATTACCTTGGAAGCCACTTTGCTGGACTAAAGGTAAGGTGGGCTTTTTAGCCCACCTGTGCCCGATGGCGCATCAGGTGGTCTGCCAATACGCAGGCCATCATGGCTTCCCCCACAGGCACGGCACGAATACCCACGCATGGATCATGCCGCCCTTTGGTGATCACTTCCGTTTCCTTGCCATCGGTGGTGATGGAAGGAACAGGCGTGAGCATGGAGCTGGTGGGCTTAACAGCAAAACGCGCCACAATGGGCTGACCGCTGGAAATACCCCCCAAAATACCGCCTGCGTGGTTGGCACCAAAAGTCAGCTTGCCATCTCGCATATATAATGGGTCTGCATTTTCCTGCCCGGTGAGGGATGCCGAAGCAAAGCCATCACCAATTTCTACACCTTTTACGGCGTTAATGCTCATAAGAGCAGCAGCCAGATCTGAATCCAGCTTGCCATAAACAGGGGCCCCCAAACCGGCAGGCACGCCTTCGGCTACAACTTCAATTACGGCACCAATAGAAGAACCCGCCTTACGAATGCCCGCAAGATATTCTTCCCACTCCGCCACCACACCGGCATCTGGGCAGAAAAAAGGGTTACGGTTTACCTCTTCCCAATCCCACCGCGTGCGGTCGATATCATGTGGGCCAAGCTGCACCAAAGCCGCACGAATACGCACGCCTTCGCCCAGAATCTTACGCGCCACAGCACCAGCCGCCACACGGCAAGCCGTTTCACGCGCAGAGGAACGGCCGCCCCCTCGATAATCACGAATGCCGTATTTAAGATCATACGTCAGATCAGCATGGCCGGGGCGATATGTGCGGGCAATATCACCATAATCGCGCGAGCGCTGATCTGTGTTTTCGATCATCAAAGAGATAGGCGTGCCTGTTGTCTGCCCTTCGAACACGCCAGACAGAATACGCACCTGATCCGGCTCTTTACGCTGTGTGGTAAAGGCGGATTGCCCCGGCTTACGCTTATCCAAAAACGGCTGAATATCCGCTTCTGTTAACGCCAGACGTGGCGGGCACCCATCCACAACACAGCCAATGGCTGGGCCGTGGCTTTCACCCCATGTGGTCACACGAAAAAGCTGTCCGAAGGTATTGTAAGACACGGTGCGCCCTCAGTCCCCAGCTACAGAAATATCAGGGGCAGTTGGGTTTTTCATGCCCACAACATGGTAACCGCAATCCACATGGTGCACTTCACCCGTTACGCCGGATGAAAGATCAGACACCATATACAGGCCAGCGCCACCCACTTCTTCCAACGCCACATTGCGTTCCAGCGGAGAGTTGTACTGGTTCCACTTCAGAATGTAGCGGAAATCCCCAATTCCATTGGCAGCAAGGGTTTTGATCGGGCCGGCAGAAATGGCGTTCACACGGATACCATCACGCCCCAGATCTGTTGCCATATAACGCACCGAGGCTTCCAGCGCAGCTTTTGCAATACCCATAACGTTATAATGCGGCATTACACGTTCTGCACCCAGATAGCTCAGGGTAAGCAAAGAGCCACCATTTTTCATCAGCTTGGAGGCGCGCTGCGCAACAGCCGTAAAGGAATAGCAGGAAATATCCAGCGCCTTCAAAAACGCTTCACGCGGGGTATCAACATACCGCCCACGCAGGAACTGCTTATCTGCCCAGCCAATGGCGTGCACCACAAAGTCCAGTTCACCCCATTCTTTTTCAATGGTGGCAAAAGCAGCATCAATGGCGGCATCATCTGTCACATCGCAGGGCAGAACCAGGCTGGAGCCTACGCTTTCTGCCAGAGGCTGCACGCGCTTGCCCAGAGCTTCGCCCTGATACGTAAATGCAAGCTCCCCACCCTGTGCCGCAACGGCGGAGGCAATGCCCCATGCAATGGAACGATCATTAGCGACACCCATTACCAGACCCTTCTTGCCCTTCATGAGCGTTCCCTGAGCAGGCAATGTGGCGTTGGGAGAAGACATGCGTGACCTCAACCTATTTCTGTTGTTCAAATATCCGAATGTTAGCTGGTTGGTCGCATACACGCGCTATTGAAACAAGAGCAAAGCGACACGCATGCTTCAAACCCGGTGAACGTAGGAGTATGATAACAGGCACAAAGCTGCAATGCCGTAGCTTTAGGTAAACGAACACGAATTGAGTCCGAGCATGACGGAAACCTCACCTTCTCCCGCGGCCCTCCCATTAGACAGTCAGCCTTTGATTGATCTGACAGCCAACCCGTTTACGCTGTTTGAGACATGGATGAAGGAGGCGGAAAAGACAGAGGTGAACGACCCCAACGCCATGGTGCTGGCCACCGCTACGCGAGATGGCAGGCCATCGGCCCGCATTGTGCTGTTAAAAGGGGCAGACCATCGGGGGTTTGTTTTTTATACCAACATGCACAGCCGCAAAGGGCGTGAGCTGGAAGAAAACCCGCACGTCGCCCTGTTGTTCCATTGGAAAAGCCAGCGCCGCCAGATTCGGATTGAAGGGGCCGTTACCCCCGTAACGCCGGAAGAAGCCGATGCGTATTTTGCGAGTCGGAGCCGTGTTTCCCGCCTTGGCGCCGTGGCCTCGGATCAATCCCGCCCGTTGGCAAACCGCGCCATATTTGAAGAGCGCCTCAAGCAGGTGGAAGAAACATACCCGCAAGACCCAATCCCTCGCCCGGCCAACTGGTCTGGCTATCGGGTAAACCCAGAATATTTTGAGTTCTGGCAGGAACGGCGCTTCCGCTTGCATGATCGCGCCGTATGGGCACGCAATGGAAACGATTGGGATGTCACGCGTTTATATCCGTAAGCGCACAGCCACTTGAAACACATTATTTTAAAAGACAGCGGAGAAAAATAAGAATGAAAGACGTTCGTAAAATTCTGCTGCCGCTTCCCAGCACATCTAATGCTGAAGCCGCACTTATCCGAGGCTACAACTTTGCCCGCCGCTTTGGCGCGCATTTGGCTGTACTGCACATTCGCCCAGATGGGCGGGAAATGGCGCCACTGGCTGGTGAAGGCCTTTCCGGCGCCATGGTGGAAGACCTGATGCGCTCTGCCGAGCATGAAGGCGCACGCCATGCGCATGAAGTGCATGCTCTGTTTGAACGCTTTGTGGCCGCGCATCCAGATATTCAGGTTGTGCCCCCACGCGGCCCCTTCCCTATGGATGCACCAACAATCAGCTTCAACATCATGCGTGGCGCAGAAAGTGAAATTGTGCCTGCACAGGCTCGCTTGTCTGACTTTACACTCGTGCCGCACCCGGATTCCGGTGATGCTGTCTCATCTTCCGAAACCCTGCATGCCGTTCTGTTTGATAGCGGACGCCCAGTGGTAATTGCCCCGCGCACGCCGCCCAAAGGGCTTATTAAACGCGTTTGCATTGCCTGGAATGGCACGGCAGAAGCCTCATCCGCGCTGCGCGGTGCTCTGGCATGGGCGCTTACAGCAGATGCTGTGCGCGTGCTGCATTGTGGAGATTATCAGCGCCGTGGCCCCACTGCGCGGGACGTCGTGGATTATCTGGCCATCCACGGCATTACGGCTGATTGTGTGGAATTCCCGCCCGTGGACCGCGATGTGGGCAAAGGGCTGGAAGCCGCGTGTAAGGACTTTGATGCCGACATGCTGGCAATGGGCGCTTACTCCCATTCTCGTCTGCGCCAGCTTATTTTGGGCGGTGTAACCCGTTATACGCTGGAACATGCAGACATTACGGTGCTGATGAGCCGCTAAGGCCCAAACACAAAACAGAGGGTTTGCTTACACTGGCAAGCCCTCTGGTGCCTTTTATTTCAGGGATCAGCCACTTCAAACACAGCGCCATCCCATGCGGGCTCTATACCTGCGGGAAGATGATCCTGCATCCACTGCCAATCCATATCCGGGCCCATATGGGTGAGTATCATGCGGCGTGGATTAAAAGATTGCTGCCATTCCAACACCCGCTCCAACCAAGCATGTGCACTATGAGGCTGCCGTTGGAAGCAATCCACCATCCACGTATCCACCCCACGCAGAATGTCTAGAGATGCTTCGGGAAACTCCATAACATCCGTGCTGTAAACAAAGCCGCCACAACGCACGCCTGTTGACCCAACACGCCCGTGTACCTGATCGAACAAGGTAAATTCCGTGCCGCTTATGGTAATCGGTTGCCCCATTTCTACCGGGTGCGCCTGCACCACAGCACGGAAGAAGTTTGGGGGTGTCCACGGTTTGAACACATAATCAAACCGCCGCTGAATATCTTCCAGCGTTTCCGCTGCACCGTAAGCATGTAGTGGCTTTTGAATTACGCGGTTAATGGCGCGCACTTCATCCAGCCCGGAAATATGGTCCGCATGGGCATGGGTAAAGATAATGGACTGAAAATCCTTAATGCCATTTGCCAGAAGCTGGGCGCGCAAATCTGGCCCCGTATCCACCAATACGCCAGCACCGTTTTTTAACCGCAGCAAAATGGAAGAACGAGTGCGGGTATTCCGAGGCTCCTTCGGGTTACACGCGCCCCAGATTCCATGGCCATCGGCCCCGCCCACCATAGGCACACCGGCGGACCCACCACACCCCAGAACTGTAACTTTCATACCCGCTTACTCCGCTTTTTCTCGGCAACCATCACACGGCTTTGCGGAATAACCGGTAAAAATTTTCTGTGGTCATACGGGTGAAATCAGGCAGTTCCATGCCACGTTCCTGCGCAATCCGGGCTGCCGTGTGCGCCACAAAAGCAGGCTGATTACGCTTACCCCGCTTTGGCACAGGCGCGAGATAGGGAGAATCCGTTTCCACCACAATGCGGTCTACCGGAATATCCCGCGCAACAGCCCGTATCTCATCGCATTTCGGGAATGTGGCGATGCCGGAAAAACTAACATATCCGCCCAGATTGACCACGCGCTGCGCCAGTTCTGGGCCAGAGGCAAAACAATGCAACAAAATGGGAAAAGCCCCTTTTGCATGTTCTTCCTCTAAAATACTGGCCACATCCTCATCTGCCTGACGAGCATGGATGATAACCGGCACATCCAGTTCCCGCGCTGCGCGAATATGCTGGCGAAAATACTCATGCTGGAGCGGGCGCACATCTTCCTTGCCGTGGAAGTAATCCAGCCCGGTTTCACCAATGCCTATCACTTCGGGCACATCTGCAATGGCCACAATATCCGCAACGGTAGGAAGAGGTTCTTCCTCCACATGGTCCGGATGCGTGCCAACGGTGCACCATACGCGCATGTCTGGTGTATCCAACTTGGCCAGCGCCTTTTGTTCTGGCGCACGGGCCAAGCGGGTACCAATAGTGACCATACCGCCCAAGCCCGCATCCTTAGCGGCCTCAAGCAGTTCTGGCATTTCCTCGGCTGAGAAATGATCAAGATGGCAGTGAGAATCTATCAGCCCTGCCAGCTTTGTACTGTCCTCTGTCATCATTATGCCTGTTCTGGCTCAACATAACGGGGGAAAATGCCCTGTGGCGCCGGAAGCTGACGCCCACCGGGCAATGGTGTTTCCAGCGCGGCAAAGCTGCGTTCTTCTGCCGTAACAGCAAGCTGGTCCAACATGCGTTCCATGCTCTGCGGCATGAACGGCTGGAGCATGGTGGCAATACCGCGCAGGGCATCTACCAACACACGCAGCACGTCCTTCATGCGTTCTGGGTCTGTTTTGCGCAGCGCCCACGGGGCCTGATGGTCAATATACGCGTTGCAGGCGCGGATCACCTTCCACACATCTTCCAGCGCATCTGTAAGCGCACACCGCTCGATCTGAGATTTCAGCAGATCGGGCAGCACCATCACCTGCCCTAGCAGATGGGTATCTTCTTCTGTCAGCGTACGGCGTTCTGGCAGAACACCGCCGCAGTTACGCGCTACAAGGGAAAGCGTACGCTGGGCCAGATTGCCCAGATCATTCGCCAATTCCACATTATTGCGCATAATCAGCGCCTTGCGAGAAAGATCACTATCCCCGCCAAAAGGCACTTCGCGCAGCAGGAAGAAGCGCACAGCATCCAGCCCGAATTCTTTAACCAGATCACGCGGGTCCACCACATTGCCCAGAGATTTGCTCATCTTCTGGCCTTCAATGGTCCACCAGCCGTTGGCAAACACCTTGCGTGGCAGCTCAATACCAGCAGCCATAAGGAAGGCAGGCCAATAAACGGCATGGAAGCGTGCAATATCCTTGCCAACCAGATGCAGATTGGCAGGCCAGAACGCCATACGCGGGGCAGAGGTATCCGGATAGCCCAGCGCGCTCAGGTAATTGGCGAGTGCATCAAACCACACATACATAACGTGCTTATCATCACCCGGAACAGGAATGCCCCACTTAAAGCTGGTACGGCTGATGGAAAGATCGCGCAGGCCCTGCTTAACAAAGCTTACAATCTCATTCCGCGCACCATGAGGGCCCAGAAAATCCGGATTACTTTCATACAGCTCCAACAGCCGATCCTGATATTCAGACAGCTTGAAGAAGTAAGAGGGTTCCTTCACCCATTCTACCGGTGCGCCTGTGGGAGCAACTTTTTTGCCATCTGGGCCGGGCACCAGTTCATCTTCACCGTAGAAGCATTCATCACGCAGAGCATACCAGCCCTCATACGCGCCCAGATAAATGGCCCCGTTATCCGCCACTTTTTTCCACAATGCCTGCGTGCTGGTAATATGGCGCGGCTCTGTCGTGCGGATGAAATCATCATACGAGATGTTCATGGCATCGGCCATGTTGCGGAAATCGGCAGAAACCTTATCCGCAAAGCTTTTGGCATCTGTGCCATTGGCCTGCGCAGCCTGCTCTACCTTCTGGCCGTGCTCATCCGTGCCTGTCAGAAAGAAGACCTCATCCCCTGCCAGACGATGAAAGCGGGCCATCACATCCGCAGCAATAGACGTGTAAGCGTGGCCGATATGGGGCGCTCCGTTCACGTAATAGATGGGCGTAGTTACATAGAAACGACGGGTCATTCTCGGCTCGCAATCGTCATAGCTTCAAGCAGGGCTTCCTGTTTATCCAGATTAAAGCGTTCCGTCTCGGCGTGCTTGCGCATGGTGGCTTCCCACGCGTTGGCCAGGGCCACACATTGCGGGTTTCCCTGCCGCGCCGCCTGACGGGCTTGCATCTGGAGTGTGTCTGATAACAGGCTGAAAAACAGACTGAAACCATAATCCCTGCGTAAAATGGTTTCTGCAACCTCATAGCTGCGTAATGGCGTAATGCCCTGCACCACTTCGTGCACAAGGCCGGCAATTTCACCACCCTTATCTGCCAGCAACGCCAGAGCACGCCCCGGCGCGCCGTGGGCTTCTGCCATAACGCGCTGTATTTCTGTATCCGAAGCTTCCGGAGCCTGCGTATGCAGCACGGCAGACATATCTGCCGCATCCAGCGGTGCAAGTTCCAGTTTACGGCATCGGCTACGAATAGTGGGCAAAAGCCGCCCTGGAGCGGAACAGGTTAACAACAATACCGTAGCTGGCGGTGGTTCTTCCAGAATTTTCAGCACAGCATTGGCTGCGCTACGGTTCATCCATTCCGCGCCATCTACAATGACAACACGCCACCCACCTTCTGCCGCCGTGCGCCGCAAAAAGGAGTTAATGGGCCGCACATCATCCGCTACAATCTCGCTGCGGTATTTCTGGCGTTTTTCATCAAACCCGCGGGCAACCACCAGCAAATCTGCATGCGTGGCGGCAGAAACACGCCGCCCAGCGGGGCTAAGTTCATCCTCTCCGCCCAGCAATATACGCGCCAGCCGGAACGCAAACGTGGCCTTACCAATACCCGGTGGGCCTGTAATCAACCATGCATGGGGCAAGCGCCCACCCTGCATGGCCTGCCGAAATGCCTGCAACGCAGCCTGATGCCCCCGCAACTGCAAAGATGCCAGACGTGGTTCCTGCACGTTCTCAGCCCTCGGCATGGGCCAGACGGGTCTGGATATCTTTCAGAATCTGAGCGTTTACCTGCTCTGCTGAATGAACGGAGGTATCCACCACAACCACCCGCTGCGGCTCTGCCTTGGCAATATGCGCAAACCCATCTGCCAAACGCGCATGAAAATCCTCATCCGCCTGCTCATACCTGTCTGTTGGCGCACCACGCGCAGCCAGACGTTGGCGGGAAACGGCGCGTGGCGCTTGCAACAGAAAGGTTATATCTGGCTGCAAACCGAGTTGCTTTTGCAGAGTTGCAATCAGGCTTAAAAGAGCCGGATCACCATTGGCGCGCCCATATCCCTGATACGCCAAGGTGGAATCGGTAAAGCGATCACACAGCACAATCTGCCCAGCCTTGAGAGCGGGCAGAATAACCTGATCAACATGATCATACCGTGCGGCAAAATGTGTCAGAATTTCCGCCCGGGCAGAAAGCGGATTTTTACCAAACAACAAAAGCTGGCGCAGATCTTCCGCACCAGCAGAACCGCCCGGTTCACGCGTGGCCAGAACCTTCTGGCCTTGCGCTTCCAGCTTTTCCTTCAAAAGCCGCAGCTGGGTGGATTTTCCCACCCCTTCTGCGCCTTCCAGCGTTATAAACATGCCACAAGCCATGAATCAGAGGTGCAGCCGACGTGCAGCCCGCCCCAAAAAGCTGAGTGCAGGCACGCTCTGCCCGGCTTGCACCGGAATACTGGCCTGCCGCCCACCGGGCAAAGACACTGTAAGTTGGCCTACAACCTGCCCGGCCTGCACAGGCGCAATAATCGGGCCATTGTAGTCCAGCGCCAGATGTGTGCCGTTACGCCAGCCATGTGGCAGCAGAATCTTGAAATCCTGCGCAGCCACCAGCGGCACTGTCTGGGTTACACCCATCCATACAGGAGCCTGTTCCAGCACATCGCCTTTGCTGACAATTTGCGCGGTTTCAAAATTGGCGAAAGCCCAGCCCATCAGACGTTCAGCTTCCCGCCCACGTGCTGCGGATGAAGGCAGCCCGTTCACAGCCAGCACAACACGCCGCCCTTCGCGCTCGGAAGAAGCGCACAGGCCAAACCCACCTGCATCTGTGTGGCCGGTTTTTAAGCCATCGGCCAAACCTTTAACCACCAGAGAGTTCCGGTTTTCCTGCCTGATTTTGTTAAACAGAAACTCTTTTTCCGAGAAGAAATGATAATATTCCGGAAAATCATGAATCAAACGCAGCGCCAGATAGGCTACATCTCGCGCAGACATGTAATGGTTTTCTGCTGGCCAGCCGGTTGCGTTCATGAAGTGCGAGTTGGTGAGCCCCAGTTTGGTGGCTGTGTCGTTCATCAACGCAACAAACTGTTCTTCCGAGCCGGAAATGCCTTCTGCAATCACAATACAGGCATCGTTACCGGACTGGATCACCATGCCCTGAATAAGATCCTGCACACTTACGCTTTGCCCCAAGGGCACAAACATGCGTGAACCCTGCATGCGCCATGCGCGTTCACTTACAGGCAGCATCTGATCCAGCTTCAGGCGGCCAGATTTGAGCATGCCAAATGTAACGTACGCCGTCATCATCTTGGTAAGGGATGATGGGGGCATGCGCTCATCTGCATTTTTCTCAAGCAGTGTGGCACCGCTATTGTAATCCAGAATGCAGGCCCAGCGTGCCTGTGTATCCACCGGCCCCACGGGCGTAGTGGCGGGTGTATCCGCCCCCGGCACAGCAGGCTGGGCCGCCGCAGGTGTTGCACCTTTGGCCGCCGCGCCGTGGTGGCGAGGCCGTGCCATGGCATCAAGCGCATAGGCACCAGAGAAAAGGGCAGCGCCCCCTGCGAGTAAGAACCGTCGAGTCTGCAACATTTTTCCCTATTCGACGACGATATGAGATCCGGTTAAACCAGTAGCAAGTGCTCGCTTAAGGGCGGCATCTGCTTCGCTTATAGTCGTAAAAGGCCCGTAGCGCACAGCCCACATTGTGCTATGCCCCAAAAACACAGGCCGAACGCTGGCACCTTGTGCCGCCGCCTGCCGCATGGCGGCCAAGCGAGATGTAAAATCCATGGTTTCCACCCACAGCATGCTGGACACAGGCGCGCCCTGCATAACAGTGGCTGGCAGATCTGCCAGCACCACCTTGCCCGGCGCAGGCGTTTCCTGCGTGGTGTTATCTGCCAGAACTGTAAGGCCCTGCCTATCAACTGCCGCGTTACCTAATGCCGTTTGCTGCACTTTTTCCAGCGGGGCTGCACTAATCTGCAACATGGGGCCACCGGGCAGCACTTCGGCAAACTGCCTGCTGGCCATTTCATCTTCCACTACCTGCACACGTGCAGGCTCCTTGCCCACACCCAGCAAATCTGCAGCACGCGGGGAAAGACCGATCATACGCCCCGGATCATTCGGGCCACGATCATTCAAGCGGATCACAATTTGCCGCCCGTTATCCAGATTGGTCACCCGCACCACGGCAGGTAGCTGCAAGGTCTGATGGCTGCCTGTCATGCTGGCGGCGCGCCAGACCTCACCATCTGCTGTCAGGTGGCCTTCTGCCTGTGGGGGTTCCCTTACAGCCAAGCCCGTGCCTTGCCACGCAAAGTCTTCCCGCGGGTAAAACCACTTGTTGCCTGCCTGCCATGCCGGCCCAACTGTATAATGCAGATCCTGCTGTGCCACAGGCTGCTGGCGCGAACAGGCCAGCACCGCCAGGCACCCTACAAGGGCGAGTTTTTTCACGTTATTGCATCACCAAGAAGCCCTACACCCAGCGCGTAGAAATCGGAGGGGTTGTAGCGGCGGATCACGTTGAAATTATGATAGACGATAAAGGCTTCGCCCCCCACCCCATCTGGGCGGATAATAGCGCCTTCCTGCACAGCGCTGGAAAACTGCCCTGCACGTGGCCGCACGCCCTGCTGCGCCCACCATGAAATAGGGTGCACAGCCGTACGGCCAATTTGTGCCTGCGTTATGGTATCAGGCAGTAAGACTTCCTCTCCCCAAGGCTGTCCGGGCAACCAATGGCACTTGGCCAAATAATTGGCGATAGAGGCAAAAACATCGGCTTCATTATGCCAGATATCGCGCCGCCCACCTTCCGGGTAGCTGGCTGCGTAACGCAGATAGGCGCTTGGCATAAACTGCGGCTGCCCCATAGCACCTGCATAGCTGCCCAGCATACCTGCGGGCGTGATGTCTCCTTGGCCCAGAATGCTTAGCGCCTTCATCAATTCTGAGCGGAAGAAAGCCGAACGTCTACCATCGTAAGCCAGAGTCGCTAAAGCATCGATCACATGGAATGTGCCCATGCGTGTGCCGTAAGCAGATTCCAGCCCCCAGATACCCGCAATAGCACCTTTATTAACGCCATATGTGGAACTGATACGGTTGAGTAGCGCTGTACGTTGGCCAACAGCAGCAAGCCCATCGGAAATTTTCTTTTCCGTCAGAACCCGATCTTTATATTGCGCCCATGTCAGGGTGAATTCTGGCTGATGCCGGTCTGCCTTAAGCACTTTGGCATTCGGTTGGGTGGTAAGAGCCAGCGCCTGATCCACCACAGAAGCAGAAATACCCTGCCCTATGGCCTCTCGCCGCACGCCGGCCAGAAAGGTGGCATAACTGGAAGATGCAGCAGGATGCGGAGGAGTAGCCGCAGTTGTGCGGGCCAATACAGGTGTGGCGAACAGAGCAGAAGCCCCACCAACAAGAAGTTTTCTTCGTAGCATTAAGGCTTCACGCTTCTGATCTGTGTAACATTCAATGTCATAGAATATAGTGGAATAAGGCCTTTGTCAGGTCATCTTCTTTATTCCTTATTTTTGGTTACGAACACGCAGCTCCATACCGGCCTCCACCCCTTGACAATACTGTCACAAAAGAGCCTGTTGGAGCCCTGCTCACACTCTTAAAACCTTCAAGACCGTGCTGTTCTGGCCGGAGAGAGATTACCTTCTTTGCTGGATCAGTTTCTGGAACTTACCGCCGCTTACCCTCTTGCGCAGGTTATTATTGTTATTCTGGCCACGTTTGTGCTGGAAGATGCCGCCACGGTTATTACGGCCATTCAGGTTAACCTTCACACTCTTTCCCCCATTACAGCACTTGTTGCGTTGTATATTGGCATTGTAACGGGCGATGTAGGGCTTTACGGGTTGGGCTACCTGGCAGCACGCTGGAAACCTGCCCAAAGGTGGGTGAACACATCACAGATGGAAAACCAAAAAGTCTGGCTTTCCAAAAACCTGTTCTGGGTTGTATTTGTCAGCCGCTTTATTCCGGGCACCCGGTTGCCGCTTTACACGGCAAGCGGTTTTTTTAACGCGGGCTTGCCTATATTTACTGCCGCCACATTTCTGGCCACGCTTATCTGGACAACTGCGCTTTTTGCGCTTTCGCTCCATGTTGGTGGGTTTATTCTGGATCATCTTGGCGCTTGGCGCTGGGCTGGCTTGGCTGGGTTTGTGCTGGTTATTTTCTTTATGGGCCGTTTGATTGCCCGAGCACAGAAACAGAAGACATGACACAGGCCGAAAAACAGCCTTCTCCTCTTTCCCTTTTTGAATTCTGGCCTGGTTGGGTTTTTTACACGCCCGTTGTGGCGTACTGGATTCTGCTTGGCATACGCTATGGGGATGTCACCCTACCCACAGCCGCCAACCCGCGTATTGAAACAGGCGGCCTATGCGGTGAAAGCAAAAGCAGCATTCTGGATATGGCAGGCAATTATGCCAAACGCTGGATTGCTCCTTACGTAACACTACCAACCGGCACGCATGATCTTGCCCGCGCCCACGCAGCCATGCAGGCCAAAGGGCTCACGCTGCCCGTAGTGGTTAAGCCCGATATTGGATGTAATGGCACCGGTGTAAAACTGGTGCGCACGGAAGAGGAGCTGAAAGCAGCCCTTGCCTCCTTCCCGCGCAAGATCCGGCTGGTGATACAAAAACTCATTACATGGAAGCACGAAGCCGGGCTGTTTTATATTCGTCATCCTGACAGCCCTATGGGGGAAATTTCATCCCTCACTTACAAGGATATTCCGGCCCTGCGCGGAAATGGACGCGATACCGTGCTGCAACTGCTGCAAAAAGATAGCCGCACCAGCAAAGTGCTACACATCTACACACCACGCCTAACCCACTGCCTGCACGAAGTTTTGCCAGATGGTGATGAACTGGAACTGGTATTTGCAGGCAACCATTGCAAAGGGGCCATTTTCCGCAACGGTAAGGCAGACATTACGCCGGAACTCACCCGCCAGATTGACGCCATCATGCAGGATATTCCCGATTTTCACTTCGGGCGTATTGATGTGAAATTCCGCTCTGCCGAAGCACTGCGTGAAGGCAAGGATTTTGAAATTATCGAAATCAACGGCGTAGGTTCAGAAGCTATCCACATTTGGGATTCTCGCACAACGCTGCGCGAAGCCTATGCAGCCCAGTTTCACCATTACCGGGAAAGTTTCCGTATTGGCGCCAAAAAGAAGAAGGCTGGCTGGTCCCCCACCAATTTGTGGGAAGGTGTGCGCCTCTGGCAGCGCCAGAAGCGGCTTTTGGCATCCTACCCGTTGAACGACTGACTTATTTGGCTTTTTCGCGCTGTTCCCGCCCCAGGCGGGAATGGACGTGACCATAAAACCGATAGCTGGCCCACCCTATACCGGCATAAGTGAGCAGAAGCAGCAGAGGTATGGGGTCCCCTTTGTACAGGGCCAACATCATATCCACGCAAAGCGGCGCCACCATAACCGCGCAAAAGAAAATCCCTAAAAGCGGCACATAGCCCAGCCAGATACCGCGCACGGTAAAGCCGCCCCACGGCACACTAAAGCGACGCGGAATTTCGGTGGCCTTATTGCGCACCCAGATAACGGTAAAACACACAATGCCAAACGCTACAGCTGTGCCAAGGCTAACCAGATCACCAATAATATCAATCGGCAACGTGGCAGTTGCCAGCGCTACGCCAAGCCCCAGCACAATGCTGCCGATCCACGGTGTTTGAAAGCGCGGATGCAGCTTGCTGAACATCGGCATCAGCAAGCCATCTTCCGCCATGGCGAAAAAGATGCGGCTTTGGGCATATAACAGCCCCATCAGCACAGAACACAGGCCAATAACGGCCCCTAGCTTTACAAACAAAGCCAGCCACGGCTGATGCATGGCGTTAACGGCTATTGCCAGCGGGTCTGCCACATCCAGCGTCTGCCACGGCACCACACCAATCAATACGGCAGCCACAATCATGTACACAACCGTGCAGATGATGAGCGAAAGCACGATACCAACAGGCACATCCCGCCGAGGGTTTTGGGCCTCTCCCGCTGCGGTGGAAACAGCCTCAAACCCTACATATGCAAAAAATATAACCGATGCTGCGCGGAAAATACCGGGGAAGCCAAAACGGAAGCCTCCTTCATACTTCGGGATAAAGGGAGACCAGTAAGATGGATGCACCTCCCACACGCCCAGCGCCACAAAGAGCGCCAGAACGCCCACTTTGAGAAAAACAATGAGCGCATTGATTTTGAAGGATTCCCGCACGCCCAAAACCAGCAGCAAAGAAACGGCCAGAATAGAGAAAGCGCCCACCGCATCCATCCGCCACCCCGCGGCAACATGGCGGGATGCCCCTTCAAACGCAACTTGCAGCGTAGTGGTGGACAGCGCCGATGGCACATGCACGCCAAAATCTTGCAAAAGGCTGACCGCATAGCCTGAAAAACCGGCAGCCACACCTGCGCAGGAAATGCCGTATTCCAGCAAAAGCAGCCACCCAACAGCCCACGCCCAACGCTCCCCCATGGAAACATAGGCATACGTATAGGCAGAGCCTGAAACCGGCATGGAAGATGCCAGCTCACCATAAGAAAGGGCTGTAAAAAGGCAGGCAACCCCCGCCACAATAAAGGACAAAAGGATGGACGGCCCCGCATAGTTGGCGGCTGCCGTGCCTGTCATAACATAAATGCCCGCGCCAATAGTGGAGCCCACGCCCAGCATGGTAAGCTGCAAAGGCCCCAGTGTTCTGCTTAGGCGTTGGTTACTGTTTTCCTTTTCAATGCGCTGTAAGGACTTGCGCCGCGGCGAACCAGAAAGATCTCCCATCAGACTATTTCTGGATCAGTGCATAAAATGGAACAGAATGGTCGCAATACCGCCTACGCCCATGCAGTACCAAGCGAAGGGAGAAAGCGCCCATCTGTCATGATCACGGAAATACCGCATCAGAAAAGCGGTGCTGAACAATGCTGTCAGGCCAGATACAAGAGCTGCCACCATGGCAATGCGCATCTGCCCCGGCTGTAGCTCCAGATGCCGCATTTTGAAGGCTTCACGCACCGTGGCGGCCAAGATAACGGGTTGCGCCATCAAAAAGGAAAAGCGTGCTGCCGTATCATGGTGCAGCCCCCGCAACAGACCACCACAAATGGTTGCACCAGAGCGAGAAAGCCCAGGAAAGAATGCAAGGCACTGGAACAGGCCAATAATAACCGCATCGCGCGATGTCATGCTGGCAACAGAATTAACGTTTTTCCGCACCACACTGCTGCGCAGCCGTTCTACCACCAGCAAAAGCAAACCATTTAAAAACAAGAAAATGGCAGCGGATGAAGCTGAACCAAACAAATTGCGCAAGAAGTGCTCAAACAGGCCACCCACCACAACAGCGGGAATGGTGGCTACAATTAGCAGCCACAGAATATGCAGGCTTTCCATTTGCATGCGCTGGCCGCAACTGCCACTGGCCCCTTTGAATATGGCCAGCCAGTCTTTCCAGAAGAAAACCAGCAGCGCCACAGAAGTACCCAGATGCAGCATAACCAGAAACGGCAGAAATGCCGGGTCATGCGGATCGTACGACCAATGGAACAACGCCGGAAGGATAACAGCATGTCCAAGGCTACTTACGGGAAAGAGTTCTGTTGCTCCCTGAAGAAGAGCGATAATGATAGCCTGAAGAAACGACATATGCAGTTACAACCCACGCTGGCACAACTTTGCTGCCTGTCCTTGCACCATGCGCCACCATGCTGCAAGGATTCATGCTAATCTTGTGCCACAACATTATTATTCGGGATGAAAACACACCTATGAGCAGGCAAAACCGTGCAGGCGCATGTCTTTTTAGCGGAGCAGTTCTGGCAGCCACGCTGGGTTTTGCTTTTTATGCGCATGGCACTCAAAAATCTCCGGGCACAAATAACTATGCTCTCTCTGCCCGCTTTGTCTCGGCCAACGGGCTGGAACGTGGCGCAGATGTAGATATTGCCGGGGTAAAAGTAGGCCGTGTTTCATCCATTATACTGGACCCAGCCACTCAGATGGCTTTTGTGCACTTTACACTGGATGGCGCACTGCATTTACCACAGGACAGCACGCTCACAATCAGCAGCGCCACGCTTTCATCTGAAAATGCTTTGATGATTGAACCCGGCACATCCTCCACCATAGCACCGCCCAATGGCATGCTGACACATACGCTGGAGCCCACAAGCCTTGAGCAACAGGTTAGCAATTACATTTTTGGCGCCGGAAATCTGGGGCAGTAAGCCCTTATATTCTCTTATCTGATTATTTTTATAACAAAATACGCCAAACCGGGTTGACGGCATCCCGGAGAATCAGGTAGATCAGCGCCATCACATGATGGCGGCGTAGCTCAGTGGTAGAGCAGGGGAATCATAATCCCTTGGTCGGAGGTTCAAATCCTTCCGCCGCTACCAATTCCCTTAAAAATCAGCACACTAAACCCAACACACCAAGCCAAGAGCTTGCAGTGTTATTTTTGCGTTGCGCGCGTTTTATGGCTGCCTGAACACCTTACAAGCAAACACAATCTATACCCCGCCTACCCCGCCTCCAGATATCAGAAGCAGGGCAGCAAGGGATCTGAAGATTATTAGCCTTCGGAAAGTTCAGGCTGAGGTTCGGATTCTTCCCGCACATCAGGCTGAGGGGCATTTTCCTGCCGGTCTTCGCCATCTTCATTTGTCTGCGCAACGGCACGCTGCTGGCGGGCGGCAAGGCGTTCGGCACGCTCTTGCTGGCTTTGCTGCGCAGCCTGCGCCATGGCGTTCATGATACGGAAGTAATGTTCGGCATGCTGGAAGTAACCTTCCGCTGCCACGCGGTCTCCGCTGCCTGTGGAATCACGGCCAAGCTGGAGATATTTTTCAAAAAGCTGCTGGGCTGTGCCACGTACGCGCACATCCGGGCCATGACTATCAAAAACATGATTCCTGTTCATCGGAATCTGTCCATTCAGTTGTCGGGAACTCCCATTGCTCCCGTTGGAACGATGGTGTCTTGTCCGCATCCGTTTTACGTTCATGGGTTTATCACAGCGCTTTCCTGTTCAGGGCACTTTGGCATAAAGAAACAGTCCTGTATTAAAAAGGTATGCTTCCTGAGTGAAGGCCGAATTGTTTTTTCGGAATGGGCTTTATGTAAGGCAACACATAACTTGTTGCCAAATGAAAGGCCCCCTTGCTGCTTTAATTTCTGATGCAGTGATTTTAGGTTTTTACATCTGCTACAGAAGCAAGCTTGGGTAGTGTAGCAACCCAAGCCTATAAAGCCAAGTTATTTTTCACGCCTGTTTTTCTAGCACCACAGCGCGGGCAATACCTGCCAGATCTGCTTTTACATCTACCACGCGCAAGGCATTGGTGGCTGCCAAGGCGCGTAAAGCCTCTTCCTGCCCTATGCCAATTTCCAGCACAGCCAACCCGCCATCTGCCAACAAAAATGGCAGACGCCCGCAAAGATAGCGGTACGCGTTTAACCCATCACTCCCACCATCCAGTGCGCGCACAGGCTCATGCTCGCGCACTTCCCGCATAAGGTCTGCCAGATCTGAACTCGGAATATAGGGAGGGTTGCTCAGCACCACATCAAACCGCGCACTTGGAGCCAAAGCGGCATCCCACTCCGCCGCTATAAACAATGCGTGATCCTGCATGCCACAACGCTGGGCATTAGCATGCGCCAACATGGCGGCTTGTGGGTTGATATCCACCCCTACCCCACGCGCGTTGGGGTATTCCGCCAAAGCAGCCAGCAGCAAACAGCCTGTACCAGTACCTAAATCCAGAATATTCTGCACGGATGCCTGATCCGGTCGATATTCCAGAAGGCTTGTAATAAGTGTTTCTGTATCTCCGCGCGGCACCAAACTTGCTGGAGATACTGCTAAATCCAAGCTCCAAAACCCTTTACTGCCTGTAATATAGGCAAAAGGTTCATGTGCAGCGCGGCGTTTTACGTAAGAAAAAAAGGGCTCACTGGGCACATTCTCTGTTGGAGAGCGGGCTAGCAGTTGCTCTGGCGTAAGGGAAAGCGCATGAATAAGTAGTAATCGCGCTTCCCGCCGCGGGCCTTCAATACCGGCCTGCGCCAGAAGTTGTGTACCCTCACGCAACAGTTGCGCTATTGGCTGGCAGGGAATTGTTTTTTCTGCTGTACTCACACGCGCAACCTTGATGGATTGATCTGGTTAGACATCAATGCCCCAATTTTTCCGCCGTATCCAGAATACAACTTTTTGCCTGCTTGGCCTTATGGCCGCATTACCCCTTTCTTACGCCTATGCGGGCGAATTTACAGTAACGGACGGCAAGGCAGATACGGAAATTTCTGAAGTTTCACGCATCTATCTGGATGGCAAACTTGTAAGCGTGATCCGGCTGGATGATAAAAATCAGGAAAAAACGGTTAAAGTCACCACCCCTATGGGGCGGTTAGACCACACCTATACCTTATGCGGTGAAATCACCATCCGTTCCCCCGAAGGACGGGTAGAAACCCATGAGGTGGATAGTGATGGCACGCTCCACAACCCCGATGGGCACCATTTTTACGCCTTGGGGTCTGATAACTTCACTGAATTCTTTCTAACAGATCCAAACGCGCCAGAAGCAGCAGAGCATCACCCCGGCCGTTCTGGCGTGTGTGCGGCACCTATCAGTTAAAAACCTTCAGCCGCCAGCAAAGCCGCCTGTTCTTCCTGCGTAAGGGCATCCACAAACTCATCCAGTTCCCCCAACATGACACGATCAATTTTATAGAGTGTCAGGTTGATACGATGGTCCGTGACACGCCCCTGCGGGAAGTTATAGGTGCGAATACGCTCTGATCTATCCCCCGTACCCACCTGAGAGCGCCTATCTGCCGCACGGTTGGCATGGGCCTGCGCTCTTTCACGCTCATACAAACGTGCACGCAGGATTTTCATGGCCTTGGCACGGTTTTTATGCTGGCTTTTTTCTTCCTGCATAGAAACCACAATACCGCTGGGCATATGTGTAAGACGCACGGCGCTTTCTGTCTTATTCACGTGCTGCCCACCAGCGCCAGAGGCTCGAAACACATCTACCCTCAGGTCTGTTTCGTTAACCTCTACATCCACATCTTCGGCTTCTGGCAGCACAGCCACCGTAACTGTGGAGGTATGGATACGGCCCTGGCTTTCCGTAGCGGGCACGCGCTGCACCCGATGCACACCGGATTCATACTTCAACCGCGCAAACACGCCTTTGCCGTTAATTTCGGCAATGCCTTCGCGCAGGCCGCCTAGCTCGCTTTCGTCATAATCCATAACGGTAAAGCGCCAGCCGTTTAGGTCGGCATAGCGGCGGTACATGTCAAACAGTTCGGCAGCAAACAGAGCGGCTTCATCACCCCCGGCCGCAGGCCGCACTTCCAGAATAGCACTGCGGGCATCTGCCACATCTTTTGGCAACAAAGACAGACGCACATCTTTTTGCAGCTGTGGAAGTTGCTCACGCAGCTCAGTCAGCTCTGCTTCTGCCAGTTCCTTCATTTCTGGATCTGCTAGAAGCTGCTCAGCTTGCCGGATACCGTCTTCCACCCCGCGCAGGGCGTTGATACGCGCCACAACGGGTTCGATTTCAGCATATTCCCGTGATGCCTGCGTAAAGGCCTCACCATTCAGCCCGCTTGCCAGTTGCGCTTCCAACTCCAGAGCGCGGCTGACAATCTGGTCTAACCGTTCGTCAAACTTCATGCTGCAAATACGTCTTGCGCTTTGGAAAGCAACGTATCACGAGAGACTTCCTGTTCGGCCCCTGTTTCCATATTTTTCACACGGAACAGACCCTTGGCCAGTTCATCTTCCCCAAGGAAAAGCACATGACTGGCGTTCTGCTTACCTGCGCGTTCCATACGCTTACGCAGCGAACCCTTGTAGCCAATTTCTGTTCTTACACCCTGCCCGCGCAACCCCTGCAAAATCTGCACAACTGCGCTTTCATCAGGCGCGCCAACAGGCACCAACACAACAGAGCGCGGCGCCGCAGGCACTTGTTCCAGCAGCATAGATAGGCGCTCAATACCCGCAGCCCAGCCAATAGCTGGCACTTCTGGCCCACCCATCTGTTTTACCAAACCATCATACCGGCCACCGGCCAGCACTGTGCCCTGAGAACCCAGACGGTTGGTGACGAACTCAAACGTAGTGTGGTTGTAGTAATCCAGCCCACGCACAATGCTGGGGTTTACGGTGTAGGCAATGCCGAACACATCCAGCTTATTGCGCAAATCATCCCAAAACGTGCGGGCTTCCGGCGTTAGAAACTCTGCCATCATGGGGGCATCAGCCACCAGAACCTTATCGCCTGCATCCTTGCTATCCAGAATACGCAGCGGGTTCTTTTCCAAACGGGTGAGACTGTCTTCTGACAGTTTATCCTTATGGGCCGAAAAATACGCCACCAAAGCATCACGCCATGCATCACGGCTGGCAGCATCACCCAGCGTATTCAGTTCCAGCGTCACGTAATCTGCAATGCCCAACGCCTTGAGCACTTCGTACCCCATGGCAATGGCTTCTGCATCTGCCAAAGGTTCGGCTGCCCCCAGAAGCTCTGCACCAATTTGGTGAAACTGGCGATACCGCCCTTTCTGGGGCCGTTCATGCCGGAACATGGGGCCTGCATAAAATACTTTCTGCGGCAGAGACTGCGTAAGCGCATTGGTAACCAAGGCCCGGCAAATGGCTGCCGTACCTTCTGGCCGCAATGTTAGGCTTTCACCATCCCGATCACTAAAGGAATACATTTCTTTGGAAACAACATCGGACGTATCCCCCAAAGAGCGGGAGAAAACCCGTGTATCTTCAAAAATCGGGGTTGCCCATTCATCAAACCCGTAAACACCTGCAATCCGACGCGCTGTGTCTACCACATGTGTATGGCGGCGCTGGTCTTCTCCAATAAGGTCGTGCGTTCCTCTTACGGGCTGAATGCTGCTCACGAATACATATTCCCACACCACGGCACCCGTCACCTTGGCTGGCGTGGTGTTTTTTGCTGTTTAAAAATGGCACGTCTGCCCCTGCCCGCGCCTTTTGGCGCAAAGCAGAGGAAGAAAGTTGAATGCTTAGTTGGCAGATGCCATGTCTGGCAGTTCCTGCGCTTTACCTTCCTGCTTTTCCTTGGCTTCTTCTGCCTGAATAGCAGCAACGCGCTCTTCTACCAGTTCCACAACATGTTCGATCATGTCTGCCGCAGGCACGGTATGATCCTGCTTGCCACCGGCATACACCATGTGGCGGCCAGAACCACCGCCGGTTACGCCCAGATCGGTCAGCAGGGCTTCACCCGGGCCGTTCACCACGCACCCAATAATGGACAGGGTAAGCGGGGTTTTAATATGTGCCAGCCGGTCTTCCAGCGTTTGCACTGTTTCTACCACGTTAAAGCCCTGACGTGCGCAGGATGGGCAGGAAATAATCTTAACGCCACGGTGGCGCAGGCCGAGGGACTTAAGAATATCCCAACCCACCAACACTTCTTCTTCCGGCGCAGCGGAAAGAGAAACGCGCATGGTATCACCCACACCGGCCCACAGCAGATTGCCCAGACCAATGGAGGATTTTACGGTGCCAGCACGCTTGCTGCCTGCTTCTGTAATACCAATGTGCAGCGGGTAATCACAAGCATCTGCCAGTTGCTGATACGCGGCCACAGCCATGAACACATCCGAGGCTTTCACGCTGATCTTGAATTCACGGAAATCATGATCTTCCAGAATTTTAGCGTGTTCCAGAGCGCTTTCCACCAGCGCATCTGGGTTAGGCTCACCATATTTTTCAAGCAGATGCTTTTCCAGTGATCCGGCGTTCACACCAATACGGATGGAACAGCCGTAATCCTTGGCGGCCTTAACCACTTCACGCACACGTTCGGCGCTGCCGATGTTGCCAGGGTTGATACGCAGGCAGGCAGCGCCAGCCTTTGCGGCTTCAATAGCGCGTTTGTAGTGGAAGTGAATATCGGCCACGATAGGCACGTTCACTTCCTTTACAATTTCTTCCAGCGCCTTGGTGCTTTCCTCATCGGGGCAGGACACACGCACAATATCCACACCCGCCATTTCTGCACGGCGAATCTGCTCGATTGTTGCCTGTGCATCAGTCGTGAGGGTGTTGGTCATGGTCTGGACGGAAATCGGCGCATCACCACCGACGGCTACCTTGCCGACATGGATCTGCCGAGATTTCCGACGCTCGATATGCTGGTAAGGCCGGTAGCCGCTCATTTTACATCCTTTTGTCGAAAACGACAGTTGAGGGAAGCTGCCGTGTTCGGCCACACGGCGTTCTCCATTGCGTTTGGTGTTTTCCTGCCAAAATCAGGGCCATTTGGCTACACATAATACGCGCGAAGGTGCCATTCTAGTGTGAACCCATGCCCTGAAGCTGGCGCGCATTCAAATCATCAGCGCTTGGTTCGGCTTGCACAGGCGCGGCCCGACGGCGTGTGCGGGGTGCAGTTTCCTTGGGCTTAAGCGCCTGTTCCGAGGCTGCCAGATCTGTCTGCGCATCTGTTGGTATCCCTGATACCGCATTGGGCGCAGGGGCTGCAACATCTGCATGCATCGGCGGTGTGGCAACGTTATTTTGCGCGGCAGGTGCGGCCAATGTACCATCACGCACGCTCTGCGGTGTTAGCACCATTTTGCGGCGTACAGCACCGTTGCGCCCTAAAGGCGCTGTCAGCACATCCCCCATACGCAAAACAATGCCACCCGCATTGCCTACGGTCAGGCTATAGGGGCCACCTTCTACCGGCACATTCCATTCCTCATCAGGTTGTAAAATGTGATCGTAAACAACCTTGCCGTTGGCATCCTTCACCTGCACCCAACTGGCAGCAAGCGCCTTCAGCACGATCTGATTATCAGCAACTGCCTCAGAAGGAGCCGCTGGCGTTGCAGCAGGTAGCGTTTGCGTGTTGGGTTGTTGGGGAGTTTGTGCAGATGTTGCGCCAATATCACCAACTGGCTGCGTTGCTTCCGGTGCTACGGCGCCTTCAGGCGAAGCACTTCCCGCACCTTGTGCGTTCGATGCCGGTTCAGAACCTGATGGCTTAGGCTGCGCAGAGGGTGGCAAAGGTGCTGGAACGGCACTTTTGTCCGGCAAAATGGAAGCCACCTGCGGAGAAGGCGCATTATGCGTCTGCTCACCAGGCAGAAGGCTTGCCACTGGCGGCACACGCTCCGGAGCAGGTGGCGTGTGCCCTGTAAAGTAATACCAGCCCACATAGCTGGCCAGAATGACCGCAAGCCCAAGAGAAATGGACACAGCCGGCGGAATACGCCGATCTGGCGGCGGATCTGGAAACACAAGTTCTGGCTGCCGAATGGCGTTACGCGTTTCCTGCCTGTAGCGCTCCACCATAGGGTTTGGATCAAACCCCAAAGCCTGCGCATAGGCCCGTAAAAACCCAAGCGTATATACTTCCGCCGGAAGCACATCCGCTTTTCCGGTTTCCAGCGCATCCAGATATGCATCTCGGATGCGCAGATACGCGGCAACATCATCCAAGGACCAGCCAAGCTGTTCGCGGCGTTTGCGCAGCGCGCCCCCTACCCCGTATGTACCAATATCGGGGAGCGGAGGCAGAGCAGCCGGCTGCTCCTGTTCAGAACTTGGGGCGTTTTCAGCCATCAGCATCCATGCGGCGTTGTTGACGGATCAGCGCTATCACGGCCTGATCTATCAGGTCAGCAATAATCTGGGCCACCGGCTGCACAGATTTCACCATGCCAACAGATTGCCCGGCCATAACAGAGCCTTCTTCTACATCTCCATCAATAACCGCGCGCCGCAAGGCACCCGCCCAGAAATGTTCGATTTCCAGCTGCGCATCCTCACGCGTGAGGTCACCAGCCTGAAAGCGGCGGATAACATCGGCCTGATGCGCTACAAATTTACGCCCACCCTCATTGCTGATGGCCCGCACCGGAATAACCGGAAAGCGTTCATCAAGCTGAACCGAGGTCGTAGCATCACGCGCATTGGCCCGCACAAAAGCTTTTTTAAAGTTTTCGTGGGCAATGCTTTCCTCTGCCGCAGCAAAACGTGTGCCAAACTGGCCACCAGCCGCGCCCTGCTCCAGATAGGAAACAAGCGCATCACCACGGCCAAGGCCGCCAGCCACAAAAACCGGCACGTTCTGGATATGCGGCAGAATTTCCTGCGCCAGCACAGTTAGCGAAACAGGGCCGATATGGCCACCTGCTTCTGCACCTTCAATGACCAGCGCATCCACACCCATCTTGATCAGCCGCTTGGCCAATACCAATGCAGGGGCAAAGCCTATAACCTTGGCGCCACCATCCTTGGCGGCCTTAATGGCGGCGCTGGGCGGAATACCGCCTGCCAGCACAATATGGCCCACCTTGGCATCCAGACACACCTGCACTAGCTCATCCAACTGAGGGTGCATGGTAATCAGGTTTACGCCAAAAGGACGATCTGTCAGCGCACGGGTAGCGGCAATTTCCTCAGCCAGACGGGCTGGTTCCATAGCGCCACAGGCAATCACACCAAATCCACCTGCGTTGGAAATGGCGGATACAAGGTGGCGTTCACTCACCCAAGACATTGCCCCAGCCAAAATGGCGTAAGGCGTTCCCAGAAAATCCGTCCCCCTCTGCCACAACTTATCCAACCGCGTGCGGGCGCGCTGCCACTCTTCAGACGTAGGAGCGGGATTCAGGCTGCTTGCAATATCAGACATCATCAAGACCATAGGCCGTATGCAGCGCACGTACTGCCAGTTCGGCATATTCTGCGGCTACCAGCACGGAAACCTTGATTTCGCTGGTGGAGATGGCCTGAATGTTGATGGAGCGTTCAGACAGCGTGCGGAACATGGTGCTGGCAACACCTGCATGGGAGCGCATGCCGCTGCCCACCACACTCACCTTTACGATATCCGGGTCTGTTTGCAGTTCTTCATACTGCACAGCGCCGCGCACGCTTTCCAGAATGCTGATAGCGCGTGGCAGATCGGTCTTGCTGGTGGTGAAGGTCATGTTTGTGGTGCCATCTGCGCCGGTGCTCTGCACGATCATGTCCACATTCACATTGGCTTCGCTCAATGGGCCAAAAATTGCCGCCGCAATGCCCGGACGGTCAGGAATACGCCGAACCGACAGTTTGGCTTCATCACGGGAGTAGGCAATGCCGGTGACCAGTTTCTTTTCCACGATTTCGTCCTCATCCACCACCATAGAGCCGGGAAGGTGACCTTCCGTAACTGCGGGGCCATCTTCAAAGCTGGAAAGCACCTGCACACGCACGCGCTCGCGCATGGCAAGGCCTACACTGCGTGTTTGCAGCACCTTGGCGCCAACAGATGCCAGCTCCAGCATTTCTTCATACGTAATTTTGTCCAGCTTACGCGCCTTGGGCACGATTCTGGGGTCTGTGGTGTAAATACCGTCCACATCCGTGTAGATATCGCACCGATCCGCCTTAATGGCAGCGGCAAGCGCCACGGCAGATGTATCCGAGCCCCCGCGCCCCAGCGTGGTTACGCGGCCATCTGGCCCAACACCCTGAAAGCCTGCCACAACCGGCACCATACCTTCGGCCATGCTGCCCAGCAGACGCGCGCCATCTATCGAATCGAGGCTGGCCTTACCGTGCAGGGAATCCGTAAGAATAGGCACCTGCCACCCGGCAAAGGAGCGCGAAGGCACGCCAAGCTTTTGCAAGGCAATAGCCAGCAAACCACTGGTTACCTGCTCACCCGTTGCCACAACGGCATCGTATTCGCGCGCATCATACAAAGGAGAAAGAGACTGACAGAACCCAACCAGCCGGTTGGTTTCTCCTGCCATGGCTGAAACAACCACCAGCACATCGCAGCCTGCGTCTTTCTGTTTTTTGACGCGCTCGGCCACGGCTCTGATACGGTCAAGATCCCCCACGGATGTCCCGCCGAATTTCATGACGATCCGGGGTGCGGAACCGGACATAGCTTTATTCTCCACCAAACAGGCCGTAAAACGCATTGCACCAGCCCTTCCCGCCACCTGCATAGCGGAAAAGACGCATGGGAACGGTTGCGCTGCTTCACAAGCCGCGTCACATACCTCTCCCGGCCCCCTTTCGTCCAGCGGGGAGACCAGCAGGAAAGGAATTTGTTGTATGCACGCCACCCGAGAGGAAGCGCCTTCCTCTGTTTCTTCCGAGGAAATTGCCCGCTTTAGCGCTCTGGCAGACAAGTGGTGGGATCCAACAGGCCCCATGCGCCCCCTGCATGCCATGAACGGCCTGCGGATTGAATGGGCCAGCCGCCACCTGCCCATGCGTGGCCGCAAATCACGCAAGCCGCATGTGCTGGATATTGGCTGCGGCGCTGGGCTGGCCAGTGAGGCCCTGGCAAAAGCCGGATATAACGTATTAGGGCTGGATGCATCGGCCAATGGTATTGCCGCTGCACAGGCACATCTGGAAGCCAACCCGCTTCCTGCCGGTTCTGGCACGCTCCATTATCGCCAAGGCAGTGCGGAAGAACTGGTGGCCGAACACGCCAAGTTTGATGCCGTGATGGCTTTAGAAATTATAGAGCATGTGACTGATCCTGAAGCATTTATGATTATGCTGGCTCAGCTTGTAGATGCCAATGGCACGATCATTGTTTCTACCATGAACCGCACCCTGCGTTCCTTGGCTGTCGGCAAGATTGGGGCGGAATATTTGTTGCGCCTGCTGCCTGTTGGCACGCACGAATGGCGCAAGTTTATCCAGCCTTCCGAACTGGGGCGCTATGCCCGCGCCGCTGGCCTGCGGATGGTTGCCATTTCTGGCATGGCCCCCGGCATTGGCAGCTGGAAAGAAACGCGGGACTTGGGCATTAACTACATCGCTGCCTTCAAAAAAGACTGATATAGAATTTACTTTTAATATCAGTGTGTTTCTGACGCTTTCTTACCGAACATGTTAAGCAGGAAGCGTCAGAAACTCAAAGCAGGTTGGGCTGCCAATGGGTGTAAAATCCCACGTAAAGCCAATCTTGCCGGTGGTTTTATCTACCCGGAAAGATGTGATGGAATCACTCCGCTGGTTGGCCACGTATAAATAGCTGCCAGTAGGATCAAATTTGAGCGCCCGCCCGTAATCGGCATGTGTCCAGATTTCATCCACCAATGTTAGGCCACCATCCTGCGCCACCTGAAACACAGCTAGAGAATCGCCCAAGCGGTTAGACACGTAAAGAAAATGCTCATCGGGTGAGAACAGAATACCCGCAGCCAGCGTGCTCCCCCGAAAATGTGCGGTTAAGCTACTTACGGCCTGTTGCGGTGCAATATCTCCTGTTTTGGCATTAAAATTTGCCACCACCACTTTGGAATCCTGTTCGCACAGAATGTACAGCCGCAAGCCATCCGCAGAAAACTGAAAATGCCGCGGGGCGGACCCCGCTGTCATGGTGGTAAACGGCTTTTTGGCCGGGAACAGACGCCCCGTATCCAGGTTGATCCCATACACATACATTCTATCCAACCCGGCATCTGCCACCGCCACAAAGCGGCCGGATGGGTCTGCATGGATCATATGTGGGTGAGAGCCTGAGTGGTCACTTATTGCAAAGTTACCCGGCGGATTATCCGAAGCCCGATCAGGCATACGTGGGCCAGTATTGTGGATGAGGGTTGTTATCGGCCCCAAGGAACCATCTTTTTGCACGCGCAACAGTGCAAAGTTCCCACCCGTATAATTGGCCACCATAACGTATTTACCAGAGGGATGGACGCTCAGATGCGCCGGATCTGCCCCACCAGAAGAAACGGTATTCAGCTTTGTTAACGCGCCCGTGCCATGATCTACCGAAAAAGCCGTGACGGCCCCGGTATTTTTTCCTTCAAAATCATTGATTTCGTTAACGGCGTAAAGAAAACGCTTATCCGGAGAAAATGCGATAAAAGAAGGGCTGGCAACATCTGTAAATGTATTCAGATGGTTGAGAGAACCCGTTTTACGGTCCATTTCAAAAACCGTAATGCCATCCCCATTGCCGCCCGGCGGCCCGTGCTGCGTATAGCCGCCTACATAACATAAAATACGCTCTGGCGGCGGTGGGGTTGCGGCATCCTGTGTATCGGGCGCAGGCGTGTTATCGTCTGCCCGCACATAGGTGCTTCCCAAAAAACCACACGCCAGACCACCCAGCCCGAAAGCACGACGCGAAAACGAGCCGCTCATAATCCTGTTTTTCTCCTTAATTCGCGTATGCTCAGGGCATCTTGCAGACAGGCCCCATTGGCGGGCCGGAATACCGTGTCCATGTCTGTGTTTCACCAAAAATGGGCAGGCCCAGATAACCGCGCAGTTTCAGCACACCAGATTGGGGAGACCAGATCCGGGCGTCATACTTATGGCCACTATCGGGATCCAGAATATTCCCTTCCCACTTGTTTTTTTCATCTTTCAGCGGACGAAAATCCGTTAGCATCAAGAGGTTACACTCGGTTTTTCCATCATGCCCCTTGGGAACATCCGTGCCATCGTAGCGCAGGCCAATCAATCGGCCGCAAACGGTTTCCCCACATTTTTCAATCTTAAAAACGCCGTCATGGTCTTGGCTCAGCCAGTAGCCCATCAGGCTGTCTTCATCCCCCAAGGCAACAGAATCTGCCATTGCAGGCTGAGAGATAGCAGGAAGCAGCGCGGCAGATATGCCTAATACAGACGAAAGAAAAAAAGCCCTAATTCCGGTTCGAGCGCCGCGCGCCATGAAGTTTTTCATGCTCTCTTTCTCCTTCGCCCAGCCCTGTTTCCAACATATAATTTTTACGTAACCGGCTGGTTTGCCCTGTTAATTTGGGCACCGTAACCCCTGCCTGCCACCCCCAACACTGTTCCGACAACCCCGAAAAATTAGCTGTCGGTCTTGCGTACCCACGGAAGCGGCAGCACATCAACCCCTTCATCTTCCAGCATTTCGCGCTCTGATGCCGTCATATCTCCATAGATACTGCGTTCTGGCGCTTCTCCATGATGAATACGCAGGGCTTCATCCGCAAAATTGGAACCCACGTTTTCGCAGTTTTCTTCCACCGCGGCTCTGATCTGGCGCAAAGCGCTTATCAGATTATCTGGCGCTACAGGTTCTGCCTGTTGCGGTGCAGGTGGTGCTTCGGGTTGCTGTTGTGGCGTTGTTTCGGGTTTGGAAGGTTCCGTTTGTTTCGGGTGCGAGCGGCCCTTTACAATGGCGGGTGCCATAAGGGCCTGCTCTACCTTAGCCGTGCCACAAATGGCGCAGCTCAGCAGGTTTTCCTGCTTCAGGCGTGCAAAAGCGGTGCTATCCCGATACCAGCCTTCAAACGTATGCCCATTTGCACAACAGAGCTGATAACAGATCATCCGCTTTTACCTCCTGCCTTTCAGTTTTCACCCAAGCCCAGAGCTGCATCCAGCTTGCCTTGGCGCTCTAGTGACATCAGATCATCACATCCGCCCAAGCACCGATCTCCTACAAAAACCTGCGGTACAGTTGTGCTGCCACCAGAACGGCGGATGGCATCTTCACGTTCCTGCGTGCCACGCGGGGCGTTAATTTCCTTGAACGGCACTTTTTTGCGTTCCAGCAATGTAACGGCCCGTATGCAAAAAGGGCATCCCGGCTGCGTGTAAATTTCGATTTCAGGCATAAACATTTTCCTTCTGTGTTTTGGTAAGTCCGGCTTTTACACCGCACATCTATTCTGGAAGGTTTATATCAACTTCTGGCCGCGCAGGCACCAGCCCCGCCACTAAAAGACTGACATCCAGCACCCCGGCCTGCCTTAATGCCTGCACGCAGGCCGTAGCTGTAGCACCTGTTGTGAGCATGTCATCCACCAACACAACAGAACGTCCGTGCAGTTTTTGCTGCCATTTTGGCCTAAATGTAATGGCGCTTTGCATTTCCTGCTGCCGTTCCTTGCGAGAAAACCCAGCTAATTTTGTTGTGGCGCGCGTACGCATAAGGGCATCAGGCAGCACCTGTAAATGCTTTACACGTGCCACTTCAGCCGCCAGCAGTGCTGCCTGATTGTAACGGCGCCGGAGCAACCGCCACCTATGCACAGGCACAGGCACCAGCAACACATCTGGCTGCAGAATATCTTGCCCTATCTGCACCATACGTTGCGCCAGAAAACGTGCGTTTTCTGTTCTATCTGCATATTTTAGCTGTAAAATAAGATCTCTGGCGGCCGCCGTATAAACAAAAGCCGCCCGCGCATGTTGCCATGCAGGATGATGCTGCTCACACGCAGCGCACAAACCCGTATGCCCCAAACTTTCCTGCGAGGGCTGAGGCGCTGCACAAGCATCACAAAATGGGCGGCTAATTGATTGTAGGCGACCAAAGCAGGAAACGCAGGTTGCCCCATGCTGCGCCACGTCTGCCCCACACAATACGCAACTTGGCGGATACAAAACATCCATCAAAACCGTGCCTAATTTGCGTATTTTTAGTTGCATTTCAGGGGTTCACACAAAATTTCCCGGCCTCTATCCTTGGCAAACCACAGGGAAGCACGCACATGTTCTAAAATGGATGTGCCCGTAATTTTTGATCGCAAAGCTGTAAGGCTGCACCGTGAACGTGCAGCCCGCACCCAGCACGCCACTGCCCCCATACTGGAAGCGGCAGCAGATATTCTGCTGGATCGGCTGGATGATGTCATGCGTTCATTTTCCAGCGCGCTGGATATTGGGGGCCGAGGCATTATCTGCCAAGGGCTGAAACGTAGAAATATTCCAACCATTACCTGCGATCTTTCAGAAGCACAGGCACGTTGCGCATCCACCCCAAGCCTTTGCGCTGATGAAGAACGCCTACCCTTTGCCCCCGGCAGTTTTGATCTGGTGATTGCCAGCCTTTCCCTACATTGGGTGAATGATCTACCGGGCCTATTCCACCAAATCCGCTCTATTCTGCGGCCTGATGGGCTTTTTTTAGCCAGTATTCCCATTTTACCTACGTTGCGGCCTTTGCGGCAGGCGTTGGAAATGGCTGAACTGGCATTAAGCGATGGTGTTTCACCCCGCGTATCACCTCTGCCTACGCAACAAAGCTGTGTCTCGTTACTTCAGCGTGCCGGGTTTGCGTTGCCGGTGGTGGATACAGAAACACTGGAGCTGCGTTACCGCTCCTTACGGGCATTGATGGCAGATTTACGCGCGGCGGGAGAAACCAATGCGCTTGCCCTGCGCTCTCGCGCCATTCCGCCACGCTTGCTGTTTCCTGCCGCCGCGCATGAACTAGAGGATGAACAAGCAGAGAGCTTTTGCATGCCATTGCATATGGCAATACTTGCTGCGTGGTCTCCCTCTGGCAATCAGCCGCAACCGCTTACACCGGGGCAATTTACACATTCGCTGCATGATGTGCTGCAACAGCAGCCGCATCCTTTAACCAAACCATAAGCAAACAGGTTTTTACCCGCCTGTAACGCTCATATGCCGTTGGGGGCCAGAAACATCAGCTTCCGATGCGCCAAGCAGGAAATCATGCCCTTTAGGTTTGCGGGCGATAGCATCCTGAATAGCTTTTTCCAGCGCGGCATCATTGGCGCCAGCCCGCATCAGACTGCGCAAATCTGCGCCATCCTCCTGCCCCAAGCAGGTATAAAGCCGCCCCGTGCAGGACAACCGCACCCGGTTGCATGTTGCACAAAAATTATGGCTCATCGGGGTAATCAGCCCCAACCTTCTGCCGGTTTCTCCCACCCGCAAGTAACGGGCCGGGCCGCCGGTAACATCCGGAATGGGCGTAAGCGTCCAACGCCTCGATAAATCAGCTTTTACATCCAGCAACGGCAGATAGCGGGATGTGCGATCTTCCCCCGTGTCTCCCATTGGCATGGTTTCAATCAGGCACAAATCTGCGCCGATTTCCCCACACCATGCCAGCAGCGTATCAAATTCATCATCATTCACACCGGCCATAGCAACGGTGTTGATACGCAGCGCCAGCCCGACATCTCGCGCTGCGCGTATGCCTTCTAGCGTAGCCGCCAGTTTGCCCCGGCGGGTTATTTGCGCAAACCGGGCTTCATCCAACGTGTCCAAGCTTACATTCACACGCCGCACACCTGCATCAAACAAGGTTTGCGCATACTGGGCCAAGTGGCTGCCATTGGTTGTAAGAGTGAGCTCTTCCAACTGGCCCCGATTATCCGAATGCTTGAGCCATGTGCCCAGTTCCTGAAAAAACGGGCCAATATCACGGCGTACCAAAGGCTCTCCGCCTGTTATACGCAGGCGGCGCACACCGTGCTGCACAAACACACGGCATAGGCGCAACAGTTCATCGTAATCCAGAACATCTGAGCGCGGCAGAAAGGTCATGCGTTCGGCCATGCAGTATGTGCACCGCATGTCGCACCGGTCTGTTACCGATACACGCAGGTAAGAAATCCGCCGCCCGGCAGGGTCCGTTAAAGAGGACAACATTGGTTCTCTATATCAGAAACCAACCCCACATAAAACGACAGTTTGAAGGTTGGTCAAGGAAAAACACATTGCTTCTGATAGCAAAGCGGGCAGCCCTGAAAGAACTGCCCGCTTTACATAACACCCTACGCTAAAAACCTAGTGGCCAGAACTGTTGCCTGAAAAATCTGGGCGCGGCAGAGCAGAAAGCTCAAGTTGCTTCACCACGGCTTCCTTCAGGCGCTCCAGACACGCTTCTGTCCGGCCTTCTGCACGCGCAACCAGAACAGCCTGCGTGTTGGATGCTCGCAGCAGCCACCAGCCATCTGGGGTATTCACGCGCACACCATCAATTTCGGAAATATCCGCACCTTGCTTACGCAGGCGTGCAGCAACTTCCTCAACCACCTTGAACTTGCGATGGTCATCACACTCAAAACGCACTTCCGGGGTGGATGTGGTTTTGGGTAGGGATTCACGGAACGCAGAAAGTGGTTCATCCATACGGGCAACAATATCCAGCACGCGCACACCGGCGTACAGGGCATCATCAAAGCCGTACCATTTATCTGCAAAGAAAATATGGCCAGACATTTCACCGGCCAGAGGTGAGCCCGTTTCCGCCATTTTGGATTTGATAAGAGAATGGCCGGTACGCCACATCAGTGGCTTGCCACCTGCACTTGCCACTTCATCAAACAGCACCTGGCTGGCCTTAACATCGGCAATAATGGTGCCCCCTGAATGAGCCTTCAGCACATCACGCGCCAGCAGAATAAGCAGTTGATCACCCCACAGAATTCCGCCTGTGTTGTCCACCACGCCAATGCGGTCTGCATCACCATCAAATGCGATACCCAGATCAGCCTTATTTTCGCGCACAGCGGCAATAAGCTGTTCCAGATTTTTAACAACCGTTGGATCAGGATGATGTACGGGAAAAGTGCCGTCAATTTTAGCGTTTAGCACAATGTGCTCGCCCGGCAGCTTTTTCACCAGCATTTCCAGAACTTCACCGGCGGAGCTGTTGCCGTTATCCCAGACAACTTTCAGCTTGCGCGGGCCGCCAACGTAATCTTTTACAAGGCGCTCCACATATTCTTCACGAATATCTACATCGCGCACGGTGCCTTTTTCTTCTGGCACCACATCGCCTTTGGCCGACAGATCACCCAGTTCCCGTATCTGAGCACCGAAGAATGGCTTGCCAGCCAAAGTTATTTTAAAGCCGTTGTGATCAGGCGGATTATGGCTGCCTGTTACCATAATGGCGCCATCGGCCTTAAGAATAACAGACCCGTAATACAGCATGGGTGTGGGGCCACGCCCCACACGCACCACATCCAGCCCGCATGCTACGGCACCGCGCACCAGCGCTTCTTCCAATGAAGGAGAAGACAGGCGGCCATCATAGCCCACAACCAGTGTTTTGCCGCCACTGCGGCGCACAACACTGCCAAAAGTGCGGCCAATGGCAAACGCATCATCGGTTGAAAGGGTTTTACCGACAATTCCGCGAATATCGTATTCACGCAGGCTGGTAGCTTCAAACCTATGTGTAAAAGACATTAGGCTCTATCTGTGTATTTTTTCAGAAACGCCTTTACGCCATCAGCAAGATCCGGCCGTTCCAGAGCAAAGGCGACCTGCGCTTCAAGGAAGCCAAGTTTATTACCGCAATCAAAGCGGGTGCCTTCATACCGCAGGCCGTGAAAAGGCACCTGCCCAATGGTTTTTGCCATGGCATCTGTCAGCTGCACTTCACCGCCAGCGCCTTTTTCCAGCTTGGCAAGGTACGGCATAACTTCTGGGGTCAGCACATAGCGGCCAATGATGGACAGGTTGGAAGGCGCATCTTCTGGCTTTGGTTTTTCAACCAAGCCTTTTACTTCCACAAGGTGGCCATCATCCTTGCCGGTATCCAGAATACCGTAACGGTTTGTTTGTTCACGCGGCACTTCTGTAACCGCCACAACGCTACCGCCTGTTTCATTATACGCATCGGCCAACTGCTTCAGGCAGCCTTTACCGGGTGCGGCCTGCACAACATCATCTGGCAGCAGGATAGCAAACGGGTCATCCCCAATAAAGGAGCGTGCACACCAGATAGCATGCCCAAGGCCCAGCGGTTCTTGCTGACGCACGGCAATAAGAGAGCCTGCCTCAATAGAGCTGGGCTCCAATGCTTTCAGGCAGTCAAGCTTATGGCGCTCTCTAAGCGTATCTTCCAGCTCATAAGCAATATCGAAGTAATCAATAAGAGAGTCCTTACCGCGGCCCGTAATCAGGCAGAACTCTTCAATCCCGGCTTCACGCGCTTCATCAATCGCATACTGGATCAGCGGCCTGTCAACAACAGGCAGCATTTCCTTTGGCATGGCCTTGGTTGCGGGCAGAAAGCGCGTTCCCAATCCCGCAACAGGCAGGACTGCTTTACGTAAAGGCTTGGGTTTGGACACGAATACAACACCTTAAAAAACGGGTTAAACCTCAACCACTAGAACCACCCTGCCCGCAGAGACCCCCTGCCAACAACACGGCTCTGAAGAATGCAGAAAAACCCACCCAACGCGCAAAAACGCGTGTGCGTGTTTTAGGCCACACTCTACATGGCTTTTATTTTACACATCTAAAACCATGCGCCTATTCTAAAAACCGGAAAAGAGAGGCGTGAATATGACAATTCATGCACAAAAATGCAGAATTATACTCTAGCAGAACAGCTATGCACCCAACAGGCAGAGAGCTCTGCTGTATTTTATTGCTCTGATTTAATTTTGTTTTTGAAGAAATGTGGTGCGGCCGAGAAGACTCGAACTTCCACGGGGTATTCCCCCACAAGCACCTCAAGCTTGCGCGTCTACCATTCCGCCACGGCCGCACGTGACAATCGGCACCAGAAGAGCGATACCGTTGGTGAACAGCCCTATAGCCGAAGCAGGAACGTGCGGCAATGACAAAAGAACAGATTTTATGGGAAATCAGCAAAAAACTGGTTCCGTACCCTCAGGCACTCAGCCGCATGGAAAGCATGGCCCGTAGCATACGTGCGGGAGAAACCGCAGAACGCGTGTGGTTGCTGGAACATCCACCACTTTATACTTCAGGCACATCCGCCAAAGCAGAAGACCTTTTTAACCCCGCAAACTACCCCACGTATCACGCAGGCCGCGGCGGGCAATGGACATATCATGGCCCCGGGCAAAGAACTGCTTATGTGATGCTGGACCTACAACGCCCCCACGGCCCCGTGCCGGGAAGAGACCTGCGGGCTTATGTACATGCACTGGAATCGTGGGTGATTGGTGCATTGGCCCATTTTGGCATTCATGGTGAAGTGCGCGAAGGCCGCGTGGGTGTATGGGTAACAGACCCCAAAACCGGGAATGAGGAAAAAATTGCCGCTATTGGGGTACGTGTTTCCCGCTGGGTAAGCTGGCATGGCGTTGCCATTAACCTAGACCCCAACATGACGGATTTTGAGGGCATTGTGCCCTGTGGGATCAGAGAATTTGGCGTAACCAGCTTTCGCAAGTTGGGGCTTTCCACCACCATGCAGGAGCTGGACCACGCGCTGGCCCAATCCTGGGCCAACACATTTGGCAGCGTGCCTTCCGCCTTGCGGGAAGTGGCCGTTACACAGGTTCCAGACTGATGGAAATAACATGCCTGCGTTCATCCACAATCTGAATGGAAGAAAGCGCAAGCCTGTTTGCCACATCATGAAAAACCAGCGTGACCAACCCCTGTGAAGGATTATCCGTGCGTGTGAGCGAAAGCTGCAACACGCCGGGTTGTTTTTGCACGTTGGTAACAGTCACCTCACCAGACAACACAACAGGGTTGCCCATAAGCAACCCCAGCGGGTTATGGGCCAGACCAATACGGGTTTGAGAGCCCTGCTGGGCATCGGTAAACACAGCATGATGGCCAGAAGCCCGAAGCTCCATTTCATGCGGTGCCGTATAGTGCATGTATAATGATCCGGGCTTGTAGGTAATTAACCCACCCCCACGGCTGCCATTGGCCCATGTTTGAAGAAACGGGGCGTTTTCCAGATCCACAGTACGGAAATAATTTTCTACGCGCGCAACATCGGCATTTTTTACGCCAGAGGGGCCCTGCATGGCCTGCCCGGCACAGGCTGCCAACGCCAGAGGGGCCAGCAAGGCAAATGCGCGCCGGTTTAATTTTAAGCCTTTGCGCATTATGCCACCTTCTCGGCTTCCTGCGGTGTGCGCAGGGTAAGAGCCAGCGCATGCAAACCGCTGGAAAATTCCGGGGCTAAAGCTTCATGCACCATGCGGGAGCGATTCACGCGGTTAACGCCTTCAAAAGCAGCAGAAACCATAAGCACCCGAAAATGCGTTTCCGTGGCACCTGCCTCTGGACCGCGCACCATGGCTTTATGATGTGCGTGGCGGTGGCTTTCATCCTCAATTTCCAACACAGTGGGGTTGAATGTTTTTTCCAGAACATTACGAACCCGCTGCATACGCACACCTTCTGCCTTGGAAAGAGCCGAAGAATCTGAAAGACTGGTCATATCCCTGTTTACCTCTTGCTACAGATGCTTTTGCACCGCACATAACGCTAAATGATTAAACGTAGGAACACCCGCCCCCGCGCGTTCGATCCTGATCCTGATGCACCAGCACGTTGCTGTGACATGCCGAGCTGTCAGGAACAGGCTGGTTACCGTGCCCCCCGCTCGCGCGATGCGCTGAACCAGTATTACTGGTTCTGCCTCAACCATGTTCGGGAATATAATGCGCGGTGGGATTATTATAAAGGCATGAGCCCTGGCCAGATTGAAGCGCATCTGCGCGCAGATATCGGGTGGGACCGGCCAACATGGGCTTTTGGCCAAAGCGCCAAAGGTGCAAAGCGCGCCACACCCAATGAAGAGGATATTCTGGACCCGCTGGATATTCTGGGCCAGAACCGCCGCTCCCGTGCTGAGCGCGCACGTGCGCAGGCTTATCAGGAGCGCACATCCGCCCCTGCGGCATTGCGGGAACCTTTGGCCATTCTGGGGCTTTCTTGGCCTGTTAGTATGGAAGAAGCCAAAAGCCATTACCGGGCATTGGCGCGCAAACACCATCCGGACACCAATAACGGAGACCGGAATGCCGAAGAACGGCTTAAAAAAATCAATGTTGCCTTCACGATTGTGAAGACCCATCTCTTAACCGAAAGCCTCGAAAAAGCGCTGTAATGATGTATGCTGCATTTTAAGGCATCATATATTTTCGGTTGCTTTGCCTTTTTTCTTTCCTGTCAGACAAAGAGCGCAGACATATAGCCATGACGGATATTTCCAGCCAGTCCAACGCTTCCGAACTCCCGCCCATTTCAGCCATTTCCGTACCAGATATGGAAGTAAGTGTGCGTGATGTGTTCGGCCTTGATTCTGACATGAAGGTGCCTGCCTTTTCCATTCGCACAGAACATGTGCCAGAAGTGGATAAGGCTTATCTGTTCGACCACGATACCACGCTGGCCATTCTGGCAGGCTTTGCCTTCAACCGCCGCGTGATGGTACAGGGCTTCCATGGCACCGGCAAATCTTCCCACATTGAACAGATTGCCGCACGCCTGAACTGGCCGTGCATTCGCATCAATCTGGACAGCCACATTTCGCGCATTGATCTGATTGGCAAGGACGCCATTGTGGTGAAAGACGGCCAGCAGATTACCGAATTTCAGGAAGGCCTGCTGCCGTGGTGCCTTCAGCGCCCCTGCGCATTGGTGTTTGATGAATACGATGCAGGCCGCGCTGATGTGATGTTTGTGATCCAGCGCGTGCTGGAAGTGGAAGGCAAACTGACCCTTCTAGACCAAAACCGCGTGATCTCCCCCAACCCGTTCTTCCGCCTGTTTGCCACGGCCAACACCGTTGGGCTGGGTGATACAACCGGGCTGTATCACGGCACGCAGCAGATCAACCAAGCCCAGATGGATAGGTGGAATATTGTCACTTCCCTGAACTATCTGCCGCACCAGCAAGAAGTGGGCATTGTATGCGCGCGTCTGGGCATTGCAGAAGATGACAAAGCCACGCGTGATAAAATTGATAACATGGTGGCGCTAGCGGCCCTCACCCGCTCCGGCTTTATGGCGGGAGACCTCTCCACCGTTATGTCTCCACGTGGGGTTATTGCCTGGGCGGAAAATGACCGCATCTTCAAAGATGTAGCCTTTGCCTTCCGCGTCACCTTCCTGAACAAGTGTGATGAAGCCGAACGCGGCATGGTAGCAGAGTATTATCAGCGCTGCTTCAATGCCAGCCCGCTGCCCGGCCGCACTGCCTGAATCGGATTTCTTCATGGCTGATCGCACCAAAGGCCCGCCTGCTCCCAACACACCGTCTCTCTCTCGGGAGCAGGCGGAAAAACGGGCAGACACTTTCAAACAGGCCACATCTGCCGCTTTACGCGCCATAGGCGGACAAAAAGAGGCAGATGTTTCCTTCCACAGTGGCAACATGCCGCTGGCCCCGATCAGCCTTGGGGAAAAAGTGCGGCTCCAATCTCCCTCTCTCAATCTGAGTGAGGAAGAAAGGCAGCGCATTCGTGGGGCAGCAGATGCACAGGCGCTGCGCCTGAAACACCATGACTTTGCCCTGCACGCCGCCCGCCAACCTGCCGAAACACAGGCGCGTGATGTGTATGATGCACTGGAGCAAGCCCGAATCGAATCTGTAGGCGCGCGCCACATGAAAGGCGTGGCGGCCAACCTGCGGCATCGGCTTGAACAAGATATACGTGCATCCGGGCTAGACCGGATGACAGAGGCCTCTCAGCTTTCCCCCGTGGTGGGGCTGGAACTGCTGGCGCGTGAAAAACTAACAGGCCAACCAGTTCCTGAACCTGCGCAGGCCATTTTAGAAAAATGGAAGCAGACGCTGCCACCCAACGCGTTAAGCGCCTTGGATGAAATGGCAAAGCATCAGGCGGACCAGGCTGCATATGCACGCGCCAGCCGCCAACTTATGGCTGCCTGCGCCCTGACAGAAGATGACACGGCATCTGAAGACATGGATGCCAACAACGATTCTTCCGAAGCTGCAGATTCGCAAGATGATTCAAACCCACCGCCCCCAGATCAGGAAGAAAATACATCTCCTCAACAGGAGGAGCAGGAAGAGGAAATCTCTCAACCTCAACTGATGGCCGGCAGCAGCGAATCTTCTTCAGAATTTGCAGAAGACGAACGTGATGCCAGCATGGGGGAAGGTACGGGGGAAGCCGCAGGCCCCGGCCGCCAGCCGGAAAATGAACCCGGCCTGACAGCCAGAGGCTACCACCCCTACACCACCCAGTTTGATGAAGAAATTCGCGCAGAAGAACTGTGTGACCCAGAAGAACTCTCTCGCCTGCGGCATCAGCTTGATCTGCAATTAGCCACCTTGCATGGTGTGGTGTCTCGGCTTGCCAACCGGCTCCAGCGCCGTTTGATGGCGCAGCAAACCCGCTCTTGGTCTTTCGATCTGGAAGAAGGCATTCTGGATGCAGGCCGCCTATCCCGCATTGTGGTCAACCCCATGCTTTCCCTATCCTATAAGCAGGAAAAGGATACGGAATTCCGCGATACGGTTGTAACACTGCTGATTGATAATTCCGGCTCCATGCGCGGACGGCCTATTTCTGTTGCCGCATCGTGCGGGGATATTCTGGCCCGCACGCTGGAACGCTGCGGCGTAAAAGTGGAAATTCTGGGCTTTACCACTCGCGCATGGAAAGGTGGCCAAAGCCGGGAACTCTGGTTGCAAAACGGCAAGCCGCCTGAACCGGGCCGCCTGAATGATTTGCGCCACATTATCTATAAATCAGCAGATATGCCGTGGCGGCGTGCGCGCACCAATCTGGGCCTGATGCTGCGTGAAGGCCTGCTGAAAGAAAACATAGATGGTGAAGCCCTGCTTTGGGCATGGAACCGCATTAAAAACCGGCAGGAAGCCCGCAAGATTTTGATGGTGATTTCAGATGGCGCACCGGTGGATGACAGCACACTTTCCGTCAATCCGGCGTCCTATTTGGAAGACCACCTGCGCGCTGTTATCGATATGATTGAGAACCGTAGCCCGGTGGAACTTACTGCCATTGGTATCGGGCACGATGTTACCCGCTATTACCAAAAAGCCGTTACCATTACAGATGCGGAGGAACTGGGGGGAACTATGCTCCAGTCCCTTTCCGCTCTGTTTGAAGAAAAACGCCGGCCGCGCAAACGCGCACGTTAAGGAAAAACACGCCGCCCGCCCGGCTTTTGTTTAGGCCAGCGGGCGGCCCAAACGGGCTTGAGCCAGATCTGCCAAGCCAGCCAGCATGATATCTGCATCTTCCTTGGTTGTGCGGTGGTTTACAATAGCCGCACGAATAGCCAACTTGCCGTAAATGCGCGTGGTAGATGGCGCGGCAATGCCGCTTTCCTGAAGATCCTTCACCAGTTCCGCATTAAGCGTATCCAGATCATCCACATCAGGCACATCCACCCGAAAACACACAATATTCAGCGTTACCGGAGCCAGCAGCGTAAGGCCGGGTGTATCCGCCACGCGGGATGCCAGATACTGCGCCACCGTGCAGGATTGCGCCACCACATGGCCCAGCCCTTGGGTGCCAAACCCCGCCAGCGTGAACCATACCTTAAGCGCACGAAAACCGCGTGAAAGATCTGGCCCCAAATCACAAAACCATGGGGCATCCGCCGCCAACCCACGATCCTCGCGCGAGAGATAGGCTAAGGACTGCGCAAAGGTTGCCGCTTGCCGCCCCTGTTCACGCACCAGCACGCAGCCTGCATCGTAAGGCACCTGCGCCCATTTATGAAAATCGAAGGCAAGGCTATCGGCTCGCTCCAGCCCCTTGAGTAATGGGGCATAGTCTGGCGCCAACTGTGCCAACGCCCCAAATGCTCCATCTACATGGAACCAGAGCTTTTCGGCCTTTGCGTAATCTGCCAGATCATCCAGCGGGTCCACACTCCCGGTATCTACAGTGCCTGCCGTGCCGACAACCAGAAAAGGCTCGTATCCATCTGCCCTATCCTGCGCCACCATGCGGCGTAGAGCCTGCATATCCATACGGAATGCGGCATCTACTGGCACGCGGCGCAGGGCCTTCATGCCCAATCCGGCCATATCAAATGCCCGGGCTACACAACCATGTGCCGTTTGTGCGGCGTATCCTACCAGCTTACGGCCTGCCACGCCTTGCTCGCGCAAATCCGCACCATCTGGCACTGCGCGGCTAGCCGTAAGAATAGCAATAAAATTGGCCATGGAAGAACCGGTTACCAACACACCGCTGGTAGTATTCGGAAAGCCGAACATTTCCGCTGCCCAGCGGATAACCATGCGTTCCACTTCTACCGGCGCGTGGTTGCGCCCACCCAGATTGGCGTTTAGGCCCGCAGCCAACATTTCTGCCAGCATGCCCTGTGCCGTGCCGCCGCCATGCACCCACCCCATAAAACGCGGGTGCCGATTGCCGACAGCATAAGGCTGGACTGTATTGGCAAACTGCTCATACAGCCCTTCAAGCGCCTGTGCGCTTTGGGGTAAAGGAGCCTGCTTAAAGTTCTGCCGCAATGTATCTGGCATAGGCTGCCACACGGGGCCTTTTGCCACGTTTTTTATGGACTCAAGCATGTCATCCAACATGCGGTGGCCTAGTGTGCGCAATTCTTCCCAGTTTTCTGGATCTAACCCGGCCACTTCTGTTTTCTCCAATATCCGTATTCAGGATGCGTGACGTATCTCTGGCTTTTGCTCATGCTGTTCTGCCTTCTGTGTCATACGGGCAAAACGGCGGGCCAGAACAGCGCACACAAAAAGCTGGATCTGGTGATACATCATAAGTGGCAGAACAATCATCCCCACCGATGCAGGCGGAAACAGCACGTTGGCCATAGGCACCCCGGATGCCAGCGTTTTTTTGGAGCCACAGAACACCACGGCAATTTCATCTTTAAGTGGCAGGCCAAAAGCGCGGCCAGCAACAATGGTGATGCCCAGCACAACAAACAGCAACACGGCATCCACCAGCGCAATCACGCCCATTTCTGTTACCGGTAGCTTGTGCCACAGCCCTTGCATAACGGCATCACTGAACGCTGCATACACCACCACCAGCACAGAGCCTCGGTCTGAAAAAGACAGCAGTTTTTTATTGCGGTGCGCCCACGGACCAAGCCACGGTTGCAACACCTGTCCCAAAATAAACGGCAGCAAAAGCTGGTAAACAATATCCAGCGGGTTACCGGCCGCGCCCCCATGCTTGCTCAGAATCAGCCCCACCAAAACGGGCGTAATAAAAATACCCAGAACATTGGAGGCCGTGGCCGCACACACCGCCGCAGGCACATTGCCCCCGCCAATGGATGTAAAGGCAATGGAAGACTGTACCGTAGAAGGCAGGCAGCACAAAAACAGCACGCCCATCCAGATTTCAGGCTGCATCAGGTTGGGCAGCAGTGCGTGGCCCAATAGCCCCAACAGAGGGAACAACACAAAGGTGCAGCACAAAATAAGCAGGTGCAGCTTCCACGCTACCAAGCCATCCACCACAGCCTTGCGAGAAAGCCTTGCTCCTTGCAAAAAAAACATCAGGGCAATCAGGCTAATGGAAAGCCACCTAAAAACCGGAACAGCTGCCCCATGACAGGGAAAGAACGTTGCCAGCAGCACAGCGCTGACCAACCCCATTAAAAAAGGGTCCATTTTCAAAAACCGCACGCGCCTGCCCTTTCGTTTTTCTTTCTGGCTTCTTTCTGGTTGCCTGCCTGTTTTACTTACGGCACCCTTTGGTTGAAATGAAGCAGTATACTTTCCTGTCCCTCTCCGTTCTCGGTGCTGTGAGCATTTATGCCACAGTTACTGCGGCTCCGGCTTTTGCGGCTCCTCCTTCTGGCTGCGCGGTGGTTTCCCGCGCTTCTGGGCAGGAAACGGCGCAAGGCGTTACCTACCAGAATCTGGTGTTACGCACGCCAGATGGCGGCACAACCTTTAAGGCTGGCCACCTAACCCTGCATGGTTCTGGCGAAACGCCCGAAGCCACGCATGATCTGGCAGATGCGGCCTCTCTGCTCCTGATGTCCGCCATGACGGGGCATCACAATGCCGCGTGCACAGATTGGCTGAACACACAGGGCAAACGCGTGCTGGCGGGCCTTCAGGCCGGTAAAAGCTATGATCTAACATGGCAAAACGCCACGCTGGCGCACGGGGCTGCACAGGTAACAGTCAATACCGCGCGCTATCAGATGCAGGGCGGCAGTGCGACGGCTTCGGCATCATTGGGGATGGATGGGGTAAGCTTCCATAACGTTGCCAATCAGGATCTGCTGCCCACAGCAGCCCATGCCACGTTCTCGCTTCCCGCTGCGGAAGTGCCCGCCCTTATGAGCGCCATTGGTGGCCGCAGTGCCAGCGCTCCGGCTGTGCATGCCACCATTTCCAGCTTTGATGCCACGCAGGGTGAGGCTTCTTTGCACGGCAATGGTGTGGCAACGCTGACAGGCAATGTGAACAACACATCAGCCTCTGGGCATCTGGAAATTACCAATCTGGAAACACTTATTGATAAGGCCCGCACCGCCAAACAGATGAAGCTGGCCGCAGGCATGGTTGTGGCCCGTTTGGTCAGCCACAAACATGGTGAACAGAATACGTGGGATACAAAATGGGAAAGCGGCGTACTCACCGTAAATGGCTTCCCCATTCCGCTTAAATAAACAAACGCGCCGGAGGGGATGCTTTTAAGCCCCTCCGGCTCTCTGGGCCTTGTTAGGCCATTTCCATTACTTTTTCGCACATACCGGCCAGGTCTTTCAAAACACGCCGGGCCAGATCTATGCGCTGCACGTTCGTCAGTTCGCGCACAACCGCCATTTTATGGTCTGGGCGTAGGCGGACTGTGCCATCCTTCCATTTCCCCATCCACTGCACCAACCCTGCCGGGTTGCGGAAGGTGTTGTTACGGAATTGCAGCACCATGCCTTTAGGGCCAGCCTCTACACGCTCCACCCCGGCCTGACGGCACAGGCGCTTAAGCTCTACAATATCCAGAAGGTTTTTTACCTCCGGCGGCAGAGAACCAAAGCGATCTATCAGCTCGGCTTCCATGGCTTCCAGTTCCGCATCGGATGCCAGCGCGCTGATACGACGGTAAAGCCCAAGCCGGACGGGCAAATCTGTTACATATTCATCCGGGATCAATACGGGCAGACCCATGACAATGTTGGGGGTCCAATCCCGATCTTCTGCGGCACGGCGATTTTTATCTGAGCGCAGGTCGGCCACAGCGTCTTCCAGCATCTGCTGGTACAGTTCGATCCCCACTTCACGCACATGGCCGGATTGTTGATCGCCCAGCAAATTACCCGCGCCACGCAAATCCAGATCGTGCGAGGCCAGCGTAAAGCCAGCACCCAGCGTATCCAGCGTTTGCATTACTTCCAGCCGCTTTTCCGCAGAAGCTGAAAGCACATGTGTTTGTGGCCATGTGAGGTAAGCATAACCTCGTTGCTTGCCACGCCCCACACGCCCGCGCAGCTGATAAAGCTGCCCAAGGCCAAACATATCTGCCCTATGGATAATCAGTGTATTCACCGCGGGCATATCCAGCCCACTTTCCACAATATTGGTGGAGAGCAGAATATCGTATTTGCCGTCTGAAAACTCGGTCATCACCCGTTCCAGTTCGGTGGCGGAAAGGCGGCCATGTGCCTGTATCAGCCGGGCATCAGGCACAATGGCCGTAAGCCGTTCGGCCAGCCTGTCCAGATCCTCAATACGCGGGGCCACGCAGAAAATCTGCCCACCACGGAAGCGTTCGCGCTGGATGGCCTCCCTGATCACCACGCTATCAAACGGCATGATGAAAGTACGCACCGCCAGCCTGTCTGTTGGTGGGGTGGCAATCAGGCTCATTTCCCTCACGCCGGAAAGCGAGAGTTGGAGCGTACGCGGCAATGGTGTGGCGGAAAGTGTAAGCACATGCACATCTTCGCGCAGGGCTTTCAGCTTTTCCTTATGAGACACGCCAAAGTGCTGTTCTTCATCAATAATCAGCAGTTCGAGCGAGGCAAACTGAACCGTTTTGGCCAGCAGTGCATGCGTACCGATAACAATGTTCACGCTTCCATCTGCAATGCCCTTACGCACTGCTGTTGCTTCCTTACCCGTTACCATGCGGGAAAGTTGCGCCACCTTGATGGGAAAGCCCTCAAACCGTGCGGCAAAGGTGCGATAATGCTGCCGCGCCAACAAAGTGGTAGGCACCACAACAGCCACCTGCCCGCCAGACATGGCCGCCACAAACGCCGCGCGCAATGCTACCTCGGTTTTACCAAAGCCGACATCACCACACACCAGCCGATCCATTGGTCGGCCGGAGGACATATCTTCCAGCACATCAGCAATAGCGCGTGCCTGATCATCCGTTTCTACAAATGGGAAGCGGGCACAGAACTCATCCCACTGCCCCTCCGGCGGAACCAGTTCTGGCGCTTCCTTCAACGCCCGCATGGCGGCGGTTCTGATAAGCTCACCCGCCATATCGCGGATGCGCTTTTTCATTTGCGATTTACGGTTCTGCCATGCCGTGCCGCCCAGCTTATCCAGCGCAACACCAGCTTGGTCTGATCCAAAGCGGCTAAGCAGTTCAATGTTCTCTACAGGCAGATAGAGTTTCTGTCCGCCATCATACAGCAGGCGCAAGCAATCATGCGGGGCTACGCCTACACTTACTGTTTCCAGCCCATCGTAACGGCCTATTCCGTAATCCTGATGCACCACCAGATCACCGGCTGAAAGTTCGCTGGCTTCGGCAATCAGTTCATCAGCACGGCGGCGGCGGCGCGGTGGACGACCAATACGTTCACCCAACAGATCCTGTTCAGAAACAAACGCCAGATCATCCGCAACAAAGCCGCGTTCCAAACCAAGGGTCAGCAAACCAACCGGGCCGGGTTTGGCTTTGTGGGCTTGCTCCCATGTCTCATATGTTTGGGTGGGTACGCCGTGCTCTCGCAGTAATGTGGCAATGCGCTCGCGCGAGCCTTTGGTCCATGCGGCCACAAAAGCGCGGCGCTTAACCTGCGCCCATTCCTTTACCTGATCCCCCAAGAGCGTAAACACCTGCTCACGCTGGGCACCGGGCACAATTTTGGAGAACATCTTACCCGGACGGCCGCCTACATCTACACCGCCGGCGCCCTCGGGTTGTGCATAGGGGCTAAATGCCACCACAGGCACACGGGCCAAGCTGGCATCCCACCCTTTTTCATCCAGATAGAGCAAATGCGGAGGCAGCGGACGGTAGGGTATTTCCCCTTCCCGCACAGGCTGGCGGCGGGCCTGATAGTGATCTTCTATCATTTCCAACCGGGCTTTAAGCACATCCTCAGCCTGATGTTCGAGCGAAACAGCCACATCGGGCAGATAATCAAATAGCGTTTCTAAGTGATCATGGAACAAAGGCAGCCAGTGCTCGATACCCGGATGCCTGCGCCCGTCTGAAATATGTTCATAAAGTGGGTCAGACGTTGCGGCAGGGCCAAAGGCATCACGCCAGCCGGTGCGGAAGCGTGAAATGCTTTCCTTATCCAGTGAGAATTCGGAAACGGGGCAAAGTGTCAGCCCATCGCGCTTGGCGGTAGAACGCTGGGAACCGGGATCAAACGCGCGGATGTTCTCAACCTCATCGCCAAACAGATCAAGCCGCAGGGGTTCACCCGCCCCGGCGGGATACAAATCAAAAATACCGCCACGGGTTGCAAACTCCCCGGCTTCCATCACGGTATCCGTGCGGGTGTAGCCATTGGCGATCAGCAACTCGATCAGAAAGCCCTGATCCAGACTTTCCCCTGTGCGGATGGAAAGAGATTGCCCCTCAAACGTTTTACGTGGGGCAACACGTTGCACAACGGCGTTCACCGTAGCCAGCACAAGCCGTGGGCGACCTTTTGCGGGTTCCAGCAAGCGCGTAAGGGTGGAAACACGCTCGGCCACAATGGCAGGGTTGGGAGAAACCCTGTCATACGGCAGGCAATCCCATGCGGGAAAACGCAGCACTTCCACATCAGGCGCTACAAAGGCCAGCATATCATTCAGGCGGGCCATAGCGGCATCATTACGCGCAATATGCAGCACGGGGCCTTTATGATCCCGCGCACGGCGGGCCAGCAAAAGGGCATCATACCCTTCTGGCACGCCCCATACGGTTGCTATCCGCTTTTGTGCGCCTGTTTGTGCTGTCATCCCGGTATCCGCCTGTTCTGCTTAAATACGCAAACCCCGCAAGCCGCCAGCATGCCCGTGCCGGAGCCTGAAGGGTTTTTATTAACCGCCGCGCCTGATACGGCTATCTTCCACCATACGGCGTAACATGGGGGTGGCTTTCTCTTCCGGCAATGGCAGGCGGCCAAACAGCCAGTCTGTCAGTTCCGGATCTGGCATTTCCAGAATGTTTTCCATGTCCGTCAGTTCTTCTGCTGTCATGGTATCTGCATTGGCTTCTACAAAGCCGCCAATCAGAATATCTGTTTCAAACGTGCCCCGATGGTTGGCACGGAACTTCAGCCGCCGCCTGCGGGCAGCCAGATTATCTTCCGCCACGCCAGATGCGCTGGAGGAAGATGAGGGAGAAACTGTAAAATTGTCTTGCATGGCGCTGGTATCCTATACCGTTGCTAAACCTGTCTGTCAGCCTGCCAAACAGAGGCTTGTGTATCGCTTGTGTCCAGTCCCCTTTCCTTCACATCCTCTTCGGTTACAGGGCAAGATGGCAATTCTGCCCTAGCCCCATTACTGGCCCCGCTTGAAAGCCTACCCGGCATTAGCACCGCACGTGCCAAGCTGCTGGGCCGCATTGCGGGCGGGCGCAGGGTGATGGACCTGCTGTTCTGCCTGCCCGAAAGCATTACAGACCGCAGGCTGCGCCCCACATTGGCGCAACTCAGGCCCGATACAATCGCAACCGTTACCGGCGTGGTGCAGGATATTCGCAGCCCCGCCCCACGCACCCGCCAACCGTGGCGCGTGATGATTGATGATGCCACCAGTGTACTGGAAATTGCCTTCTTTTCCCCCTGGCAGGCCAAGCAGGTTGTAAAGGGAGAAAGTATTGCCCTTTCCGGCAAGGTGGAACGCTTTGGTGATAAGCTCACCATCACGTCCCCCGATTATCTGGTGCCTGCAAACCAGATAGAGCGCATTCCGCTGCTAGACCCCGTTTGGCCCCTTACGGCTGGGTTGTTTACCGGCCAGGTGCGCATGGCTATGGCCGCCGCTCTGCGCCTTTTGCCGCCCACCCTGCCTGAATGGCACGATAAAGCACTTATCAAGCAAAAAAACTGGCCGGATTTTGCCAAAGCCCTAAGCTGGATGCACTTTCCAGACACCATTCCCGATAGCGCACAAGGTGATGCATGGCACGGCAGCCGCACGCGTGCGCAGGCACGCCTAGCGTGTGATGAGCTGCTGGCAGACCAATTAGCCATGCGCATTGCCCAGCAGGCATCCCGCGCCCGGCCCGGCCGGAGCCTGAATGGTGATGGCACCTTACAAAAACAGGCACTCGCCAGCTTTGGGCATGAGCTTACTTACGGCCAAAAACACGTTCTGCGCGAGATTGAAGCCGATATGGCTACCCCGCACTGTATGAGCCGCCTTTTGCAGGGTGATGTGGGTGCGGGCAAAACGCTTGTGGCTCTTATGGCTATGCTGCGTGCAGTAGAATCTGGCACTCAAGCCGCGCTTATGGCCCCTACGGAAATTTTGGCCCGCCAACATGCGGCTACATTTCGCCGCCTTTCCCCTGTGCCGGTGGCGTTTTTATCCAGTTCTGTCAAAGGCAAGGCACGCAAACAAACCTTGCAGGATATAGCCGATGGCACTGCCAAGCTGGTGGTCGGCACCCACGCGCTTGTGCAGGACGGTGTAAAATTTGCTGATCTGGGTCTGGCCGTTATTGATGAGCAGCACCGCTTTGGGGTCGATCAACGTCTGGCCTTGGTAGAAAAAGGCCATGAGGCCGATATGCTGGTAATGACAGCAACCCCTATCCCCCGCACGCTGTTGCTTACCCGGTTTGGGGAAATGCAGATCAGCCGGTTGGAAGGCAAGCCCGCTGGCCGCAAGCCTGTGCGCACATCCCTGCACAGCCTTGGTAATTTTGAAGATGTGCTGGCAGGCATTGGCCGCGCGCTAGATAAAGGCGCACAGATTTTTTGGGTGTGCCCACTGGTTTCTGAAAGCGAAGCCATGGATCTGGCCGCTGCCGAGGCCCGCCATGCAGCTTTGGTTGAACGGTTTGGAGATAAAATTGGGCTGGCACATGGGCAGCAGGATGCCAACGTGCGTGAAGAAGTGCTGCAAGCCTTTTCCAATGGTGAAACCCGCATGCTCGTGGCCACCACCGTCATTGAAGTCGGTGTGGATGTGCCTTCCGCCACCATTATGGTGATCGAACATGCAGAACGCTTTGGCCTGGCGCAGTTACACCAGCTCCGTGGCCGCGTGGGGCGTGGGGCGGATGCTTCCTTCTGCCTTATGCTGCATGATGAAGGCTTGGGCCTTACGGCGCGCCGTCGGCTTTCCTGCCTGAAGGAAACGGAAGACGGCTTTCTTATTGCAGATGAGGATTTCCGCCTGCGCGGCGGAGGAGAGGCAACAGGCCGCCGCCAATCCGGCCTGCCCGATTACCGTATGGCACCGGAAATGCTGGTGGATATGCTGTTAGACACCGCGCATGATGAAGCCACGGAGATTCTGCCAGATGCACCACCCACCAGCACACCAGAAAAAAACTTGCCGGTAGCAGCTCGTGTTTTGCTGGCGTTGTTTAATAAAACCGATGCCGCGCGCATTTTTAGCGGCGGCTAAACGGGGGCTTCTTTAACCCTCTACGGCAGCCAGCCACGCCTTAACCTGCCCTTCTGGGTCTGGCTGGCGAATAAAGGCCGATACGGCAGAAACGCTATCGGCTCCGGCTTCAATACATGCCCAAGCACGCTCCAGCGTAATACCACCTATGGCAACCAGTGGCAGGTTGCCAATCAGCTTTCGCCATTCTGTCAGCTTCAACGGGCCTTGGGGGCCGAACGCCATTTTTTTCAGCTTGGTTTCCCAAATAGGGCCAAGGGCCACGTAATCCGGGTTGCAACCTAGAGCGCGGTCTAGCTCTTCGTGGCAATGGGTGCTGATGCCAAGGCGAATACCGCCTTTACGAATGGCGGCCAGATCTGCCGTATCCAGATCTTCCTGCCCCAGATGAATGTAATCTATGCCTTCATCCAGCGCGATCTGCCAATAATCGTTCAGCACAAGGCAAACGCCGTGCTGCTTGGCGTAAGCATGGCCTTGGCGAATTTCTGCCCTTAGCGCATCTTCATCCATGTCTTTCAGGCGAAGCTGAATAAAGCGTGCACCTGCACCACCCAGCCTGTCCACCCATGTGGCGCTATCAACAACGGGATAAATCTTTTGGGGCAGAGCTGTCATGCCAGCATGGCCTTTCCTGCAACGGGAGTAGAAGGAACAGCCATATCGCGCTCTTCCATCGGGTCTGCAATACGGGCCAGTTCCCCGGCCTCTACTGCCAGACGAAACGCACGGGCCATATGAACGGGATCTCCCGCCTTGGCCACGGCAGTATTTATCAGCACGGCATCATAACCAAGCTCCAGCGCCTGCGCGGCGTGTGAGGGCACGCCAATGCCAGCATCCACCACCAACGGCACGCCGGGAAAATGCGCCCGCATGGCCCGCAGACCAAACACGTTGTTCAAGCCTTTGCCAGAACCAATAGGAGCGCCCCACGGCATCAGCACCTCACACCCTACGGCCAGCAGCTTTTCTGCCACCACCAAATCTTCCGTGGTGTAGGGGAATACCTTGAAGCCATCTTCCGTAAGAATACGGGCGGCCTCTACAAGCCCGAACACATCTGGCTGGAGCGTATCCAGCTCTCCAATCACTTCCAGCTTGATCCAATCCGTGCCGAACACTTCCCGCGCCATGTGCGCAGTAGTGACGGCTTCTTTAACCGTATGGCAGCCCGCCGTGTTTGGCAGCACAGGCACCTTGAGTTCCTGAATAAGAGACCAGAATGCCTGCCCAGCCCGCTCCCCCGCAGATTCGCGGCGGAGGGAAACAGTCACAACGCCCGGCTGTGCCGCCAGCACAGCATCGCGCAAAATTTCAGGAGATGGATACTGCGCCGTACCCAGCATAAGTGGCGAGACAACATCCTGCCCGTAAAATGAAACAGCCATGCCCTTAGCCCCCTTGCATAGGGGCAACAATTTCAATTTGCGCACCCTCTTGCAGCTGTGTTCCCTCTCGCGTGGCCTTGGGCACAAACCGACCATTCAGCGCCGTGGCAATGCGTGCGCCGCTATAGCCAAGTTCATCTATCAGGGCCGCCAGTGTTTTGGCGGATACCTCGTGCGCTGTATCGTTAACCACAACTTTCATCGGGCGTTGCTCCTTAGGCTTGTGCGCCAAATATCAAATCTGCCGCCTCTCGCGCCCGAGCGGGAGAAAGCAGAAAACCATGCCGGTACATACCGTTGATATAAATGCGTTTTCCATCCTGCACCACGCGCGGCATGTTATCTGGGTAAGATGGCCGTAAACCTGTGCCCATTTCCAGAATTTCTGCCTCGGCAAAGCCTGGGTGGAGGGTCCATGCCGCGTTCAGCAGTTCCATCATGGAACGTACCGTCATGCTGCCGGCATTTTCGCTTTCAATCATGGTGGCACCTACCATGAACACATGGTCAGCCCTTGGCACAATGTAAACAGGTATGCGTGGGTGCAACATGCGCACAGGGCGATGCAGCGTTACATCCGGGCAACGCAACAGCAGCATTTCACCCCGCACGCCCCGCAGGCCCTCCAGCTTGTTGCGCGCCGCCAAGCCGGTGCAATCCACCACCCAGTCAAACGCGGCTTCATCCGGGCTTATTTCGCCAAACTCGGCACGGCCACCCAATTGCTCCAGCCGCGCCAGAAGGGCCTTTAAGGCCTTACGCGGATCTACATGCCCTTCATCGGGAAAAAACAGCCCTTTATGGAAACGGCCTGCCAGATCTGGCTCAAGCTGGGTAATTTCTACCGTGCCTACAGTCTGAAAATGTGATGTGCGGCGGCCAAAGCGGGCAATTTCCCCCACATCCCGCGCAGGCGCCAACACAAGGCTGCCCTCACGCGTAACATCAGGCACGTGCTCCGCCCACCAATCTACCGAATCGATAGATTGGGCTGTTACGTCCTCTGGCGCAGATTCGGCCTCGCACCATGGGGCAAGCATACCGCCTGCCATCCATGAGGCCCCGGCCCCCACGCGGCCTCCGCTGTCATACAGGGTAACATCTCCACCCCGTTCTGCCAGAGCTACGGCGGCTGTCATACCCGCCACACCGGCCCCTTTTACCAGAATGCGCGGTTTGCCGTTCATACTCTCTACCTTGCCTCCGTTACTGGCGATGTGCTGCTGCAACTTGGCGTTATAACACGCCTCAAACCCTGCTTCTGCAAGGGCTTATGCCGCTTTAATGTTCAGAATGCGCGCACAAGAAGCACCATCAACAGGCAACATTCCGTTACCGCCGTGGCAATCCAGCGCATGCCCATGTAACCGGGCGGCAACCATCCACGTTGCCATGCCCCACGCTCCGCCAATGCCACCAGCGGGAAAAGCACAGCCAAAATTATCACCCCGGCAAGCGGTACCCATGCATACGCCAGATAAGCAGCAATCCATCCGGCAAAGGCAGGCACAACCCCCAAGACCAGGCGCAAATTATCTGCCCTGTCTGCCCCGCTTGTTAAAATGGCGCGATCAAGCTCCAGCGCCAGCCCCCAATGCACGGCTCCAATAAAGGACAGGCACACCGCCCCGTAAATGACCAACGCCATTAACAGATTGGGCACTGGCACGCCGGAATCGAAAAATACAATGCCGCATGTGCAAGCAACAAAGGGCAAAAGCCCTGCCGCCATGAGCACGACAGCCAGAAATGGAAGTTTTTTCATGAACGTGCAGCAGGCCTTTACCTGATAATTTCATACCCAATATGGTTGACAGAAAAGCCCAACAAGCGGCCACTAGCAACCGTAGGCAGGTTTACCCTGCCCACCGTGTTCCGCCCGGAACCAAAAAGAAGAACACCGGCTTCTGCCCGCCAGAGGCCAGACAATAAAGGAACGGAAACACCAATGAGTGCCATTGTTGACATTATCGCACGTGAAATTCTGGACAGCCGCGGCAACCCAACGGTTGAAGTAGATGTGGAGCTGGCATCCGGCGCCAGAGGGCGTGCGGCTGTTCCTTCTGGGGCCTCAACCGGTGCGCATGAAGCCGTAGAACTGCGTGATGGTGACCCCAAGCGGTTTGGCGGCAAGGGTGTTCTCAAGGCTGTTGAGAACATTGAAAACGAAATCCTGCCCACGCTACAGGGTGCCGAATCGGCAGATCAGCTTGATATCGACAACGCCATGATCGATCTGGATGGCACACCCAACAAAAGCCGTATGGGTGCGAACGCCATTCTGGGTGTCTCTCTTGCCATTGCCAAAGCCACGGCAGCCGAACTGCATGTTCCGCTGTACCGCTACATTGGCGGCGTGTTTGCCCATGTTCTGCCCGTGCCGATGATGAACATTGTTAACGGTGGGGAGCATGCAGATAACCCCATTGATATTCAGGAGTTCATGGTGCAGCCGGTGGGTGCGCCTACTGTGGCCGATGCCATCCGCTGGGGTTCGGAAATTTTTGCCCAGCTCAAAAAAGCCCTGAGCGCTGCTGGTTACAACACCAATGTTGGGGATGAAGGCGGCTTTGCCCCTGCCCTTAAATCTGCCGATGAAGCACTGGGCTTTATCACCCGCGCCGTAGAAGCTGCAGGCTACCGCCCTGGTGAGGACGTAACCTTTGCGCTGGACTGCGCCAGCACCGAATTTTTTAAAGACGGCAAATACAACCTGAAAGGCGAAGGCAAGGAATTCGATTCCGCTGGTATGGTATCCTACCTGTCTGACCTTGTGAGCCGTTACCCGATTGTTTCCATTGAAGACGGCATGGCCGAAGATGACTGGGAAGGCTGGGCCCTGCTCACGCAGGAACTGGGCAAAAAAGTCCAACTGGTTGGGGATGATCTGTTTGTAACCAACCCAGAACGCCTACGCCGTGGCATTCAGGCTGGTGTTGCCAATTCCCTACTGGTGAAGGTTAACCAGATTGGTACGCTTACGGAAACACTTGAAGCCGTGCAAATGGCCCAGCGTGCTGGTTACACTGCGGTTATGAGCCATCGTTCTGGTGAAACGGAAGATTCCACCATTGCGGATCTGGCTGTGGCTACAAATTGCGGACAGATCAAAACCGGCTCTCTCTCCCGTTCTGATCGGACAGCCAAATACAACCAGCTCATTCGTATTGAGCAGGAACTGGCAACCGCTGCACGCTATGCAGGCCGCACCATTTTGAAAAACGCGTAAGCTACAGCGCTTTTGGCGCAACAGATTGCAAAAAAGCTGCCTCCCCACCCGGAGGTGGCTTTTTTCATGCCCTCATGCCTTGGCGCTGCCACACTTCATGGTTTAGACAGAAAGGAAGACCCAGAGGTGCAGGCTAAGCTGCACAGAACCAGAAAAAAGGCAGCGCCAGAGTGCAGATCGGTCGTTTCATTCGTCGCACAGTGCGGGCGGTTGTGCCCCCTTTGGTTTTTCTTGGCATTGCGGGCTATTTTGGCTGGAACGCAACGCAGGGCGATCATGGTATTCAGGCCTATAAGCAGCAATTAGGTCTGCTGGAACAGGCCAAGCAATCCAAACAGGATGCTATTGCTGAGCAGGCCGCATGGCACCGCCGCGTAAATGGCTTGCGTGAGCAATCTCTGGATACAGATATTCTGGATGAACGCGCCCGCGCCATGCTGAACATGGCAGACCGTAACGATATTGTTGTGCCTTACGATAGGCGAGACCCGCTATTTTAAGCGCCTTCCCTTAAGATCTGTGCTGGATAACGCATTTTTCTGGCACAATCAGGCATAAAAAAACGGCGCCCGAGAGCGCCGTTTTTCGTATCCACATTCCGAAGAATGCAGATTATTTGATCTTAGCTTCGCGGAACACGACGTGCTTGCGCGCAACCGGATCGTACTTCTTGAGTTCCATTTTGCCGGTATGTGCACGAGCATTTTTCTTGGTCACGTAGAAGTAACCGGTGTCCGCCGTGGAGACGAGACGGATCTTGATAACGTTGGTCTTGGCCATGACTTCCTCAGCAGAGCATGATGTACGGAGCCGCATAAACGGCACCGACGGTGTTCAAGTGCCGGCAAAATGCGCATACAAGTGCAAAAGGTCAAGTATTCTTGCATCAAAGCGGTGCAACAGGCCCAAAAAGGAGGAATTTTTATGCTGGATGTGGCTGTTGCGCGCGCCCGAATTCTTGAAAACCTAAAAACATGCGGGCAGGAAATTGTGCCGCTTTCACACGCCTGTGGCCGGGTGCTGGCCCAGCCGGTTCATGCCCGCACGGCCAATCCACCGGTTTCTGTTTCCGCAATGGATGGATACGCAGCCAAAGCGGAAGATGCGCTGGAAGGCGCAGTTTTGCGCATTGTGGACGAAGTGCCCGCTGGCCACCCTTCCGCCGTTACCGTGCAGAAAGGGGAATGTGTGCGCTTGTTTACCGGCGCGCAAATTCCCGCTGGCGCAGATACCGTTATCATTCAAGAAAACGTGCAGCGTGAAGGTGACCACGCCAAGCTGACTGCTCCGGCGCGCCAAGGGCAGTATATTCGCCACCAGGGGCAGGATTTTCAGAAAAACGACACGTTATTGCCAGCAGGGCGCAGACTCGGCCCGCGTGATATCGGGTTGGCGGCTGCGGGTGGGCATGTCTGGCTTACGGTTTCGCGCCGCCCGCGCGTGGGTATTTTGGCCACGGGTGATGAAATTATCCTGCCCGGAGACCCAGCCCCTGCGGATGGCATTTTTAATTCCGCCTCCTTCATGGTGGCAGCGCTTCTCCAGCAACAGGGCGCAGAAACAATTATGCTCCCCATTGCACGAGATAACATGGAAAGCCTGACAACCCAGTTCCGCCAAGCGGCCACGCTGGACATGCTGGTAAGCATTGGTGGCGCAAGTGTGGGAGATTACGATCTTGTCCGCCCTGCGCTGGCTGAAATTGGGTTGCAGCAGGATTTCTGGAAAATTGCCATGCGCCCGGGCAAACCGTTGATGTTTGGCCAGCTTGGAAACACACCCATTATTGGCCTGCCCGGTAACCCGGTGGCTGCCATGGTATGTTCCATCGTATTTGTAACCCCTGCCCTGCACGCCCTTATGGGCCTACCCGTTGGCACCGAACTGCAAACAGAACCCGCCATTCTGGGCTGTGATGTAAAAGAAAACGATACCAGGCAGGATTTTTTACGCGCAACACTTGCGCCCTCCCCACAAGGCACTGTACCTGTGGCCACACCTTTTTCCCGGCAGGATTCAGCCCAGCTGAATATTCTCAGGCAAAGCCAGGCTCTGGTCATTCGTGCTCCCTTTGCGCCAGCACAAAAAGCAGGCATGCCCTGCCAGATTATCCGCCTGCCCTGATCTCTCCCTTGACACAAAAAGAGAACTTATATAGAACAAGGCCAAGATTTTCTTTTCATTACGACAGCCGCTTTTGAGGTGCGATATGCTAACGCGCAAACAGCACAAACTTCTGCTTTTTATTGATTCGCACCTCAAACAGACAGGTTTTTCGCCTTCCTTTGATGAAATGCGTGAAGCCATGGGCCTGCGCTCCAAATCTGGCATTCATCGGCTGATTTCCGGGCTGGAAGAACGCGGTTTTTTGCGCCGCCACCATCATCGGGCACGGGCTTTGGAAGTTATTCAACTGCCAGAAATGCAAGAATTGCCACCCAATGTGGTGCGTGCCAGCTTTACCCGGCCCAAGGCTGAAACCGTAAGAATTCCGCTTTATGGGCGCATTGCAGCAGGCCTGCCCATAGAAGCCGTGCCAGATGCCTCCCACGTTCTCACTGTTCCAACAGAAATGCTGGGTACGGGAGATTATTACGCGTTGGAAGTAGCTGGAGATTCCATGGTGGATGCCGGCATTCTGGATGGTGACAACGTGATTATCCGCCGCACGGATCAAGCCGAAAACGGGCAGATTGTAGTGGCGTTGATTGATGAGCATGAAGTGACGCTCAAACGCCTGCGCCGCAAGGGCAACATGATTGCGCTGGAACCTGCCAATTCCAGTTACGAAACCCGTATTGTTCCGGCTGAAAAGCTGCGTATTCAGGGCTGCTTGGCTGGGCTTATCAGGCAGTATTAAGCAAAATGCCTGCGTGGCAAAAAACCTCCCCCGCAGGCATCTGTTTTTCTATTCCGGGCAAATATCATCCCATTGCGGAAAAAGCTTTGCCAGTTCGGAAACCACAGCAGGCGTAATTTCCGCACAAAATGGCACTTCTGCCAAAATACGCACCTTGCCTTTTTGCGCTATGGTCTCACGGTTTTCTGCATTAAGCGGGCCGCTTAACACCACACCGGCCACGGCAATCTGCCGCGTGCGTAGGGCTTCCAAACTCAACAAAGTATGATTGAGCGTGCCTAGCCCGCTACGTGCCACCAGCACGACGGGCAAGCCCCAACGCTGTGCCAGATCAATCATCATCAGCTCTGGCGTTGCGGGCACCATCAGGCCGCCTGCGCCTTCTACAACCAATGGTTTGTCTGCTTCACCTTGGGGTAGCACCAGTTGGGCCTGATCAATCTGCACGCCTTCCGCACGCGCAGCAGCATCGGGGGAAAGCGATGCAAGAAAAGCCCCTGCGGGTTTGAAGCAAGGTGCATCCCCCGCAAGATGCTTAACCGTAGGGGTATCCCCTTCTTCATCCGCCAAACCGCTTTGCAGGGGCTTCCAGTAAGCGCCCTGCCAGCGCCGCACCAAGCAAGCAGACACAAGGGTTTTGCCTATGCCGGTATCTGTGCCCGTTACAAACACACCCTTACGTGGCGGTTTGCGAAAACAGGCATACCCAACCCGCCACGTAACGGCGCATCCTGCCTGCTGAAACCGCACGGCAACACGGCGCAACTGAACTGCAGATAATGGTACGGCCCCTTCACGCGGGGTAGATGCACCTGTTGCTTTCAGATGCCTTACAAAATCCATCCCATCTGCAAAAGCCTGCACAATATCCTGTTCAGCCCAACCACCAGAAAACGCGGGCGGTCGCCAACTTTGTGCATCGGCCAATTCTGGATAAACCGGGGTTGCCGCCTGCTGCCCTTCCTGCTGGCAAGCCTGCTGCCATTCAGCAAATGTACCGTCCAGTAATGTTGAAACCGCAAACACACCATCCGGAGCCAAAAGCCCTGCAAGATTGCGCAAAACCTTTGCTGGTTCAGGCAGCCATTGCATAATCAGATTGCCACAAATCACATCAAACGGGCCAGAAACATCCGGCGCGGCAGCGTCCATCTGATGGTAGGAAACAGCTTCTCCTAGCCGCATTTTAGCCCGTGCCAGCATATTCGGGGCAAAATCTGTTGCCAGAATTTCTGCTTCTGGCCAGCAAGCGTGCAGATATTCTGTCAGTAATCCTGTGCCACAGCCAATTTCCAAAATGCGCGGGGGATTTTTGCCCGCCATGCTGGTTTGTATGCGCTGGAACAATTCACGCGCCGCCACACGCTGAACCGTGGCAGCTTGATCATACTTTTCGGCAGCATCAAAACTTTTGCAAATACGCGCGGCGCGGGTGGGTGTTTTCATGGTTGTTGCTCCATCCTGTTGCGCAGCGTTTCCAAAAACCGGGCACATTCAACCGGGTGCGTTTGAGGAAGCAAATGGCCACCATTTTCTACCCACTCTATGTGGGCCGAAGCGGGAAAAGAGGCCTCGGTCATACGGGGTGAAGCAATTTCATCCTGCCGCCCCGCCAACACATCTAATGGGCCTAATGGTAAATCTGCCCGTGCATCTTCCGCGCGCAGAATATCCAGCCCATATGCCAGTTCTTCTGGCTGGCAGCGTTCCGCCAAAATGGAAGATGCCCCACAACGCTGGCGAAAGTCATTCACCACCGCAGCAGGTTCACGCCCCAAGCCACGTATCATGCGTTGCACAATACGCGGAGCCACACCTTCAGGAAAATCTTCTCGGCTGGCAAAACAGGCAAACGTGTTGATACCTGCAAACCTGCTTTCGGCTGGCCAAACGCCCTGCCTGCGTTGCAACATCAACCACATAAACCCAAGGGAATGGCCAATCCCCAATATGGGGTGCTGGCTTTGGCGCAGATCATCCAACGTAACCGTTTTTTCTGCACCAGTGGTTTGTGGTTTCAAAAAACCCAGATCCAGCGTTACGGCATCTGGCCAATTCAGTTGCATAAGCACGGGTTGCCAGAATTCCGGACCAAACCCCCAGCCATGCACAAATACGGGTAAAAGCCGCGCCATTACGCCATGCCTTTGCTGGCGCAGATAAATGTCTCAGCCAAAGCCTCCATTTGCGCCCATGTATGGTTGGCATGAAAAACCACCCGCAAACGGCAGCCCCCCGGTGGCACAGTGGGCGGGCGAATAGCCACAGCAAGAAAACCCGCCTCTGTCATTTTCTGGGCCAGAGCGCGTGCTTGTGCCTCCTGCCCGACCAGAATGGGTACAATCTGGGTGCTTGATGGCCCGGTATCCTGCCCGGCATCGTGCATTTTCTGGCGAAAGCTGGCGGCAAGTGCGCCAACATGAGCGCGTTGGGTATCCATTTGCGGCAGCAGATCAAGCGCTGCATCAACGGCCCCCAACACCAAAGGAGACGGCGCGGTGGAATAAATAAAACCGGAAGCTGCGTTATCCAACCATCTGCATAGGCCCTCAGATGCTGCAATAAACGCGCCCATACTGCCTAAGGCCTTGCTGAATGTGCCAATCACCACATCTGCCAGCCCGTTTGCCAGCCCGGCACCTTCTGGCCCCAGTATGCCGGTTGCGTGGGCTTCATCTACACACAGTAACGCATCGTATCTTTGGGCAACCTCATGCAATGCGGCAATATCCGCCACATCACCATCCATGCTGAACACGCTTTCTGTCAGCACAATGCGTAGGCCCGCACCTTCGATTTTCTGAAGCTGGCTTTCAAGGTGCGCCACATCATTATGGCGGAACCGAATCGGACGGACACCTGCTGCCGCACAACCATGATACAGGCTGGCATGAATAAGCTTATCCGCCAGAATAACGGCGGGAGCACCACATACCTGCGCAGAAAGCCGCGCCAAAGCTGGCACCAGCGAGGCATTGGCCTGCCAGCCGGAAGAAAACAAACGTGCCGCCTGCATATGCTTTAGCCGCGCCACGCGCTTTTCCAGCGCACAAGCCTGGGGGGATGTACCCGTTACCAACCGGGAAGCACCGCTACCGCTGCCTTCTGCCTGTGCCCAAGCGGATGCGCGCTCATGCAACAAAGGGTGCATGCGCAGGCCCAGATAATCGTTGGACGAAAAATCTGTGACCACAACGCCATCTGAACGTTTGAGCAGCGCACCACCCGCATATTGCCATTGCTGACAGGTGCGCAAACGCCCCTGAGCAGACAGATCCGCCAGCCCCTTCTGGAAAAGATTATCAAACCGCGTCATGTAACATGTGGTGCCGCAGCCTGAAGGGCGGGTCAATCATCTATGGGGAAACATTCCATGACAGAAGCTTCCGGCTCATCTTTATCTTCCATGCCGGAATGGTACACGCAGGGCCTGCCCCATATCTGGCTGCCTTATAGCCAGATGAAAACAGCCCCCGCGCCACTTGCCGCCGCAAGCACGCACAACACGCGCATTACCCTAACAGACGGCCGGGAACTGGTGGATGGCGTAGCGGCATGGTGGACAGCCTGCCACGGCTATAATCACCCGCATATTCGCCAAGCCGTCTGCCAGCAAATGGAAACCATGCCACATGTAATGTTTGGCGGCATGGTGCATGAACCCGCCCTACGCCTGGCGAGCAGATTATGCGCCATGCTGCCCGGAGATCTGGAGCGGGTGTTCTTTACGGATTCAGGTTCGGTTTCTGTAGAAGTCGCCATGAAAATGGCCATTCAGTACCGCTTGAACAAAGGACAGACCAAACGCACCAAAATGCTGGCGTTCCGTGGCGGCTATCATGGAGACACACTGGCCACCATGTCTGTTTGCGATCCGGAAGAGGGCATGCACCATCTCTATGGCTCTGCCCTGATGGAGCACGTCATCTCCCCGCTGCCAGTAGATGAGGCCAGCACGGCCGTTTTTCTGAATCTGTTGGCAAAACATGCGCACGAACTGGCCGCCATTATCACCGAACCTTTGGTGCAGGGGGCTGGCGGCATGTTGTTTCATTCTCCGCAAACACTGCGCACCTTGCGCAAAGCTGCGGATGACCATGATGTTCTGCTGATTTTAGATGAAATCTTCACCGGCTTTGGCCGAACAGGCACCATGTTTGCCTGCGAACAGGCTGGTATTGTGCCCGATATTATCACGCTTTCAAAAGCGCTTACCGGGGGCACCATGGCCCTTGCCGCCACAGTAGCGCGCCAGCATGTGTTTGAGGCTTTTCTTTCTGATAACCCCGAACATGCGTTAATGCACGGCCCCACCTTTATGGCCAACCCACTGGCTTGCGCCTGCGCCAATGCGTCGCTTGATCTTTTTGAAACCGAGCCACGCCTTCAGCAAGTCCAAGCTATCAACGCGTTTCTAACTGAGGCGCTAGAACCCTGCCGCACACTGCCCGGCGTAAAGGATGTGCGCACACTTGGGGCTATTGGTGTTGTAGAACTAGAAAAAATCAGTAACCCGGATGCATTGCGCCAACGTTTTATTGCCGAAGGCGTGTGGATACGCCCTTTCCGCAATATTGTTTACCTAACACCTGCCTTTACTATTGAAAAACAGGATTTACGCAAACTCACCCATGCTATTTATAAAGTATTGTCCTGAAAAGCCGTAAGGTCAGGAAGATGAAGGCGCTGTGCGCGTCCATGCCGCCGCAGCGTGTTCATCTTCTTCCCGCGCATCCACCCACGCGGTATGGCCATTGGCAAATTCTTCTTTTTTCCAAAACGGCGCGCCGGTTTTAAGCCGATCAATCAAGAACGATGTGGCTGAAAGCGCGGCCCCCCGATGGGCCGCAGCAGCCCCAACCAGCACAATGGGTTCGCCCACTTCTAACCGGCCAACCCTGTGTATGAGTGTGCACCCAAGCAGGCTAAAGCGCTGCATGGCATCCTGCGCAAGTTGGTTGAGAATGGTTTCCGTCATGCCCGGATAATGTTCCAGTGTCAGGCTCAGCAAGCCATCTCCACCACGCACCTGCCCTACAAACAGACCCATACCGCCAATGTGTTCGGAAAGGTTGGAAAGGCGCAAGGTTTCAGCCCCTGTGTCAAAAGCTGCCTGCTGCACCAGAACACGGACAGACATGAGTATCAGCCGCCCGTCATGGGGGGGAAAAACGCCAGCTCATCACCCGGCTGCACGCAGGTATCAAACCCGCCCAGCTTTTGGTTGATGGCCACACGGATGCGAGGCGTAGCTGCAAACACCTCATCCAGCTTAGCATCGTGCTGGCGCAGTTCCTGCACCAAAGCCGCTACAGGCATGCTATTGGATGGCAGAGTAACCTGCTGGCCTTCGCGCCCCAGTTGCTCACGCAGGGCGGCAAAATAAAGAATATTTACGGAGCCTGTCATGGCCTGCCTACTGCGGTTTGAGTTTTCAGCCGTTTCATCTGCCACGCTTCAACAGCGTAGCGGTTAATGATGTACGGTAGAACGGTTATCTTTGATGGTGCTAACGGATCCATCTGGCTGGATCAAGGTAATGGTACCATCATCATTTGGGATTTCAATGGGGGCCCCATTACCACGATGCGCCCCGTATTTGCTGGAAACATCTGGTTCTGCATCTGGCAGTTTACCTGCCGTGCCCCCCCCGATAACACCGTGGCGAATATCTTCTTTTTCGCCAATACTCATTTCCTCGCCATCAGGAAGCTGCGGGCCTGTGGCAGAGTCTCCACCCAACACGGTGCCAGCACGGTCTTTTTCAACATCTTCCAGCGTAGGTAGCGGCGTTGGCGGGCCGGGCCACATATTACCGCCTTCTGGCAGGATAGGAACATCTACAGCAGACTGCCCCCTGATCCGCCGCATGTTTAAATCATCCCCAGTGGCTGCATTGGGGTTTTCACCCGGAAGCGTTGCTGTATCCGAGACAAACTTGTCAAAGCCTGCACATCCGCTCACGATCATACATAAACCTAGAAGAGCGGCTTTCCGCATGCCCTGACTCCGCAATCATCATCTTTCAACAGCAGGCGAATCATTCCCTGCCTGCGATTGCGGCCTTTTAGAACCGCACCTCATGCTAAATAACGGTTTATCCACCAGACACAAGGCGATGCAGCAAAATGAAGTTATTTTTCTGGAATAGATGCAACGTATTACTAAAATAGTAACAAAGTTTTTTACATTTCAACATGACGTAGGCCGGTTGTTAAATAATCCCAGCCGGTTATCAATGTAAGCACCGCAGAAATCCAAAGTAATACAGCACCAATAAGCGCAACTGGCAGCCACGGCATACCCAATAAAGCGCCTGTGCCATCCCCCGCCAGCAAAAAACCAATGGCTGTCATCTGGAAGCCGGTTTTCCATTTTGCCAAACGGGTTACAGGCAAGCGTGCGCGGCGTTCTGCCAGATATTCCCGCATGCCGGACACCAGAATTTCACGGCACAGAATAATAATGGCAGGCCATAACCCCTGATAAGGCAGGCGCGCAAAACCAGCCAGAACCATCAGACAAGCCCCAACCAGAAGCTTATCTGCAATGGAATCAAACATGCGCCCGAAATCTGACATCTGATGGCGTGAACGGGCCAGCTTGCCATCAAAATAATCGGTTATTCCCGCTAGAATAAACAGCAGACACGCCAAGGCATCTGTACGCGGGCTCCCCCATGCAGCCAGAGTGACCACAATGGGTATGGCTACAATACGCGAGATTGTCAGGACATTCGGCAGATCTGTCAGCATTGCGGGATATAGTAACCTATTTCCTGCACTGCTGGAATGGCTTATGCCATCGCAAAGGTGTCAGATACCCAGAATTCTTCTGCAATGCTCATATGCCCATATTCATCCCGGCGTCCAATCCGGATGAAAATGGCCGTAAATGGCCCGCGCTGTTTCCCGGCTGATACCATGAGCGGCTTCCAGTTCTGCCAAACCGGCCTGCTTGATGGCGCGGGCTGAACCAAATGTGTTCAACAACAGCTTTTTACGTGCAGGCCCAATGCCGGGCACATCATCCAGTTCGGACTTCACCAGTGTTTTGGATCTGCCAGACCTATGGGTGGTAATGGCAAAACGGTGGGCCTCATCGCGCAGCCGTTGCAGATAGTACAGTACGGGGTCTCTCAGATCGAGCTGGAAGGGTTCCTTGTCCTCCGTATAGAACCACTCCTTCCCGGCATCGCGGTCCGGCCCTTTGGCAATGCCAACAAGTTTTACGCCCGTTACGCCCAGATCATCCAGCACACTGCGCACGGCAGAATATTGCCCTGCCCCACCATCAATCAGCAGGACATCTGGCCAGTTGGAGGTATCGCCCTCTTCTGCCTCTTTCAAAGCGCGGCCAAAGCGGCGTTCCAGCACTTCGCGCATCATGCCAAAATCATCCCCCGGCGTAACGGGACCTTTGATTTTGAACTTGCGATACGCCTTGCGGTTAAAGCCCTCCGGCCCGCCCACAATCATAACACCATAGGCGTGCGAGCCCTGAATATGGCTGTTATCGTACACTTCTATGCGTTCTGGCGGCGCATCCAGCCCCAGAACATCTGCCACGCCTTGCAGCAATTTGGCCTGCCCTGCGGTTTCCGCCAGCTTGCGGCTTAGTGCATCCCGCGCGTTGCTCACGGCATGGTCAAGCACCTGCTTTTTCTCACCCCTTTGCGGCGCAAGAATTTCCACCTTGCGCCCCCGCCGAAGAGAGAGTGCCTCTGTCAGCAGCAAAGATTCCGGAAGCTCATAATTGACCAAAATCTGTGCTGGGCAGGGTTTGTCATCGTAAAACTGCGCGATAAAGGCAGAAAGCACATCTGCGGGTGAGGCATCCTGCGTATGGGCGGGAAAGAATGAGCGACTGCCATTATTACGCCCACCGCGAATGAAAAAGACCTGAATACAGGCGTGTCCGGCCTCCTGCCACAGGGCCAGCACATCTGTATCCTGAAGAGATGCCGGGTTGATTACGCTGGATTCCTGCATTTGCGCCAGCGCACGAATACGATCGCGCAATATAGCAGCGCGCTCAAAATCCAACGCTTCTGCTGCCGCATTCATTTCCTGTCCCAAGGTTTCACGCAGCGCCGTATCCTTGCCAGAAAGGAACTCCCGCGCCTGTTCCACCAATTTGCCGTAAGCTTCCTGATCTATCCGATCCACACACGGGCCAGAGCAACGTTTGATTTGATAAAGCAGGCATGGCCGGGTGCGTGCGTTAAAAACCGCATCCGTGCAGGAGCGTAGCAGAAAAACGCGCTGGATCAGGTTGAGGGTCTGATTAACCGCCCAAGCCGAAGCAAACGGCCCCCATAGGCTGGCCCCTTTAATGGCCTTGCCACGGTGTTTGGCAATTTGCGGAAACGCATGCGCATCTGTCAGCATCAACCACGGATAGCTTTTGTCATCCCGCAGCAGGATGTTGAAGCGCGGCTTCATGCGCTTGATGTAGTTGGCCTCCAGCAACAGTGCTTCGGCTTCCGTATGGGTGGTAACAATTTCCATTGCTACCGTTTCGGAAACCATGCGCCGTAGCCGTTCGGGCAAGCGGTTAATGTGGGTGTAAGACGTTACCCGCTTTTTAAGCGCCAACGCCTTGCCAACGTACAACACTTCCCCCTTAGCCCCGAGCATACGATACACGCCGGGTGAAAGCGGCATGGTTTTAAGCGCATGCCGAATGGCCTCTACCCCCTTTACAGCAGGGGCTGCCTGTTCCTGCGCCACAGGCAGGGTATCTGAAGGGGAAGAATCAGCTGTCATCATACGCTCTTGGTCGAAAGGGAAATTTCATCCACCGTTTTTGTGGATAACTCTGTGGAACAGCTGGGGCTGACTCATCATAAACCGCAGAAAGTCAGACCTTTCAACAGATTGCACAGTTTTTGGTCATTCCCGCCAACTCACTGATTTCAAAAGATTTAATGTGTTGCGGTTTTTTGACACCCTGTGATTTTTGAACTTTTTGTTGAAAATACGCGATGTCAAGACAGGAAGTGGACAATTTTTGCAGTTTTTTGTTCTCATACAATCCTGCTTTGTTCTGCCACCTGTTCTGCCTTTTCCAACACGCGCAGGAAGTTTTCACCCCAGAAAGCCGCAATTTCACTTTTGTCATAACCACGGCGCATCAACTCGGCCGTTATGTTCACGCCCTGTGTGGCGTTCTGCCAGTCTTCCAGCGCGCCACCGCCATCGAAATCTGAGGAAATACCGACGTATTCTGGCCCAAGCCTGCGCACAACGTAATCAATATGGTCCACCAGATCAGCCACAAAACCTTGCCGTTTACCTTCCTCCGGTTTGGGCTTCAAAAACGCGGGCATGGCCGTAATCTGGATAACGCCACCACTTTCCTTAAGCGCATCCAACTGCTCATCATCCAGATTGCGTGGATGATCACACAGCGTGCGCACGCAGGAATGACTTGCCACAATAGGCGTGGTTGAAACCTGCACCGCCTGAAGCATGGTTTGCTTGGAGGAATGAGAAACATCCACCACAATGCCAAGGCGGTTCATTTCCGCAATTGCTTCACGCCCAAGGGCGGAAAGGCCATTGTGGCGCTGTGGTGCATCCCCAAGGCTGGGGCGATGAATGGCCGCATCTGCCAGCGCGTTATGCCCGTTATGGGTAAGCGTAACGTAACGCGCCCCCTTGGCCCGAAACTGCTTGAGCAATGCGGGGTCATCCCCCATGCCGTAGCCATTTTCTACAGCCGGAACAACAACCAAAATGCCTTCATCAAACGCGGCGCGCATATCTGCCACAGCGGAGCATACACGTGCGCTTATGCCATTATGGGTGCCCTGCATGCGGCCTATGGCATCCAGCATAGCCAGGCACTGCGCCTGCGCCTGTGCGTGCCCTTCGCGGTCTATGGCGGCTTGGGCAATGTACGCCACAAAGCATCCGGCAGACATGCCGCCCTTTTGCATTTTAGGCAGATCCACCCGCCTATCTGCCGTATCCTCAAACGCATCATTCCGATCGGGCCACGGAATATCAATATGGCTATCCAGAGTGAACAAGGCGCGATGCAGCGCAACTGCATCCGGAGAAACGGAAGAAGATTGGGTTGTCATAATCTAGAAAATGGCCCTGTTACATGAAATTACAAGGGAACAGCCGGGTTCCATCTGCCCCAGTTATGCGCCTGTTTTTGCTTGCCCTGCAAACGGCAATCCGTCATGCCACGGCACATGCGATTAGTAACATGGAACATCAATTCCCTCCGCCTGCGCCTGCCTCTGCTTGAAAAGCTGGTGCGGCACCTCGCCCCTGATGTTGTGTGCCTACAGGAAACCAAGGTGCCAGACCCTCTGTTTCCCGAAGACGGCGTGAAGGCTCTGGGTTTTGAGCACCTGCATTACCGGGGCATGAAAGGCTATAACGGCGTTGCCATTCTTTCTCGCCACCCGTTAAAGCCTGTCACGCAAACCCCGATATGGTACGGCAAGGAAGATTGCCGCCACGTGGCCGCAACCGTATGCGCGCCAGAAGGCGAAGTGGAATTGCACGACTTTTACATTCCCGCAGGTGGGGATGAGCCAGACCCAGAAACCAACCCAAAATTCGCCCACAAACTGGCTTTTGTAGAAGAAGTGACGGAGTGGTTTCAGTCCCGCCCCCTCAACCGCACGGTATTGGTGGGAGACTTCAACATTGCGCCGCTTGAGCATGATGTATGGAGCCACAAGCAGCTTCTTAAAATTGTCAGCCACACCCCGCCGGAAACAGAACGCCTTAACCGCTGGCTACAAACCGGCTTTGTGGATGCCATGCGCCACTTTGTGCCGCCGGAAGAAAAACTTTATACGTGGTGGTCTTACCGCAACCGGGACTGGAAAAAATCTAACCGCGGCCGCCGTTTGGACCACGTATGGATGACGCCTGACCTCCTACCCAACCTGCATGGCATGACGGTTGTGCGTGAAGCGCGAGATTGGGAAGGCCCTTCCGACCATGTGCCTGTTGTGGTGGATTTCAGCCTTTCGGACTAAAGCCTGATTTGAGGCGCTTGTAAGAAAAAGCGCCTCAAATATGCGCCTGAATGCTTAGTAACGATACTGCCACAGCAGCCCAACACTACTGCCCGGATCGTTTTCCGGGGTGGTAAAGCCTGTAACGGTGCCGCCTGTGCCCACGGTTGTGTTCAGCTTGAGATGTTTTGTCAGGTCAACCTGCACCTGTGCCTGTGTGCCAGAGCCAGAAGTGGCCTGCTTGGCGCCTACGTAAACGCCTTTCATCACGTATTTACCGGCCTCAACACTGGTGCCACCATTCCCCACGCCAGAACCGCCGCCAATAGCCAAACGGTCCAGATGCAAGGTTTTGCGAATAGTGCCCATTGGGTCAAACGGCGTAAGCCCTGTAAGGGTGGCAAGTGCCGTGCCCAATTCCACCATCTGTGTGGAGGAAAGAGAGTGTGCATCCGTGCCAAACAGCAGCATGGCCAATACCTGATCCTGCGGCAGCGGCGGCATGGATTCAAACGTAATCTTGGGCGCGCTGGCATACCCGCCCACCTTCAGCATAGCCGTTTGGCCCTGCACGGCACGGTCGGCCTCAAAATCCAACGTGGGGTCCATTTTATGGCCAACGCCAGAGCCATTAAAAGCCACCCGCCCCTTGGTGAAGTTGAGTGAAATACCGGCCAGATCAAAGTTACCGCGCTTGAGATCAAACCCTCCGCTAACCTGCGGAGCCTGTGTTGTGCCGCCAACTTTCAACTTGCCAGCCATTTCTGCGTCTAAGCCATGCCCACGCACAAAGAACTTGCCCGGAGATGTCACGTTCAGGTTCAGCCCGATCACCGCGGCCTTGGTGCTTTCTACTTTGGCGGCTTCCGCCTGCTTTTGCTCATCACCGGGGCGCACAACATCAAGCCGCGCTACGGATGAGGGCAAGGAATTGGGAATGTTAATTTCCACACGCCGCAAATCCACCGTGCCATCAACATCCATGCGGGTTTGCACCTGCCCTTTTACGGCAATATCCGCGTTCATCACCGCTGTTAGCAGATCACTGGAAATGGGCCGGGCATCATGGGCCTGCAAACGAATATCCAGCGGCATGCCGGGGGAGCCAATGCCCACAAAGCCGGTTACGCCCAAATTGCCATCACCAGCCTTGGCCGTAAGGTTCTGAATAACGATCTTGTCGTTCTCGCCCACCACACGGCCATTGATATTGGCCAAATGGAAGCCTTGGGCAAAATCCTGCACATCGGCATCGCGCAGATCCACCGTGCCTGTTACACGGGGGGAGGACACGGTGCCCGCAACCAGCAGCGCCATTTGGGCTTGCCCCATGGCCTGCCGCGCCTGCGCACCCAGAATGCCGTTGGCAATGCTTAAATCCAGATTGCCATTTACGCGCAGGTTCATTGGCCCGGTTTTGTTCAGCGGGGCCGTGCCAGCCACATTCATGTTCAGCTTGGGCCCCGCACCTGCCGCCACCTGCACCTTGGCAGAACTACCAGCTAGATTGGCTGCGGCATCTAGATGCAATGGCGGAATGGAAGCCGCGGCAGAACTGCCAGCCATACGCAAATCACGTCCGGTAAGCTTAACCTGCCCTTGTGGTGCATTTAACGTGCCCGCCACCTTGGCCTGAACGGAAACCGTGCCAGATGCCTTGAAATCTGGCGCAAACGGATGCGCCAGCGCAGGCGTAAGATTACGAATATCCGCCGTAACGGCCAAAGAAGGCTTGATCTTGCCCGCAACATCAATGGTGGCGGGTTGGCTGCCTGCCGTTACCAACGTGGCCCGCAGCCGCTCAACCCCCATAGTCTCCCCAAACGAGACCAAGGCAGGCGCTAAAAGGCGCAATGTTTCCTGCTTGGCCGTGGCATTCAGGCGCTGCACTTTTACTTGCTTGGCTGGCAGGTTCAGCATAGCTGCGGTATCCAGCATCAAGGGGCTTCCAGACCAGCTTGCTGGCCCCACCTGAGCGGTTAACGCCATAGCATTATCCGGCCCTTTGGCACTCAATCGCGCCTGCCCGGTTACGCCAGAAGCAGAAAGCCCCCCCAGTTTAAGCGTAAGATCAGCATTGGGGTGAGCCGCCGGATCTTTTACCGTGCCAGCTAAAGCCAGAGAGCCAATTTTTACGCTGGGCATAGCCACGTTGCCATCCAGCTTAAGGGCAACCTGAGGTTTATCCGCCACCTGCGTGGTTTTAACAGAAGCTGCCAGCGCGCCAGAGATAGCCTGCCCAATAAGCGGACGAAAATCTGCCAAGCGCCCCACCTTCAGATCCAGCGTGCCCAGAGGCACCACCTCACCTGTAGGAAGAGAAAGCTGCCCCTGCCCGGCCACGCTGTTCCATGACAGTTTGCGAATATCAACCTGCCTGTCACCCTGCGCGCTTTGCGCCAAAGCCACATCCAGCACCAATGGGGCGCGGTTAAGCGTGCCATTTGCCTGCACCGTGCCTTCTGGCGCAGTTGGCAAGTGCTGCACATTGGCATCCAGCGCTATGGGGCCGCGTGGCATGGTGGCGGTACCGGGGTCTCCCTTCGCATGCAGGGTGGCTGTAAAATCCTGCATCGGGCCTTTGGCCTGCAAGGCCAGCGTGAGCGCCCCACGCAGGGAGGGTAACGCCCGCGCCAGATCTGTCAGCCCCAGATCAAACGCCAGATCCATATCGCGGCCCGTGTTGACCTGCCCGCCTCCTTTAAGATTAAGGGCGCGGCCATCCACACTAAAGTTTTGCAGGTCAATCTGTTTAGCCGCTGGTAGCTTATCCTGCGCAGGCAAGGGCCGCATGGTGGCTGTAAGGGCAAACTTGCCGTCCGGCCCGATCAGCCCGGCTGCCTGAGGCTGCCCCCCTGTAATAGCCAGCGTGCCATCTGCTGTAAGGTGCGTATCTCCCTCCGGCTTTGCGGGAAGGTCAAACTGTGCGTTCATGCCCGCATTACCGCGCAAAGGCGTGCCAGCCATTTCACCAAACGGCAGCAAATCGGGCAGCTTTAACGCCACCGTGCCACGCTGTGGCGCAGCAGACTGCACATTGCCAGAGAGATTCAGCAAAGGATGAGAGAGCGTAAAAGCCAGCGGCTTGCCGGGCTTTTGTGGCTCTAACTGCGCATCAAGCTGCAACGGCGCAGATGCCAGCAATGTTGGCGCTTTGCCCGGCAGGCGCACACCATCTGCTGTGGCCACCACATGCAACAGATTGGCCATATCGGCACTGCCATTTTCGCCCGAGAACTGAACTTTCAGCGTGCCCACACCCGCGCCGGATGCGGCAAGCTGATCAACCTGCACCTGCGCTGTGCCCAGCGGTGCTGCCATTTTGCCATGCAACTGCGCCCCTAAATGGATGCCCCCCCACGCCAGATCGGGCGAGAGAGACATAGCGGGGGCATCTACTCCGGCATTCAGGTTACCAAGCTTTTCAGCCAGCAAATCCAGCACGCCATCTGCATGGGCTTTTATATTCCCAGCAGAAGCAGCAAAGCCAAGCACAGCGGCCGAAGGCGGACCATTGATATCCAGCTTAAGCGCCAGCGGCACCAGTTGCGACATTTTAAGGCGCGTAGCGGCAAAGCCATCTGTGCCCTCGCTGGCATCCAGATGCAGGCCCAGCTTACCTTTGCTGGTGGTGGTTGCCAGATCAATCTGCCCGGCGGCATCCAGCCTTTTCAGATGCAGCGCAATATCCGCACCCGGCAAAGAAGGCAGGCTTAACCCGTTGATAACCGGATCAATATTGGATAACTGACCGCGCCCAGCCAAGGAAAAACTGGCCGGAGAACCCGCAAGCGCAGCCCCCACGTTAATACGCCCCACTGCAAGTTTGCGGATATCCACCCCCAGGTGGAGCGCAGAAGGCGAACTTTTGGAAGGCGTGGCTGGCTTGGCCGGATCAGACACAGGCAGGCGCGGAATATCCAGCTCATCTGCCGTAACGGCGTAAATACGCGCTGTGCGCCCAATTATTGCCAGAGGTGACCAGTTAAGCGCCACGTTATGCAGCGTAAGCCAAGCACCCTGCTTATCATGAATTTCCAGCGTATCCAGCCGGAAGTTATCGGGGAAGCGCCCAGACATGCCCGAAAGCCCGATCATCCCGCCCGTAAGGGAGGATGTCTGGTGCATAAGCATTTTGCGGCCCGGCCCGGTATTGGCTCCCACCAGCAAAACAGCTACGGCAAGGCCCGTTATGCCAAGTAGAGAGCCACCGGTTATAAGGGCAACACGCCCTACACGCCGCCACAGTGGGCGTGCAGGTTTATCTGGTGTGCGTGGCAAAATGGGTTCTGGCATATCGGCCATTAGAATGTCTCCCCAAGGCCGATATACAGATCCCACTTATCACCACGTGGGGCGCGGTTAAGAGGTACGGCAACATCCAGCCGGATGGGGCCAATAGGCGTATAATAACGCACACCCCCACCAGCACCCACGCGCAGCTTGCCCGTAAAGGGCAAACTGCTGCTACCAACCTGACCGGCATCTATAAAACCAGCCATGCCTACATTGCCGATAATTCTTTGGCGGAATTCTGCACTTCCCGCATCTAGCGAGGTTCCGCCAATAGCATAGCGCGTATTTTTATACTGCGGCCCCACACCCTGCCAGCGGAAGCCTCTTACAGTAGAACTACCCCCTGCATACAGGCGTTGATCTGGCGGAATATCCCACGTGCTGGCGCCCTGAATACTGCCAACCATGCCACGAAACGCCAGAACACTATTGCCGGGCTTGCTGATGCCCAGATGGTGCAGATCAAAGTATGTAGAAGCCGTGCCGTTCAGGATGGCAAAAAACGAGGTGCCACTGCCCTTATTCCCCAAGGAAACGGATGGCGTAATGCTCATGCTGGCGCGTACGCCGTGTGTTGCGGGCTCGATGGGGTTTCCAACGCCTGTGTTGTCAAACATGACGGAAAGCGGCGCAGAAATAATGGTGTAATCCCGCGTGACATCAAACTGCTCGATCTTTTCCTGCTCTGCCATCAACCCAAAGCTACCGTTCCAGTTTTTAGCCAACGGGCGTGTAATGCCGCCACGGATCAAAAACGCCGTCTGCCGGTAAGACCAGAACAACTGCCGCAGCCCTTCAATACGCGCGCTTAGATTCTGATTGCGTTCCAGAAAATCGGGCTTGAAGAAATCTGCATACACATCATACCCCAAGCCTTGCTGGGCCGAGCCACCAAGCCCGGTAATAAGCGCTGTCAGCCGCAAACGCTCTGCATTGCCCAGCAGGTTATAATGTGTCCATGATCCACCAGCACGCGCACCCAAATCTGTGGAATATCCGCCCTCTGCCCCCACGGAATGGCGCTTGGCTTCCTTAAAGCTGAAGTCCAGCGGCATGGTGCCATCTACTGCATAGGTGGAGGCATCCTGCACTGTTACGTTCGAAAACACCCCAACGGAGGCCAGGTCCTGCCGTGCGTTTTCAATTTTAGAAGGCTGATAAAGCTGGCCTTCCTGCACTGTCATACGGCGGCGCACGAATTTTTCGTGCACCTGTTTCAGGCCGGTTGTGTCTATCTTGCCAATATTCAGCACCGGGCCCGGCGTTACCGGGTAGGTAATATTCAGTGTGTGCGTAGTGGGCTCCAGAAAAGCCTTAGGCTTTTCCACTGTTGCCAGTGCGTGCCCATCTTCCCGCAGGGCATCCATCAGGTTGCTGCCGCCATCCAGCACGCTTTTGGCAACGGCTGGCTGGCCCGATGCAAGGCCAAAGGCTTTTTTCTGGGCATCTGTTAAAACAGGTGGCTTGCCGGTTTTATCATCCACCAGCGTAACGGTACCCAGATGAAACAGTGGGCCTTTATCTACCTTCACCTCAGCCTGAATTTTTTCACCCGTCGGCACGGATTCGATCCATTGAGAAAGGGCGGGAGACATCCCATCCATCTTCACGGAATCCTTGCCGCCATTCCGGCTGAGGGTGATATGCACTGTGCCAGCGTAATAACCACAGCTTTCTAGCGCCGTGCGTAGGCGGTCATATTCATTCCGCACACGCCCGGCCAACGCAAATGGCCCCACCGCATGTGTGGACTGGAGAGACTGCAGATCGGATGAACTTTTAATAGCCGTATCCAAATCCGCCTCTCCGGTAGGCACCAGTTTGGTGGTGTACGGCTGTGGATCTGCCGCCCAAGACCAAGACAGGCAGGATGATGCCCCCCACAGGGCGGCGCCAGCCAAAACACGATTCGCGGTGAGAGCAAGCCTGTTCAGCATGTTATTCTTGCGTGTCCTCACCAATAATCTGCCTGCCACCTATTTGCGGAAGTTCTGCTTACAAACCCTTTTATGCACATACCATGACAAAAATACGGTGCCGAAGCCGAAAACAGCTTCTGTTGCGCATAAATTGGGAGATGGATTGTCCCGCCGGCTAAAATCGCGGTAAGAGAGCGCATGCTTTTTCATTCCATCTGCGCCGCTGCCGGGCGCGTTTGTCCGACAGAGCTGTGTCTGGCAGAAATGAAACGATGACACCACGCCCGTCTGATCAAACCCATCCCCCTTATGCTTCCCCCAAAAAGAAGCCCGATGGCCTTTCCCCCTTACCTGCATGGGTGGAAGCTTATTTCCGCCGCACGGCAGATTTAAGGGCAGCCCTGCGCCTTGGTGCGCTGGTTGTGTGGGTGCCGCTATCTGTTGGTTTTGAAGCGTGCCTGCTGCTTGTGCCCGGCACGCCAAAAATCCGCTGGACGCGGGTTATCTGGGGCGTGCTGTGCCGTATTATCGGGTTGCAGATCCATGTTGTGGGGCAACGTGTGGGCACAGTGGGTGGCCTAAAAGCCCGCCAGCGGGGGGAACGCCCCGTTATCTATATTTGCAACCACATGTCTTGGTTGGATGTGCCTGTGCTGGGCACCATCCTTCCCTCCGTATTTGTGGCCAAGGGCGATATTGAAAAATGGCCCATCATGGGGTTGGTCTCACAAATCGGGCGCACCATTTTTGTCAGCCGCCAGCGCAGCACCACAGGCCGTGAGCGTGATGAAATGATCCGCCGCATGGTGGAGGGGGATAATCTGGTATTGTTCCCTGAAGGCACATCATCCGATGGCTCCCGCGTGTTGCCGTTTATGTCCGCCTTTTTTGCCATCGCAAAATTGCCACGCCTGAAGGAAGGCATGGATAAAAGCCTGCTGCCCATAACGTTTGAACCAGGCATGACACCCCTTATCCAGCCCGTATCCCTTGTATATGACCGGCTGGAAGACCTGCCCATTTCCCGCCTCCGCCGCCCCGTGTTTTCATGGTACGGGGATATGGACCTTGGCCCCCATGTATGGGCCTTGCTGAAATGGAAGCGTTCCCGCGCAACCGTGTTGCTGCACGAACCGCTGGACCCAGATATGTTCCCCAGCCGCAAGGCTTTGGCACAGGCAGCATGGAAAGCCGTATCCATGGGGGCGGCAGAACTGCGCCAGAACCGTAAACCTACGGTTATCAAAGGCCGGTTTAACCCAGCCACTCTGCCTGCCAATTTTCTGCCGCCTTCTGTCAAGAAAGCCAAAAGGATACTTGACAGAACCGCCTGCTTTTTTGCTTCAATACGTATAAGACTTTAGGCAGCAAACTAGGTGGCTGTTGCAAGCCACCAAACCCATAAGGAACATTCGGTCTGTTAACCGCCAGAATACTTTTTGGCCGTTCTTACCTTTCCACTATTCTCGCCTTGGTGAGAAAAGAGGCTTGACCTGCACGCGCTCTGGCCCGATTTCCTCCACCTGCCGCATGGAATGGGCCTGCGGCATAGCGGAGCGCCTGCCATCATGACCGGAACCCCAGCCAACACATCCCCTGCTCGTGGCCTGCACGTTATTACGTGGGGTTGCCAGATGAATGTGTATGATAGTGCACGTATGGGGGATGTTCTGCGGCCACTTGGCTATCAGCCTGTTGCCACGCCAGATGCAGCGGACATGATTATCCTGAACACCTGCCACATTCGAGATAGAGCGGCAGAAAAAGTGTTTTCAGAACTCGGTCGCCTGCGCAAGATCAAGGAAGCGCGGGAAACCGCCGGGCAGCAGACCATTATTGCCGTAGCCGGATGCGTAGCGCAGGCAGAGGGGCAGGAAATTCTGGCCCGCGCGCCGTATGTAGATATTGTTCTGGGCCCGCAAACCTATCACCGCCTACCAGAAATGGTGGCCCGTGCGGCCCGTGCCGGTGGCGCGGTTATTGAAACGGATTTTCCCGCAGAGCAGAAATTCGATTTTCTGCCAGAAGCCGAAGCCCCGCAGACCGCAGGCAATTACACGGCTTTCCTTACCATTCAGGAAGGATGCGATAAATTCTGCTCCTTCTGTGTGGTGCCTTACACACGCGGGGCAGAAAGCAGCCGCTCCGTGCTTTCCGTGCTGGCAGAAGCGCGCCGTATGGTGGAAAGCGGCGTGAAGGATATCTGCCTGCTAGGGCAGAACGTAAATGCCTATCATGGTGAAGGCCCGGATGGCTCTACATGGGGCTTGCCGCAACTGGCATATGAACTGGCCAAGCTGCCCGGCCTTTCCCGCATCCGTTACATGACATCCCACCCGCGAGACATGGATGATGCGCTGATAGCCGCCCACCGTGATCTGCCGGAGTTGATGCCATTCCTGCATCTGCCGGTTCAGGCTGGGTCTGACCGTATTCTGCGTGCCATGAACCGTGGCCACACGGCAGATGAGTATCGGGATATCGTGCGCCGCCTGCGTGAAGCACGGCCCGATCTGGCTCTTTCATCCGATTTCATTGTGGGCCATCCCGGTGAAACGGATGAGGATTTTGAAGCCACCATGCAGCTTGTGCGTGATGTTGGCTTTGCGCTGGCTTATTCCTTCAAATACTCCCCACGCCCCGGCACCCCTGCCGCAGGCGCTGGCATGCAGGTGCCAGAGGATGTGAAGGATGCCCGCTTGCAAGCTTTGCAGGCCCTGCTGCGTGAACAGCAGGATGCCTTTAATGCAACACTTGTGGGCAAAACCATTCCTGTTCTGTTTACCTCAGAAGGACGGAAACCGGGCCAGATAGCCGGACGTTCTCCGTGGTTGCAGCCTGTGCATGTTTCTGGGCCCAAGCATCTGATTGGCAAGGAACTGCCCGTGCGTATTGTTGAACGCCTGACCAACTCCCTGTCCGGCGTTTTAGAAGAGGAGTGTGTGTCCGCTTGAGTAGCACGCGTATTTCCGCCTCACCCCGCATGGCAGCAGAAATGCCCCATGCCTCTGCTACCCTACAGTTTGAAGATAACACCCTTCTGGCGCGCCTTGTGGGAGACCACGATAAACACCTGCGCTGCTTGGAAGAAGGTTTGGAAGTGGAGGTTGCCCGGCGTGGCAACCGCATTTCCATTCAAGGTGTGCCCGAACAAACAGCCCGCACGCGTGCGGTGCTTGGCGTGCTGTACCAAAAACTGGCAGCAGGCGAAAACGTGGATATCAGCAGCATAGAGGCCGCCATACGCATGTCCCGCCCGCCCCAAAATACCACCAGCATTCTCCCCAACGCGCCACAGACCGCCCCGGAATTGGAAGGGGATCTGCCCCTTATCCGTATGCGGCATGGCAATATTGAACCCCGCTCCCCCGGTCAGGCCGCATATATGAAAGCGCTGGCCAAAAAGGAACTGGTGTTTGGCATTGGCCCAGCAGGCACGGGCAAAACCTATCTGGCCGTGGCGCAGGCGGTGGCCATGTTGCAGGCTGGTTCCATTGATCGGATCATTCTTTCCCGCCCGGCTGTGGAAGCTGGTGAGCGGCTGGGTTTTCTGCCCGGAGATATGAAAGACAAAATCGACCCCTACCTGCGCCCGCTGTATGATGCCCTTTACGATATGCTGCCAGGGGATCAGGTCGTGCGCCGTATGGCTTCGGGGGATATTGAGGTGGCTCCGCTGGCCTTTATGCGCGGGCGTACGCTTTCACATGCCTTTGTTATTCTGGACGAAGCCCAGAACACCACCATCGCACAGATGAAGATGTTTCTTACACGCCTTGGCCCCGGCTCTCGCATGGTGGTTACGGGCGATCTTACGCAGATTGATCTGCCAGCAGGCACCACCTCCGGCCTACGTGATGCCGTGGAAACGCTTGAAAACGTAAAAGGAATTACTATTTCCCGCTTTGATTCAACAGATGTGGTGCGGCATAAGCTAGTCGCCCGCATTATTGAAGCCTATGATGCAAAGGCGACGGCTGTAAGGGACCCCTCCCATAGCAAGGGCCGTCAGGAGAAAAATGGAACCGCCAAGTAGCCCCGCCCATATCCCTATGCAGGATATGGATGCCCCAGAAAAAAGCCTGCCTTTTCAGGCTGTTTTTTCCGATGAGCAGAACGAAGGCCCTGAAATCCTTATCCGGGATAGGCGCTGGCGCTCTTATGTGCATAACCCGGAACAGTTGGTATGGCGCGCCTTGGCCGCTTGCTCAGAATACGGCGGCCTGCCCGATACTGTTGTTTTGGCAACAGATCGGGAGGTGCGAGAACTGAATGGCCGCCACCGTGGCAAACACCGCCCGACCAATGTGCTAACATTTGAACCTCCGCCCGGCATTAACGGCGGAGACATTATTCTGGCGCTGGAAACCGTGGTGCGTGAAGCCCGCAAAGCTGGCAAACCTGTTGCAGACCATCTTGCGCATTTGGTCATCCACGGCAGCCTTCATCTGGCTGGGTATGACCACCACCATCCTGGTGAAGCGCGCGAAATGGAGATGCTGGAATCCCGCCTGCTTTCGCGGCTCAGGGTTCCCAACCCTTGGAAACCCCGATCATGAGCGAACACGATTCCTCTTCAGACAAGCAGGAAGCCAATAGTCGCGGCCTGTTTTCCTTTTTCCACCGCAAAAAACATCAAACAGACCTGCGCAGCTCCATTGCCGCGCTTGTGCAGCAGGCTGCGGATGAACCAGAAGACTCTGCAACGGGTGAAAAACCGGAGCTAGACAGGCAAGAACGCGCACTTATTGCCAACGTGCTGCGCCTGCGCAACATTTCCGCCGATGATGTGATGGTACCGCGCGCCGATATTGTAGCCATGCCGGTTTCCATCAGTCTGGACGAAGCATTGGCCATGATGCGGCGGGAAAACCATTCCCGCATGCCAGTTTATCGGGATCAGTTGGATGATATTGTAGGCATGATCCATGTGAAGGATCTGATTGCCTATGTTGGCACCAGCGAGGCCTTTAATCTGGAAGTACTTTTGCGCCAACCGCTGATGATTGCCCCCCAAATTCCGGTGCTGGATCTGCTGTTACAGATGCGCCAGCGCCAGACCCACATGGCGCTTGTGATTGATGAATACGGCGGCATTGATGGTTTGGTAACCATTGAAGATCTGATTGAAACCATTGTGGGTGACATTTCGGATGAGCATGATGAACCTGCCATTGTCATGATCACCCCACGGCCTGATGGGTCTTTCGATATAGATGCACGCTGCCCGATTGAAGAGTTTGAAAAAACCATCGGCCCCATTCTGACCGAGAGTGAAAGAGAAGCCGAAATTGAAACCATTGGCGGGCTTGTGTTCCGCATGGCAGGGCATGTCCCTACCCGTGGTGAAGTGCTGACGCATGAAAATGGCTATCTCTTTCGCGTGCTAGATGCAGATGCCCGGCACATCCGCCGCGTGCGCGTGCGCAAGCTGGCCGAACAGTCTGCAACACCTGCTCAGGCCGAAGCATCTGCTACTACGGATAAATCTGTGGGTTGACGGCGGAGCAAATCTGCCGTCATGCCTTTAACCGCTTATGATTTGCACCCATTAAGGGAGACCGGATTTCCATGTCTTTCACCCGCCGTTCCATTTTAGCTGCCGGAAGTCTGGCCGTTGCCTCCACTGCCCTGCGCGGTATCTCTGTAGCGGCAGATGCCACAGATACACGCTTCACCCCGCGTGAACTGGGCAACCCGAACGCCAAAATTGTTGTAGAAGAATGGTTCTCCCTTACCTGCATTCATTGTGCGCATTTTGCAGAAAACACCTTTCCGCAGGTGCAGAAAGAACTGATTGATACCGGGAAAATCCGCTACGTTTTTCATGATTTCCCCACAGATCAGCTTGCAACAGTTGCCGCCATGGTAGCCCGCACCCTGCCACCAGAACGGTATGAGCCTTTCTGCTCCTCCCTGCTTTCCAGTCTGGACCGCTGGGCCTACACCAAGGAAGGCAACCCGAAGGATGAGCTCAAGAAAATGGCCGCCTTTGCCGGTATGCCGGGCGATACGTTTGAAAAAGCCATTGCTGATCAACAACTCATGCAGTTCATTTTAAACCAGCAGACCGAAGCGCAGGACAAATTCCATTTTGATTCCACCCCCACCTTCCGCTTCAACAATAAAGAGCAGGTGTCCAGCGCGCTAACTTACGATGACTTTACCAAATATTTGGCAAAAGCCAGCTAAGCTTACGCATGTTCTCCTAAGCCCGCGCCCCTTACCTGCATGACAGTTCGTTTTGTTCGTCTGCGCATTGTCGGATTCAAAAGCTTTGCGGATCCGGTAACGGTAGAAATCCTGCCCGGGCTGACAGGTATTGTCGGCCCCAATGGGTGTGGCAAATCCAATGTGGTGGAAGCCCTGCGCTGGGTTATGGGCGAATCTTCTGCCCGTTCCCTCCGTGGGGGGGAAATGGATGATCTTATTTTTGCAGGCACCACAGGCCGCCCTGCCCGATCTTTAGCCGAAGTAACTGTTACGCTGGAAGGCACCAAGGGTTTTGGCCCTGCCGCCTTTGCAGATATGGACGAACTGCAAATTACCCGCCGGGCAGAACGCGGGTCTGGCAGTGATTACCGCATAAATGGTCGCCCCGTACGTGCGCGAGATGTGCAAACCCTGTTTGCCGATCTGGCATCTGGCGCACGTTCTTCCGCCATGGTGAGCCAAGGCCGCGTAGCCATGCTGGTGGGCGCTCGGCCAGAAGAACGCCGCACCATTTTGGAAGAAGCCGCAGGCATTACCGGCCTGCACGCCCGCAGGCATGAAGCAGAACTCAAGCTACGCGCCACAGAATCCAACCTGACACGCGCAGAAGACCGCCGCCAGCAACTCTCAGACAGGCTGGATGGGCTGGCCGAACAATCGCGCGATGCCAGCCGCTACCGAGAACTTTCTGCTGCGTTGCGAGAAGCCGAAACAGAACTTCTGGCCGTATTGCATGCACGTGCCCGGTTGGCTGTAGAACGCGCGATTGATAACGCCGCCCGCGCCCGTAAAGCCCTAACCGAACATGAAGAAGCCGCAGAAAGCGCGGTGGTTGCCGAGTTTGAAGCCAATAAGGTTTTGCCCGGAGCCAGAGAAAAAGCCGATGCCGCCCGCACCGCGCTGGAACGGTGCCGTGTGCTGGCCGAAGGCGTTGCGCGGGAAGAAGAACGCGCCGCCACACAGGCTAATGATGCAGCAGAACGCCTAAAACAGCATGAAGCAGACGCAGACGCAGCCAAAACCCGGCTGGATGATGCCACTGCAACACTTGAACGCCTGCAAGCTGAAAAAGTAGAAACAGAAGCCAACATTATCTCACTCCCTGCCCGCACGGCAGAGGCAGAGGCAAAGCAACAGGCTCTTACAAAAGAACTGGCAGAAACAGAGCAGAAGCTCACCCAGTTAACCGCAGATCTGAACACCGCACGCGCCGCCCATGAACGCGCAGCAGAAAATCTAACAGCCGCACAAAATCACCATGCCCGTATTGCGGCTGCATACACCGCATTACAGGCAGAATTGGCATCCCTAGAGCAGCAACTGCCGGATTCTGAGGCCATTCAAGCTACACAAAAAGCTGTCGAAGAAGCCCAAACCACTTTCCAGACCGCCAAAACCACATTGGATGCGGCGGAGCGCACGCGGTCTGAATGCAATGTGGCGCTTTCCGTTGCGCGCAATAATGCACAGGCAGCAGAACAAGCACTTACCGAACTGCGCCGCACTCTGGAACAAGCGCGCTCTCGGCTGGATTCTCTCAAGGCTGATCTCGCCCAAGCGGAAAAACGTCATGCCGATACGCTGGCCGCTTTGGTTGAAGAAAGCATCCGAACCCAGCTTAAGCAGGAAACCGAAGCGGCCTCTCAAGCCGTGCAAGCTGCCCGTGAAGCGCTGGAAAAAGCTGAAACAGAACGGCTAACCACCAATACAACCCTAACTGATGCCAGCCGCGCCGCGCAGGAAGCTGAAGCCCAGCGCCGCAATGCAGAAAACACCCTGCGGGCTGCCGAATCCTCTTTCAAACGCGCAACGCAGGAAGCCCAAACCCTTACGCAAGCGCTGGAAAAAGCACAGGCAGACGCCCCGCCTGAAGATGCGCTCAAGCAAGCGCGGGAACAACGCGCCACACAAGAACAGGCCCTGCAAACAGTTGTGCAGGCGCTTGAAACAACAGAGCACAACCTGCAACACCATCGGCAGGAACAAACGCAAACTCAGCAACAGCTTACCACCCTGCAAGCCGAACTCACCCGCCTGCGTGCGCAAGCTGAAGGCTTGGCCGAAGCACTGGGGAATGAGAAAGAAGCCTCGGCTGAGCCCATATCTGCTCAGATCACCGTTCCCGAGGAATACGAAGTTGCGCTGGCTGTAGCGCTTACAGATGGGTTGGACGCCCCCGCAGCAGACAATGCCCCGCGCGGCTGGCATTTGCTAAAAGATGCTACTGCCGCACCTTTGCCCGGCAAAGCTGTTGCGCTTAAATCCGTTATTACGGCCCCGCCAGAACTGAACAGAGTGCTGGCATATACTGGCGTTGTGCCCGATGGCACAGATGGCGCCAGCTTGCAGGCACAACTTTTGCCAGGGCAATGCTTGGTCTCTCGCGCCGGAGATTTATGGCGGTGGGATGGTTTTTACACCCGCGCGGGTGAACCCGATTCCTCTGCCCGCAGGCTGGCCCAACGCCGTATTCTGCGCGAAACCTCGGCCCGCATTGCGGAAATGGAACAGCATGTTCCGCAAACTGAGCAAAAAGCTGTAGCCGCCCGCACCAATGTGCAGGCCGGGGAAAAGCTGGCGCAGGAGCAGCGCATAGAACGCAGCAAGCTAGAACAAAACCTGCAAAAAGCCCGTACGCAGGAATCTGAGCTGGAACGCCAGCACACATCGTTCCGGGCACGGTTAGATGCGCTGCGTCCACAGCAGGAACGCGCGCTTGCCGCCAAAACAGAAGCCGAATCTGCCTTGGCAACGGCCACAGCAGCACAACAGGATCTGCCTCCAGCTCAAAGCTTTCAACAAGCCCTCGCCACCGCGCGGGAACAGCATGCAGCCGCACAAAAAGCGGAGCAGGACTGCCGCACAGCCCTTAAACTGGCAGAACAAACCTTCCAACGGGCGCAGCAAAAGCAGACCCAAACAGAAAACCAGCACACAGCCGCCACAACGCGGCTGGAAACACTTGCGCCAGAACGCCAGCGCCTACGCCAGAATCTGGAAGCCGAAGAAGCCAACGTTCTTGAACTTGAGCAGCGGTTAACATCTGCCCAAACAGAAAACGCCACAGCAGCGGCCCTGAAAGACGCACAAAACAATCTGGAACAGGCGCAACAGGCCTTTCAAACAGCCACATCCACCTTTGCCCAAGCCGAAAAAACTGCTCAAGACACCATCCAACAGCAGCAAAAAATGCAGGAGCAGGCCCTTACGCTGCGCAGCCGAATTGCCGCCCTAACCCCTCGGCTAGAAGAATTGCAGCAAGAACAGCAGGACTCCCAAGATAAACTTACAGCCGCCACACAAACAGAAGCCCAAACAGCCGCAGACCTGCCACAGGATGCCGAGGAAACACTCGCCCAGTTGCACACGCAACGCGCGGCTCTTACCAGCCAGCTAGAAGCAACGCGTGAACTGCGCGCCACTCTTCAGGCCGAAGCTTCAACGCTGGAAACACGCCTGACATCTCTTGTGGCCGCCGCAGAAGAATGGGGCCAACGCGCCACCACAGCGCGCACAGAAGCTGAAAACGCAGCCCAACGCGTAAAAACAGCACGTAATGAGCACACCAAGGTTTCAGAACTTCCGGCTGAAGCACAACGCCAGAAACAGCAAACCCTTTCAGCACTGGAAGAAGCCGAAGAAGCCTATGCACAGGCTGATAAAATACGCGCTGAAGCCGAATCCGCATTAAACGCCGCCAATGAACAACGCCGCCGCACAGAAGCTGAGCTAAACACTGCGCGTGAAAACCTGCTGAAAGCCGATGCTAAAAGTGAGCAGGCACAGGCCATTCTGGATCAACTTTTGGCCGATACCCCTGCCCCGCCGCGTCAACCCACGGGAGATCTGACAGAAGCGGCTGAAAGCTCCCTACGCCGCAAAATCTCTCGTCTCACGCGTGAACGCGAGGATATGGGGCCAGTTAACCTGCGTGCAGAAATTGAAGCCGAAGAGGCATCTACCCAAGCGCGCACGCTGGCAGATGAGATTGCAGATCTAGAAGCTGCCATTAGCCGCTTGCGTGGTTCCATCGGCACACTAAATAAAGAAGGGCGTGAACGGCTGATGGCCGTGTTTACGCAGGTGGATCACCACTTCCAGTCTTTGTTCACCCGCATGTTTGGCGGTGGGCGTGCGCATTTGGGGCTGGTGGGTAGTGATGATCCGCTGGAAGCAGGGCTGGAAATTTACGCCCAGCCACCAGGTAAAAAGCTTGCTACACTTTCCCTTCTCTCTGGGGGTGAACAAGCTTTAACCGCATTGTCATTGATTTTCGCGGTTTTCCGCTGTAACCCTGCACCTGTATGCGTTCTTGACGAAGTGGACGCACCGCTGGATGATGCCAATGTAGGCCGCTTTAGCGCCCTACTTGGTGATATGGTAACCGAAGCGGGAACCCGTTTTCTGGTGGTAACCCACCATCAGTTAACTATGGCCCATATGGATCACCTGTTTGGTGTCACCATGCAGGAGCGAGGCGTAAGCCGCGTGCTTTCAGTTGATCTGGCACGGGCTGCTTCCATGGCTGGCCAGAATGATAAGGAAGAACCGAATGTCGCATCCTGAAAAGGCGGCTGACATCTCTGCGCAACAGAGCAGCAAGTCTTCTCGTGGCTGCTTTAAAAAGATCGCTCTGGCCGTTGGGCTGTGCGTGGCCGTGGGCACAACACTGGTTGTGCAACACTCCAAGGCCTATGGCATTATGGCGCGCATCCATCATGGGCTGATTGTTTGCACACCGGGCACAGGGCTTGTAACCACCCCGGTTTCCACCTCCTCACCTCATGATGGCGTGCCCTCCATGCTACGGCTGGAACTTGCCAATGGGCCGGATGGCCGGATTATGGTGGAACCCGGCTCTAACGAGCTAGAAGGCGTGCTGGCCTCTGCCCACCACTCCAACACGCTGCTGATGCTGGATATCAACAGCGCCAGTGCCGATAATGTGGTAAAGCTGGTACGCAAAACCCGGATGCGGGATAGGGTTATTCTGGTACCTGCAGACCATAAGGACACAGAAACCGTTCTGCATGCCGATTCCAAAATTATGGTAGCCATTCCCGTGCATTCCGAGCACGATGCCTATGCAGCCCATAAACTGGCAGGCCACCATCCTTATGCCGCCTATCTTTCACCCTCTGCCGCACCGCATTTGTTTGCCCTGACACACCGCGATGCCGAAGCCATTATTACGGATAATCCGGACACACCCAAAAGCTCCACCAGTGAGTTTCTGGCTGAACGCCCTGTGGATATCATGATTACTCAACAGCCCACACAAATAGCTGATACAACCACCAATAAAAGCTAAGCATAAAAAAGGCTTCTTCCCACCTCTGTTAAAGATGCAGGAAGAAGCCAGAAAAAAGAGGTAGAAAACCTACCCCTTCTTCTTTTTATGCAGGCATCATGGTGCCTGTTTCAATAAACCGCTGATGCCAGGAAAGAGCTTCCGTCAGCAAGTGTGGTGTATGCTTGCCAAAGGAGTTCTTGAGCGCACGGTCAAAGTAATCCTGCAACATGGGCCGGTAATCTGGGTGTGCGCACTTGGAAATAATTTCACGCGCACGCTGCACGGGTGAAAGCCCACGCAAATCTGCCAGACCCTGCTCGGTTACAAATATCTGCGCATCCTGCATGATGTGGTCCACATGCGCAGCCATAGGCACAATGGCAGAAATCTTGCCACCTTTGGCCGTGGAGGGAGACAGGAAGATGGATAGATAGGAACTGCGGGCAAAATCCCCCGAACCCCCAATACCATTCATCATCTTGGAACCCATCACGCGGGTAGAATTTACGTTGCCGTAAATATCTGCCTCAATCATGCCGTTCATGGCAATACAGCCCAAACGGCGGATAATGCCGGGGCTGTTGCTCACATCCTGCTGGCGCAGAATGATCTTGTTCCGGAAGAAATCCATACGGTTATTGATTTCTTCCGCCGCTTCCGGGCTGAGTGAGAAAGATGTGGCAGAAGCAATACGCATACGGCCTGAATCCAGCATGGCCAACATGCCATCCTGAATGACCTCACTATACCCGACCAAATTTTCAAACGGGCCTTCCTTCAGCCCTTCCAGCACGGCATTGGCCACATTGCCCACGCCAGACTGAAGCGGCAGAAGTGATGGCGGCAGCCGGTTCTGTTTGACTTCATGCCCAAAGAAATCAAGCAGGTAGCCTGCAATGGCCTTGGCTGTTTCATCCGGCGCAGCAAATGGGGCGTTTCTGTCCCTATCATTCGTGCGCACAATGGCAGCAATTTTGTCTGGGTTTACACGTAAAACCGTACCACCCACGCGCTGGTCTGCCCGTACAATCGGCACAATATCACGCGTTGGCGCACCGCTTACGTTGCCATCCCAGATATCATGAATGCCTTCCAGCGCCGGATTCTGCCATTCATTCACTTCAATAATGACTTTGTCAGCCAGATTGAGGAATGTCTGGGAGTTGCCGACAGAAGATGTAGGCACAATACCGCCATCTTCCGTAATGGCTGTAGCTTCCACCAGAGCAATGTTGAACTTGCCGTAATTGCCCTGAATGGCGCGGCCAGCTACCTGCCCCAGATGGTTATCAAAATATTCTGTCTCGCCCGAATTAATACGGTTGCGCATGGTGGCATCCGTATTGAACGGTGAGCGGAAATAAACCCCGTTGGCCTTTGCCAGTTCACCATCCAACTGTGGGCCGGTAGAGGCACCCGTAATCAGGCTGATCTGGTATTTCTCACCCCGATCATGCGCAGCCTCCATTCGGCGGGCCAGCGCCTTGGGTACTTCCTTGGGGTAGCCTGCACCAGTAAAACCACTGGTGCCCACCACATCACCGTGTTTAATCAACTCGGATGCGGTTTCTGCCGGACATACTTTACTGCGCAGCGCGACGTTCCGAATGCGCTCTGTCATGAGAGGGCTTCCTGTTCTTTTTCAAGCTGTTCCGAATTCCCGAAAGCACAGACCACCAAGAAGGCGCGGCTGCAACTGTTTGAAGCCGTTCCAGCACATTCTTCTACCTGTGGCATGTTATCCTTCCGTTTCAGGCTGTTTTTCAAAAACCCGATTGCCCGTATAACGTAAGCGCAAACAGATCGTGCTGGCGCGTCACATACTTGTGCACGATCTGGGGGCAAATGAAAAAAAACTTGCTGTTCCAGTTCCTGTTTGATCTCGAAAAGCCTACATGGAAGTAAGGAAATAACGGATTAAAACACCATGCTTGAACTGCTTCCCCCTGACGGAAACGTGAAAGATGCAATGCGAAACGGACTCCGCATTGTGGGGGACGTGCATGGAGATCTGGACGCTTTCCGCCATGCCGTTGCCACAGACCGCTTTGTGATTCAGCTAGGTGATCTCGTAGATTACGGGCCAGACAGCGCAGGCGTATTGCGGCTGATGTTGCAGGTCATGCACGAAAAACGGGGGCTGTTTTTAATTGGCAACCATGATCGCAAACTTGGCCGCGCCCTTATGGGCAAGCGTTTGCGCTCTACCCCTCATTTAGAAGAAACGCTGGCACAGCTTTACCAGCCAGAAAACACCGATGTGCTGCATGCCCTTTTGCCCGTGCTGGAAAACGCCCCGGCATGGTTGGTTATGGGCCAGACCGTTTTTGTACACGGCGCATTTGACCCACGTATGCTGATGGAACCACCGCCACCGCCGTTGGGCCGCGTTACCTATCTGCTTTCTCGCGCATTGTTTGGAGAAACAACAAATCGCATGCAGCCAGATGGATACCCCGAACGCACGCTAAATTGGGTAAACACCATTCCCGCAGGGTACACCATTTATTGCGGGCATGATCAGCGCTCCACCAATGGCTGCCCGCTGGCCATTCCGGGCCGTTCTGGCGGGCAGGCCATTTTTGTAGATACGGGTGCAGGCAAAGGGGGACATCTGGCATGGCTAGACCTGCCCCCACCTTTTGTGGAAAAAGCCTGAGCAGACTTTACCAACCACAGCGCATTTTACAGGCGCTGGTGCATATTCTGACAGAACCGGAACAGCATGACCGTGACAGACGACCAGTCCATCTCCCCCACTCAGGCCCTTCAGGACCTGCGCTGCAGCATAGACAACATCGATTCCGCCTTGGTTTCCATGCTGGCGGAACGCTTCCGTTGCACCAAGGCTGTGGGGGCACTTAAAGCACGCTACAACATGCCGCCAGCAGACCCAGCGCGTGAGGCCCAGCAGATTGCCCGCCTGCGCAAACTGGCAGAGGATGCGCATCTGGACCCGGATTTTGCTGAAAAGTTCCTGAACTTCATTATCCATGAAGTTATCCGGCACCATGAGGCCATCGCACGGCAAACAGCCGAATCCCCCAAGGCATAAGGCCTACGCATGCGCCGCCTTGTTCTGCTTCGCCATGCTGAAGCAGCTTCCGCCCCGTTAGGAGATTTCAGCCCTGAAGCTGATATGAACCGTCCCCTTACACCTGCGGGGCAAGAGGCGGCACGGCGCTGCGGGCATTGGCTGGCAGCGCACAGCATTGTTCCTGATAGTATTATATGCAGCCCGGCCTTACGCACACGGCAGACGTTGGCAGGGGCAGTCATGGCTCTTCCGCCCACTCTCCCTCCGCCGGATTATTGTGCGGATATTTACGAAGCCACGCCCGAGGCTTTGTTGGCACAAATTCAGCAGGTGCCTGATGCAGCCCTTACCGTGCTGATGGTTGGGCATAATCCAGGTATTTCCTTATTGGCCCACCACTTAGATATGCAGGCCAGTGAACTGGACCAGGGATTCGCCCCGGGGGCTGTTGCCATTTTTGAAATGTACGGAAGCAACACATTGCCGGATATGACACGCTGGCAAATGTGCGATGGCCAAAGCATGCATTTGCACACATTCGCGCGACCCTAATCCCAAAAAACTGTGGTTTTCCAAGCATACTCCGTTCCGATAACGCTTCGTTTATCGCCGGCAATCTTCCGGTTTCCTTTTGAATAGGTGACAAAGTGGAACGAGCAGGCCGCAGCAGCGACCGTGGCCCAAACATGCAAAAGGAAACACTAATGAGCGCGTCGCAGAAAGAAGGTAAGCTATCTACCGCTACCATTTCGGTTGGTGGGAAGTCCGCCGAAATGCCTGTACTTTCAGGCACTCTGGGACCGGATGTTGTCGACATCCGCAAACTTCCGGCGCAACTGGGCGTTTTCACGTTTGACCCCGGTTACGGGGAAACAGCCGCCTGCAACAGCAAAATCACCTTTATTGATGGCGACAAGGGTGTTCTGCTGCACCGTGGTTACCCCATTGCCCAGCTAGCGGAAAATGCTTCCTATGAGGAAGTTATCTATCTGCTTCTGAATGGTGAACTGCCGAATAAGGCACAGTACGATACCTTCACCAACACCCTTACAAACCACACCCTGCTGCACGAGCAGATCCGCAACTTCTTTAACGGCTTCCGGCGTGATGCCCACCCCATGGCCATTCTGTGCGGCACGGTTGGGGCTTTGTCTGCCTTCTACCCAGATGCCAACGATATTGCCATTCCCGCCAACCGGGATCTGGCCGCCATGCGCCTGATTGCCAAAATCCCAACCATTGCAGCATGGGCATACAAATACACGCAGGGTGAAGCCTTCATCTATCCGCGGAATGATCTGAACTACGCAGAAAACTTCCTGTCCATGATGTTCGCGCGCATGTCCGAACCCTACAAGGTTAACCCTGTTCTGGCCCGCGCCATGAACCGGATTCTGATCCTGCATGCCGATCATGAGCAGAATGCTTCTACCTCTACCGTGCGTCTGGCGGGTTCTACAGGTGCCAATCCGTTTGCCTGTATTGCTGCGGGCATTGCCGCCCTGTGGGGGCCTGCACATGGTGGCGCTAACGAAGCCGTGCTGAAAATGCTGGCTCGCATTGGCAAAAAAGAAAACATCCCTGCCTTTATTGCGCAGGTGAAGGACAAGAACAGCGGCGTGAAGCTGATGGGCTTTGGCCACCGCGTTTACAAAAACTTCGACCCACGTGCGAAGATCATGCAGCAGACCTGCCACGAAGTGCTGACAGAACTGGGCATTAAGGACGATCCGCTGCTTGATCTGGCTGTTGAGCTGGAAAAAATTGCCCTGAGCGATGATTACTTCGTGCAGCGCAAGCTCTACCCGAATGTGGATTTCTATTCCGGCATCATTCTCAAGGCCATGGGCATTCCCACCAGCATGTTCACCGTGCTGTTTGCCGTAGCCCGCACCACCGGCTGGGTCAGCCAGTGGAAGGAAATGATTGAAGAACCGGGCCAGCGCATCAGCCGCCCCCGCCAGCTTTATATTGGCGCACCACAGCGCGACTATGTGCCTCTTGCCAAACGGTAAGAGAGGCTAACCCAAAAAGCCGGTTTTCCTTATGGAAGACCGGCTTTTTGTTTGTACTGTTCTTCAGCGTCACAAAGACACAAGCCACCACTTGGGCATAAAAAAACGCATGCCCTAACGGAACATGCGTCTGATTACATAGGGCTGTACGCCTTAGGTGCGTTAGTTGCAATCACACCCTTTGGTTGGCCCGGAATCCATGCGGACAACGTGATGATCAATCCATTCGGACACAAGGCGGCGCGCCTCATTCACTGATGCTTCGGGGTGATGAATACGGTACAAGGTGGTGCAGGCATTAAATGCCGTAACATCCGCTGTCCCAACTTCGCGCAGTTCCTTGTAAGCCGTTATAACGGCCCGCTCACACTTGCGCGCGATACGATTAGCTTCGGCGGCCACGGCATATTCCTTAACTGATAATCAATCTTAACTGGGAATGATTAAACGCTACATCCACCATATAAGCAAGGTGCAAAAATCAATTCTGGGGCTTTTGAACATCACAAGTTTTTCACTCATACGCCGCACACCTATTTATCTGGCATGCATATGCAGGAAAACTGCCATATCAGGCATAGATTTTCCACGCCTGCGGCGTTATTCCAAACATATATAGACAACCGCCAAATTCAAGGACATGCGCACATGACATCACCCTCAGGCGTGGCCTCTGCCCACCCCGCTGAGACCAGCGACTGGGACCGCGACGCGGCCCTGACCACCGCACGCCTGCTGCTGGAAATCAAAGCCGTAAATTTCCGCCCGGAAGATCCTTACACCCTGACTTCTGGCTGGAAATCTCCCGTCTATATTGATTGCCGCCGCATTATCTTTTTCCCCCGCGCCCGTGCCAAAATTATGGAACTTGGGGTGGAAAAAATTGGCCGCCACGTTGGGTATGAAAGCCTGGATGCCGTTGTGGGTGGTGAAACCGCAGGCATTCCGTTTGCCGCATGGATGGCAGACCGCATGATGCTGCCGATGGCTTATGTGCGTAAAAAACCCAAAGGCTTTGGCCGCAATGCCCAGATTGAAGGCGATGTGCCCGAAAACATGCGCACCCTGCTGGTGGAAGATCTGACCACCGATGGTGGCTCCAAAGTGCAGTTTGCCAACGCGCTACGTAATGCTGGCGCCATTATCAACCACGCATTTGTTGTATTCTATTACGGCGTTTTCCCCGGTGCGCAGAACACGCTTGCAGAAATGAACGTATCTTTGCATGCCCTGTGCACATGGTGGGATGTGCTAGAAGCATGCTCTACACGGCCATACTTTTCTGAAGAAGCTGCATCAGAAGTGCGGCGTTTTCTGGAAGATCCTTGCGCTTGGTCTGCTCGCCACGGTGGCGTTGGCACTTTGGAAGAAGCCGCTGCATTTAAAGCCAACAAGGATAAATAAAACGGTGCAGATAGATGGCCCTGCCCTTTTTGGCCCCCGGCATATTCTGGCATTTGATTCCGGAATTGGGGGCTTGGGTATTGTCAGGGCCATTCAAGCGCTGGCGCCAGATGTCTGCATAGATTATTTGGCCGACACCGCCATTTTTCCGTATGGCGAACAGGATGACGATTTTCTTATTGAGCGAATCGTCTCCTTGCTTTCTCAGGCTATTCGGCGGCTTCAGCCTCAGGCTGTGGTGGTGGCCTGCAATACGGCCAGCACATTAGCGCTGGAAGCCCTGCGGACCGCATGGCCAGATATGCCCTTTGTAGGATGTGTTCCGCCCATACGCTGGGCTGCGCGTATCACCCAAACCAAGGTTATCGGGTTGCTGGCCACACGCGCCACCGTGCGGCGGCCCTACCTTTCTCGGCTCCATGCGCTTTACGCGCCAGAATGCACACTTATTGCCCACGCCGCCCCCGGCTTGGCTGGGTGTGCGGAATTAGCCTTCCGTGGGCAGGATGTGCCTGATTCTACGATTTTACAAGAAATAGAAGGGCTGTTTGTTCACCCGGATTCTAACAGACTGGATGCTGTAGGCCTTGGCTGCACACATTATACCTTTGTGCTGGACCGCCTGCGTGCGCTCTCTCCACCCGGCCTGACGTGGCTAGACCCCGCACCAGCCGTAGCGCGGCATACCTGCAACCTGCTGGCTCATTTACCACACAAAACCCACGCACACCCCTGCGCATGGTTTACGGCCCTACCTGATACTCAGAACGATCAAGCCCTGCTCACACACTTAAAGCCTTACAGGTTCAGTGCTGTGACATTATGGGAAGATATTAATGAGGTAGAAGCCAGCTATTAACCCGTAATAGCCAGCCCCCAATACACAGCTGCTCTTAACGCTCGCGGCTGGCAGAATAACTGGCCGTTTCCAGCAGCAGGTTTTTCAATGTGTCATCTGGGAACATGGAAAGATTTTCACGTGCTTTAGCCGCGTAATCTTCCGCACACTTTAGGGTAATCCCAATTGCATTTGTTTCTGCAATACGGGCCAACGCGGCTTCCAGATCTCCGGGGTGCTGATCACATTCCTCAATCACCCGGCGCCAGAAAATCCGGTCTTCCTCATTCCCGGCTTCGTAAGCTGCCAGAACAGGCAGGGTGACTTTTCCTTCACGGAAATCATCCCCTACTTCCTTGCCCAGTGTGGCCTGATCTGCCGCATAATCCAGCGCATCATCCACAAGCTGGAAAGCCATGCCCAAATTGGCACCATACATGCGCAATGCTTCACGCTGTTCTGGCGTAGCTTCACCAATGACAGCGCCAGATTCGCACGCAGCAGCAAACAGCGCTGCTGTTTTGCCGTAGATAACCTGCAAATACTGATCCACCGATGTGGAAAGATCATTCTGCGTGGTCATCTGCATGACCTCACCTTCCGCCAGCGTGGCAGAAGCCGCAGACAGAATCGCCATAACACCCAGTGAGGCATCGGCTGTTAGAATCTGGAAAGACCGCGCAAACAGGAAGTCCCCCACCAGCACAGAAGCCTTGTTGCCAAAAATGGCATTGGCACTTGCCAGCCCACGGCGAAGCTGGCTGTCATCCACCACATCATCATGCAGCAGCGTGGCTGTGTGAATGAATTCTACACACGCGGCAATTTCTACATGCCGCATGCGCCCATCCTGATTATTGTAGCCGCACATTCTGGCCGCAGCCAGAGTGAGCAAGGGCCTCAGCCGCTTTCCGCCAGCCGCCACTAAATGGGCCGCAAGCTGCGGTATAAGTGCCACGGGGCTTTGCATACGGTCTACAATGACCTGATTGCAGGCAAGCATGTCCGACGCAAGATAATCGGCCAGCGCTTTCAGGCCTGCTTCTCCTGGTTTACTCACTGAAACTCCAGATCCATCCTGGCTTGTGGTTCTGCCTGTTTCTGACAGACTGATTGCAACACCCAAACGTTTTATCCCCCAGCCATGGGATGAGTTGACGTTCTTCTATATGCGAGGCACCTGAAAAACGGTCAAGCGCCTACGAATTCAAGCCAGCCAGACACATAGCTCCCATCGGAAACCATGCCAGCTCGTTTTGCCATTACTCCCGGAACGCTTTTGCGTGGCCGTATCTCCTATAGCCAGTTTCTGCAAGGCTATCGCACCGGGTTGGAACCCGTGCTTATGGCTGCCGCTGTACCGGCCCGTAAAGGCCAGCATGTGCTGGAAATTGGCTGTGGCGCTGGGGCCGGGCTGCTTTGCCTGCTCCACCGCGCCCCCACCCTTCAGGGCACGGGCGTGGAAAAAGAAAGTGATACAGCAACTCTGGCCCAACAAAACATGGCCGCCAACCACCAGCAAAATATCAGGATTCTAAACGCCACATTTCCCGATGTTTTTCTGGAAGATAACCCGCTGCCCGAACAATATTTTGACCACTGCATGGCGAATCCACCGTGGCATGCCCCTTTAGGCACAGCCTCGGCGCACCCGCGTCGTGATCTGGCCCGGCGTATGGGGGCAGATACTTTACCCACATGGATTGCAGGCGCTGCCCGAATCCTGCGCCATAAGGGCAGCCTTACGCTTGCTTTGCCCGCGGCACTGGCAGACCAAGCCATTTTCTGCCTGAGCAAATCCGGATTTGGGGGTGTTACGCTTTATCCGTTCTGGCCAAAGGCCGGACGAGAATCGCGCATTGTCTTGGTGCAGGCCCGCAAAGGCGTTAAAAGCCCAGCCCGTGTTTTGGCTGGGCTGGTGCTGCACGAAGCCGATGGAGCTTTCACGCCATCGGCTCGCACAGTGCTGGAAGAAGGCGCCCCGTTACCGGGGCTATAAGCTGTTTATTCGAACACGGAGTTTTCAAAAGCCTCTTCCCACGTACCGGCTGTGGAAGCGCGGCTGTATTCCGTGGAGCGGTTTTCAAAGAAGTTGGTGTGTTCTACGGCATTCAACATATCATCCAACCACGGCAGCGGGTTGGTTGTGGTGTTGTAAATTGGCTCCAGCCCAAGCTGGGTAAGGCGACGGTCTGCAATAAAGTGGATATAGGTTTTCACCTGCTCCGCATTCAGCCCTTCTACAGCACCCATTTCAAAGGCCAGATCAATAAAGGCCTCTTCATGCTCTACAATGGTGCGGCAAATATCTGTTAGTTCCGTGCGCAGCTGCTCTGTCCACAGCTCAGGGTTTTCCTGAATGAACACGCGGAACAACCGGATAATGGACAGGCAGTGCAGTGTTTCATCCCGCACAGACCATGACACAATCTGCCCCATGCCCTTAAGTTTGTTGAAGCGCGGGAAGTTTAGCAGAATGGCGAAGGATGCAAAAAGCTGAAGCCCTTCCGTAAAGGCCCCAAAGGCTGCAAGCGTTTTGGCGATTTCATGCTTACTGTCCACCGTGAACGTTTGCATGTAATCGTATTTATCCTTCATTTCCTTATACTTAAGGAAAGCGGAATACTCGGTTTCGGGCATACCGAGTGTATCCAGAAGGTAGCTGTACGCTGCAATATGAATGGTTTCGATGTTAGAGAACGCTGAAAGCATCATCAGCACTTCCGTGGGTTTAAACACACGGCTGTAGTGCTTCATGTAGCAGTTGTTCACTTCCACATCGGACTGGGTGAAGAAGCGGAAAATCTGCGTCACCAGATGCTGTTCACCTTCGTTCAGAACGCGGTGCCAGTCTTTTACATCATCGGCCAGAGGCACTTCTTCTGGCAGCCAGTGCAGGCGCTGCTGCGTCAGCCACGCATCATACGCCCACGGGTAGCGGAACGGCTTGTAAACCGGGTTGGCTGTCAGCAGGTCAAACTTCTGTTCCTGCTGCGGCTCCTGACCAGACATATGCTCGCTCATGCTGCCTCCCTTAACGGCAACACGCAGGATGCCGTCATATTTCTTTTATAAACAAATTGTTAGTAGCCAATGCTTACTGACAGGCCAAGCATTCTTCGTAGTCATTCCCGCTTGATGCAGAACCTGACGCTGCTTGGGATGAATCCACATTCATCACATCATTCTTGGCCAGAACATTGCTCACTGTATCTGCACGCTGGATAGACAGGCTGCGGCAATAATACAAAGATTTCAGGCCCTTCTTCCAAGCCATGTAGTGGATCTGGTGCAGATCCCGCTTATGCACATCGGCCGGAAGGAACAGATTGACGGACTGTGCCTGACAGATAAACGGCTGGCGATCTGCCGCATGCTCCACGATCCAGCGCTGATCCAGTTCGAACGCGGTTTTAAACACGTCCTTTTCCTGCTGGGTCAAAAAGTCCAGATGCTGCACACTGCCTTTGCTGGTGGTGATGGAAGACCACACCTCCGGCGTATCCTGCCCTTTTTCCTCCAGCAGCTTCTGCAAGTGCCGGTTACGTACGGTAAAGGAGCCGGAAAGCGTTTTCTGCAAGAACACATTGGCCGCAATTGGCTCAATGCCCGGGCTGGCGTTCCCCGCAATAATGGAAATGGACGCCGTGGGCGCAATGGCCATCTTGTTAGAAAAGCGTTCCATAACGCCGTATTCTTCAGCATCCGGGCATGGGCCGCGCAGTTCCGCCAACTTGCGGGATGCTGCATCCGCCTGCTCACGAATATGCTTGAAAATCTTACGGTTCCAGACTTTTGCTATCACGCTTTCAAACGGCACGTTGCGGCTTTGCAGGAAGGTGTGGAAGCCCATAACACCAAGCCCAACAGAGCGTTCACGCATGGCCGCATATTTGGCGCGGTGCATATCTTCTGGCGCACGGTCGATGAAGTCCTGCAGCACGTTATCAAGGAACAGCATCACGTCCTCAATAAACTGCGGGTTATCCTTCCACTCATCCCATGTTTCCAGATTGAGGGAAGAAAGACAGCATACAGCCGTACGTGCCTTGCCGTGATGATCGATCCCGGTTGGCAGCGTAATTTCGGAACACAGGTTGGAGGTTTTTACTTCCAACCCGGCCAGCTTGTGGTGTTCCGGCCGCGCATTGTTCACATGGTCGGAGTAAACAATGTAGGGCTCACCCTGCTCCATGCGGGCCGTAAGAATACGTATCCACAACCCACGGGCAGAAATCTTGCGGATAACACTGCTATCCTTAGGGGAGATCAGCGCCCATTCATCATCGCTTTCCACGGCCCGCATAAAGGCGTCTGACACCAGCACACCATGATGCAGGTTTAGCGCCTTACGGTTGGGATCTCCCCCAGTGGGGCGACGCAGTTCGATAAATTCTTCAATTTCTGGGTGCCAGACTGGCAGATACACCGCAGCAGACCCACGGCGCAAAGAGCCCTGAGAAATAGCCAGTGTGAGGCTATCCATCACGCGGATGAACGGAATAACGCCGGATGTTTTGCCGTTGCGGCCAACATTTTCACCAATGGAGCGCAGGTTGCCCCAATAGGAGCCAATGCCGCCGCCCTTACTGGCTAGCCACACGTTCTCATTCCACAGGTCAACAATGCCCTTCAGGCTATCGCTGGCTTCGTTCAGAAAGCACGAAATAGGCAGCCCGCGTGATGTTCCGCCGTTAGACAGAACAGGCGTTGCTGGCATGAACCAGTGCTTACTGATGTAATCATAAATACGCTGGGCATGGGCTGCATCCGCCCCGTAATACGAGGCCACACGGCCAAACAGATCCTGATACCCTTCATCCGGCAAAAGGTAACGGTTATCCAGCGTGGCCTTACCAAAAGGTGTTAGCAACGCATCACGGGAGCGATCTACCCGCACTTGGTGGTGGCCGGGCAACTGCACCATATCTTCCATCTTGCCAGCATTGAACAGATCGGGTTCCCCGGCTTCTGCGCCCCCGGACGAGGAACGACGAATGTCATTTTCCTGTACGTCAATCAGGGTCATGGCTGGGTTACTCCGCTATTTTCTGCGTCAATTTTGGGGTCGGATGGGGGGCTTTGCCTCCGCACCATATCTCGTGCTTGTGCTCTATCTCGCCCCCTATATCTAGTGAAATTTTGCACAGGAAGCCAGAAAAAGGGGCTTGAAATTTTGAAAGTGGCGGTTTTCTCCCGCTTCTGTGGGGTGCTTTTTTATTCGGCCTGAATCAGTCCGGAAAGCTCCATCCGGCGGCGAGATTCGGCAATACCATCTGCCACGGCCAGAGCCGCCGCCAGAGCGCGCCGACCGGCATTTGCGTCCACCACCACAGGGGCACCATCCAGACACGCAGCAACAAAAGCTTCGTGTTCAGCCATAAGCGAATCATGTTCTTTCCACGTGATGTGCTCGCGCCGGAATCCGCCTGTGCCCGGTAAGGGAAGGCCCCGATCACGGCCAATCATTGTCAGTTCCCGTTTTACAAAATCGGCGGACAAGTAGCCTTCCTCAGAAAACAGGCGCATGCGCCGTTCCGTTTTCAGCGAGATGCGGCTGGCGGTTATGGTGGCCACACAGCCGTTTTCAAACCGCACACGCGCATTGGCAATATCTTCATGAGCAGAGCTTACCGCCGCACCCAAAGCATCCACCTGCGCAATGGGGCTATCTACAATAGCCAGAACCAGATCCAGATCATGGATCATCAGATCCAGAATAACGGATACATCCGTGCCGCGCGGCTTGTAGGGGGCAATGCGTGTGGCCTCTATATAAAGAGGGCGGGTGATGCGCTGGGTAATGGCATCGTGCTCGGCAGAATAACGCAGCAGGTGCCCAACCTGACAGACCAGCCCGCTTTCATGCGCCAGAGTAACCAGAAAATCTGCCTGTTCCAGCGTGGCGGCTATGGGCTTTTCCACCAGCACATGCTTACCCGCACGCAGCGCTTGCACTGCCAGTTCAAAATGAAATTCTGCTGGAGCAGCCACAACCACGGCATCACACGCCGCCAGTAGGGTATCTACATCCTGCATAACGGGGCATCCGGCTTCCTTTGCGACCAAGGCCGCGCGCTTGCTATCGGGGTCAAACAGCCCCACCAGCGTTTCCCGCGCAACGTGGCGCACTTTCAAGGCATGAAAACGTCCGAAATGTCCGGCTCCAATTACGCCAACCTTAAGTGTTTCAGCCATGAAATCCGCCTTCTATTTGTGCCCTACAAGACTGCATGCAGGCGTAGCACCCCCGTAGCCGAATGCAAGCGCTCCCAACAACAGGCAGCCTTGCCGCAAACTGATGCAGTTTGGCCACGTACATCTTGGTGTGGCGGCCATACAACAGGTATGAAACGCGAATAATGCAGCACAACGGTTGCATCCCGCCTGCCGGGGCGGCATGTTCCCGGCAAGAAAACTGCAAGCGATCAGGTGAGAATGTATTACAGCCGCCTCAAACTGGCCTCGGTGCTGGGCGTGTGCCTGTTGGGCCTGCTGCTGTGCCTACCCAACGGTATGCGCAAGCCTTTCCCTTCCATACCATGGCGTCAAATCCATCTGGGGTTAGATTTGCGGGGTGGGTCTTACCTGCTGATGCAGGTTGACCTTAAAAGCCTCACGCACGACAGGCTCCAGACCCTGGCAGAAAACACGCGTGATGCCCTGCTGAAATCTCAGCTCGGTTATCAGAACATCAACGTGAATGCCGACAAAAACACCGTCTCCTTCCAACCGCGTGATGCGGCTGAAGCAGATAGGGATGTTGCTACGCTGGACAAGCTGCCCCGCGTTGTGCCCAATGAATTCAGCGTTAAAAAGCAGGATGACGGCACAATTGCTCTGGTGCTTTCTGCAGATGCCATTAAGGCCCGCGCGCGGGAGGCTGTTACACAGTCTATCGAGATTGTGCGCCGGCGTATTGATGGCACGGGCGCGGTTGACCCCGAAATCACCCGTCAGGGCGATGATCGGATTGTGGTAGAGCTGCCCGGCATCAGTGATCCAGAACGGATTAAAGCGCTGCTTGGCACCACAGCCAAAATGACCTTCCGGCTGGTAGATTCCAACCCACTGCACGCCACCTATGCGCCCCCGGGTGTCAGCCTTGTGCCTATGGCTAACCCGGCGGAAGGCGGCCCCCTGCCTGTTTTTGACCATGTGGATGTGGATGGCACAGACCTGACAAACGCAGGCGCTGTGATTGACCAGCAAACAGGCGAATGGGCTGTCAGCTTCTCGTTCGATTCAGTCGGCACGCGCGCTTTCTCATCTGTTACGCAAACCAATGTTGGCAAACGCTTTGCCATTGTTCTGGATAACAAGGTGATTGAAGCCCCCGTTATCCGCACCCCCATTACGGGCGGTAACGGGCAGATTACGGGCGGGTTTGATGCCCAGAAAGCCACGGATCTGGCACTTATGCTCCGTGCTGGCGCGCTGCCCGCGCCTTTAAGTGTGGTGGAACAGCGCAGCATCGGGCCATCTCTTGGGGCCGATTCCATTCGGGCCGGTATTCTCAGCCTTGGCGTTGGCTTCCTGCTGGTTGTGGTTTTTATGGTGCTGTTTTATGGCCGCTTTGGCTGGTACGCAGATATCGCCCTGCTGGCCAACCTTGTGCTGATGGTTGCCATTCTCTCTCTGTTCGAAGCCACACTTACACTGCCGGGTATGGCGGGTATGTTGCTAACCTTGGGTATGGCGGTGGACGCCAATATTCTGATTAACGAACGCATACGCGAAGAAGTAGCCCGTGGCCGCACCCCTTTGGCCGCCATGCAAACCGGGTTTGAACGCGCCACCTCCACCATTGTAGATAGTAATGCCACGGCCTTTTTGGCCCATGTCATGCTGTTTGTATTTGGCACCGGGCCGGTGCGTGGCTTTGCGCTAACCATTACCATTGGTATTGCCACCACGCTGTTCACCACCCTGCTGCTTTCCCGCATGCTTATGGCCCGCTGGTATGCGCGTACGCGCCCTGCCAGCCTGCCTGTCTGAAGCGAGGCCATTATGTTCGGACGTCCTCTTCTGCGTTTTGTGCGCAAAGACACGCATATCAACTTCATGCGTGGCCGGTACATGGGGCTTATTGTCTCGGCCGTGCTTTCCATTGCCTCTATTATTCTGTTCTTCCACCCCGGCCTTACGCTGGGGCTGGATTTTAGAGGCGGCATTGTGGTGGAAGCCAAAACCAGCGGCCCAGCAGATTTTGCCAAGCTGCGTACGGCGCTGGCGGCACAGCATATCTCCCACGCATCGCTACAGGCATTTGGCGCGCCCGATGATGTGTTGATCCGCCTGGATGCCGGAGATGACCAGAATACAGATGCCGTGGTGGACACTGTGCGCCGCGCAGTTACAGATGCACAGCCCGGCACCACCATTTTGCGGGCCGATGCGGTTGGCGCTTCTGTTTCGGCCGAGCTGTTCCGCAATGGTATGCTGGCCCTTGGGCTCAGCTTAGCCATGATTCTGGTTTACATCTGGTTCCGCTTTGAGTGGGAATTTGCCCTTAGCGCCGTGATCACGCTGGTTCTGGACCTGACCAAAACCATGGGCTTTCTGGTTATCACGGGTTTTGAATTCGACCTTGTGATGGTGGCCGCCATTCTGACCATTCTGGGCTATTCCACCAATGATAAGGTGGTGGTGTATGACCGCGTGCGTGAAAACCTGCGCAAATATCGCACCATGCCTCTGATGGAGTTGATCAACCTTTCCATTAACGAAACGCTGAACCGTACTTTGGGCACATCCTCCACCGTGTTTTTGGCGGCTCTTCCGCTGGCACTATGGGGCGGCGCTACGCTTTCCGGTTTTGCATGGACCATGTTGTTCGGCATTGTGGTGGGTACCTCCTCCTCCATCTTCATTGCAGCGCCGCTGCTGCTGTTTATGGGAGAAGGCAGACTAAAACGTGGCGCCAAAGCTGGCCCAGCCCCAGCGCAGCAGAAAAGCTGATACGCTTTTCCTTGCAACAATAAGCCAACAAAAAACGGAGCAGGTTATGCACCCTGCTCCGTTTTTTTATGCCTAGCGCATGAAACCGGATGTTGGCGGTGGTGGTAAAAGAATGGCGCCAGACAACGCCGGAGAAAGAGGCTGCGTGGGTTGTTCCACCGCACCAATAAAATCTTCCACCTTCTGGCCCGCCTTCCGCAGCCTGCGCCGGGTTGGTTTATCCCGAAACGCCAGAATAGCCAGAAGCGCGTTTCTGTCTGTTGTAATAATATTGAAGACTTGGGTAGGTGGCAGATCTTCTGTCATTATCCGCCCGCGCGCCATGCCATTGGCTATAACGTAACTGTACAGCAATGTACGCGGTGTTTCCTGCACCTTCAGCCCGCGTGAGCTTTGGCACCCTGCCAGCCCTAAAATAGCCAGAACACCTATTGCTGAACGAAAAAAAACCGGAAAGCCGGATCGGGAGCGCTTCATATAAGAAGCATATCCCATATCCCACTTTCCGGGAACAGATCACACAGCCACCATTTTAAGCCAATGGTGGCTGGCATAAGGCGTATTAGCCCTGATGCGGTGCCTGATCTTTATTGTTGGCTGCCAGTTCATCACGAATCTGCTCAAGCAGAACTTCGGTTTTGGATGGCGGCGGCGGTGCCTTGGGTTCTTCATCTTCACGCACATGCAGGCGTGTCAGGGCCTTAACCATCCAGAAAATAGCCATGGCCACAATCAGGAACTGGATAACGGCGTTCAGGAACAGGCCAATGTTCAGTGTAACGGCACCTGCTTTCTGGGCTTCTGCCAGAGTTGCCAGATGCGGGCCCTTAAGCGTGATGAACAGGTTGGAAAAATCAATCCCGCCGATAAGCAGACCAATCAATGGGTTGAAGATGTCTTTTACCAGGCTGTTCACAATGGATGTAAACGCAGCACCAATAATAACACCAACAGCCAGATCAACAACGTTGCCGCGCATGATGAATGCCCGGAACTCGCCCACCCAGCCTGGGGCATGGACGTGAGATTTAAGGTCAGCCATACAAAAATTCCTGTTTAATACTGAAAAATCCGCCCAGAGGTAGCCGTTTTACTGCTTTTTCCTCAAGCCCCTGTATCAAGATTGACACATTTTTCTTAATATTTGAGGTATTCTGTAGCACAAATGCTGCACAAACGCTGTTATTTGCCCCTTATATGCTTCACTTCATTATCATGCCCAACAAGGCAAATGAACGGTTGATCCAGCATACGCATTTCGTTTATATGCACGGCAATCTTGGCCCGGTCGGTATCGGGCCCTTTCTGCTGTAACGAAAGAACCAGTTTCATGAAACCCGGCATTCACCCCGATTATCACGAAATCAATGTTGTCATGACTGACGGCACGGAATTCAAGACGAACTCCTGCTATGGCAAGGCTGGCGACACGCTCCGTCTGGACGTTGACCCCAAGTCTCACCCAGCTTGGACAGGCGTGCAGCGTATGCTGGATACCGGGGGCCAGGTTGCCAAGTTCAACAAGCGTTTTGCTGGTATTGGCACCCGCAAAAAAGGCTGATTTTTCAGTTCTTTGCGTATGCAGAAAAGCCCCGCCTCTTGAAAAAGAGCGCGGGGCTTTCCACGTTCAGGGGTAAGGAAATGCCCGCATATGGGGTTTCCGCCAAAAAACGCTGCCGGGCACGATTGCCTTCGGGGGTCTTGGCAAAACCGGCAGAACCTTGCTGAACGAGGAGGTTCTTACATGAGTTACGATTTTACACCGCTATTTCGCACGGCAATTGGCTTTGACCGCCTTGCACAGGTTATGGATTCTGCGGCCCGCTCACCGGGCAACTCCAGTTTTCCGCCCTACGATATCGCCAAAACGGGAAGTGATAGCTACACGCTTACCATGGCCATAGCCGGTTTTGGGCCGGAAGATATAGAACTGGTGGTGCAGGATAACACGCTTGTTGTATCTGGCCGTGTTAATGCTCCGCAGGATGAAGGAGAAATCCTGCACCGTGGCATTGCCCGCCGTGCGTTTGAACGCCGCTTTGCACTGGCAGACCATGTTGAAGTAACAGGCGCAGAAATGAATAACGGGCTTTTGCGCATTACGGTGCAGCAGATTATTCCTGAAGCGCTTAAGCCGCGCCGTATTCCTGTTAAAACTGTCAGCACCACGCCAGAAGAACGTGCCGTTACAACCGAGCAGAAAAATCAGGTGTCGCAGCAACCTCAGCAATCTATTGCCACAGCCGCCTGATTGCTGAAGTTTTACCAATACATTCCATATAGGCCCAGCAAGGGGGAAACTGCGGTTTCCCCCTTATTTAATGTGTAGAATATTGGGCCGTTATGTGTATTGCGGCTTGACCTGAAGCAGCCACTCCCCCCATATCGTGGCACAGATGCGCGCCGGCAGGCACGCAGGCCTGCGGAACACGTTCCGGGCCGTCAAGTTCCCGGTGCCTGCGCAAGCGCCGCCCGACGACAGGAATACAAAAACATGACGACCCTACCGTTAATGCCCAAAGCAACTGCTGTGTGGCTGATTGAAAAAACTGCTCTCAGTTTTGAACAGATTGCCGCTTTTTGCGGTATGCACCCGCTGGAAGTGCAGGCCATTGCTGATGGCGAAGTGGCACATGGTATTGTCGGGTATGATCCGGTTGCGAATCACCAGCTCAAGCAGGAAGAAATCCAGCGTTGTGAAAAAGACCCCAACGCACGGCTGAAAATTCTGCCTTCTAACAACCCTGTGCGCCGTCGCTCCAAGGGGGCGCGTTATACGCCTGTTGCTAAACGTCATGATCGTCCGGATGGCATTGCATTCCTGCTGCGCAACTATCCGCAACTGAGCGATCAGCAGGTTGTTAAGCTGCTTGGCACCACCAAAGATACCATTGCCAAAGTGCGCAACAAGCAGCATTGGAACACCCCCAACATCAAACCGCGTGATCCGGTAACCGTGGGGCTGTGCAGCCAGACAGATCTGAACGCTGCCGTGCACGAAGCCAATATGCGTCTGGAACGTGATGGGCAGGAAATTCCTGCACCCGTAACAGATATGGAAAGCTTTAGCTCTTCCGAAAACTAATGGAATGATGCCCTGAGGCAGAAGATCATTCTTTCTGCCTCAGAAGCATTTAAGCTGCCAAATACGGCGTTAAACCGAAAGGCGCTCTATTTCTTCCTTTATTCGTAGCTTTTGTAATTTTAAGCACATCAGCACGCGCTCGTCCGGTCTGGGGCGTCCGCCTTCGCTCATAATTTTCTGATCAATACGGAAATGGCGCGATTTAAGACTCTCGATCCTTGAAAGGCGTGTCATTTGGGTGCCTCCACTCGATTGATGACCCACAAACGCTAACGTACCGAGGATAAGAAAGTTCATGTTAATTTCATATATCACGCCCTGCTGGTATGGGGGCTGAGCATAGAAGTTTTTTTGTAATCCTGGCTGGCGTCCGGCTCTTACATGGTAAACACTGCTTCGGGCATGCTATTCACTCTGCGGGCCGCCAGACCCGGCGCACGATTCCGCATCAGTGGTGAAGGAGACAGGACATCATGCTGCGAGATCGCGATTTACTGCTTGCCCAACTGCATGAACTGCGTAGTGAACACAGAGATCTGGATACAGTTATCAGCCGAATGGGGCATGAAACCACCTTTATTGATCAACTGTATCTCCAGCGGCTTAAAAAGCGTAAACTCCTGTTAAAAGATCAGATCACCAAGGTTGAAAGCCTTCTGATCCCTGATGATATCGCCTAAACCACCCCGTTACAGACTTTAGAAAACCCGGATAGATACCTACCGTGAGCGAAACCGCCCCCCTGCCCTCCGCTTCCGATGCTTTAGATGACAAAGCAGCCTCTGCCCCAGTTGTGGGGATTATCATGGGCAGCCAGTCAGATTGGGAAACCATGCGCCATGCTGATGGATTGCTGACCGAGCTGGAAATCCCGCACGAAACCCTGATTGTTTCAGCCCATCGCACACCAGATCGGCTGGCGGATTATGCACGCACGGCAGCCGAACGCGGGCTAAACGTTATTATTGCTGGTGCTGGCGGGGCTGCGCATCTGCCGGGTATGTGCGCGGCATGGACACGCCTGCCCGTTTTAGGTGTTCCGGTAGAATCCCGCGCACTTAAAGGCATGGATAGCCTGCTTTCTATTGTGCAGATGCCCGGTGGCGTGCCCGTAGGCACTTTGGCTATTGGTGCATCCGGGGCAAAAAATGCAGCCTTGCTGGCAGCCTCCATTCTGGCGCTGCACAATCCGGCCCTTGCTGCGCGGCTTGAAACATGGCGCGCATTGCAGACAGCCTCTGTCCCCAACTCCCCCATTACCGAAGATAAATGACCTCCTCACATTCTCCGCTTAAGCCCAATGCCGTAATCGGCATTGTGGGTGGTGGCCAGCTTGGCCGTATGTCTGCCATTGCAGCTGCACGCCTTGGGTTTCGCACACATATTCTGACAACCGAGGCCAATGGCCCGGCGGCTCAGGTTTCTCACGCTGTAACATGCGGCAAGTATGATGATCCGGCAGCACTGGATGCATTTGCCAGCGCGGTTGATGTTGTAACTTTTGAGTTTGAAAACATCAGCGCAGATGCGTTGGACCTTTTGGCCACACACTGCCCTGTGCATCCTTCGGGCCATATTTTGCGCATCAGCCAAGATAGACTGGCTGAAAAAACTTTTTTTGCTTCTGCGGGCATCCCATTAGCGCCGTGGCATGCGGTCACAGATGTAAAAACCCTACATGAAGCCGCAGAAAAAGTTCGCTTACCGCTGATTCTCAAAACCACCCGCAATGGATATGATGGCAAAGGCCAGCGCCGCGTGCACCATATCCATGATCTGGAAGACGCTTTTAACGCCTTGGCACCACATCCTCTGGTTGCAGAAGGTATGGTAGATTTTGCCTGCGAAATTAGCGTTATGGTGGTGCGCAGTGCAGATGGTACGGTGCGGTGTTTTGATCCAGCGCTCAACCGGCACTGGAATGGTATTCTAGACCTTACGCTGGCTCCGGCCCCTATTGATCCAAACATTGCCGCGCAGGCCGTAAAACTGGCCACCACGATTGCAGAAAAACTGGAATTGGTGGGCATTCTGGGCGTTGAGATGTTTGTTGATCGCACCGGCAACCTGTTGGTGAACGAAATGGCCCCCCGCCCCCATAATTCGGGCCACTGGACCATGAACGCCTGCCCGCAGGATCAGTTTGACATGCACATCCGTGCGGTTGCGGGGCTGCCTTTGCCCCATGCTGCGCGCCATTCTGATGCCATCATGAAAAATCTAGTCGGGCCGGAAGATATGGCCCTGTTGCCACAGATTATGGCTACTCAAGGCTTTATTCCGCACTTATACGGCAAGAAAGAAGCCCGCGTTGGCCGTAAAATGGGACATGTGAATATTTTGTTCCCCTACGGCGCACTCCCCGGCAATTTGGGTATTCAGGATGCTTTGGGGCCACTGGCCACCAAAACCGCTGCCCCGGAACCAAAAGAAGACGCAGCCGCCAGTTAAGACATTGCGTGAAGCAGGATATTTACAAAAGCCCTGCTTCACGCATGCTCAACAGCTTTTCTCCGGCAACAATAATATGATCCCATACGTGGATATTCATAATTTTTGCCGCACCACAAATTTGCGTTGTCATCACCACATCATCGGCTGAAGGTGTTGGGTCTCCGCTTGGGTGATTATGCACCAACACCAGCATGGTGGCTTTGAGCTGCAAAGCGCGTGATACAATTTCCCGCGGGTAAACAGGCGTATGGTCCACCGTGCCCTGCCCCATAACATCATCAACCAGAAGCTGGTGCTTTTCATTTAGAAACAATACGCGCACCTGTTCGCGCTTTTCAGGCCCCATAACAGCCCGTAAATACGCATAAAGTTGTGTGCTATTAGCCAGTATGCCGGAACGGCGTAATCTTGCGCGTTGGATACGCAACCCAGTTTCACGCGCCAACATCAGCAAAACACGTGCAGCTTCTGGCAATGCCTTTATGCTTTTACTTGGCTCCTGCCAGCTTATAGCTGCCATTACTGCGGATAGGTTTCCATATTCATGTAATAAATTCTGCGCCTGTTCCTGTGCTTTAGCATTGCGCGGCTGTGCCTGTACTATAAGCCTGCATAGCAGAGAAATATCCGTTTCTTCCGCCCCAGGAGCTTCCGGCACTGTGCCGCCATAAATTTCGGCTGGAAACGCAATAGCTTCCGCAGTTGAAACATTCAGCCGAAAATGCGTGGCATCAGCAAATTGGCTTGTCGCTTTTTTTTCGGGTTTTGTAGGTGGGCGCGTCAAAATTTCGGCCCTGCGTGGTGGTTAAAGCTACGCCATTCACCGCACCCAATGGCAATATGATCATGCACCTCCACCGCCAACAACGGTGCGCTACGCTGCAATTCCCTTACGAAAGGCGCATTTTGCGCAAGGCTCTGATCCAGCGTTTGATCTTCTGCCACCAAATCCACAGTTACCAACGCACAGGCATGCAAAGCCAATGCACGTTGCAAAACCAGCGCCACAGCCTGCCGAATACAGGCCATAGCCTCATGGCTGCTACCTTCATGCAAAAACGCTGGCACAGTTTCATCGGCAATTAACTGGTTGCGGCTATCCAGAAACAAGGCACGCACCTGCCCTCTGGGCGCGTTTGCCAGATAAACATCTGCATATTCTAAAATACTGTCCCAGTTTCCCAAAAACTGGCGTGATTCCTCACCACTTTCTGGCAACCGGTCTGCCACGCAGGCTACATCTTGCAATACTGCGGCACTTGCCCGTGTAACACCACTGATCTGGCGCAGATTTTCTTCTCCTGCTTCCAGCACAGCCTGCAAAGAACCAAATGTATTGATAAGGCTTTTTGCCAAGGGCTTTGTATCTTTACGTGGAATCCCGACATACAACAGCATTTCCAGCAATTCGTAATCAGCCAAGGAAGCTGCGCCCTGGGCCAACACGCGTTGGCGCATACGTTTGCGATGCCCTGTAGGGCCGGTGCTTTCAAAAACAGGCATGGCACCTTGTGGCGCATTTAAACAACCGTGGGTTGTGTCAGCCTTTACTGCAAAGCTGCTGGGCTTTTTTTGCCTTTTCTGCTCAGCCGACTGTCTCCCCATTCCATTGCTCCGTTTGGCCTGAAGCGCACATGCTTATATAAAGGCATGGTGAATACGTCCGAACACCCCTCCGCCCCGCTTTTTTCATCTCCGTCTGCCTCGGGTGACAGTTATCTGGCTCGTCTTAACCCCGAACAGCGCGCTGCTATTGAAACAACGGATGGCCCTTTGCTGGTGCTGGCTGGTGCTGGCACAGGCAAAACACGGGTTTTAACCACCCGCTTTGCGCATATCCTGCTTACAGGCCGCGCCAAGCCATGGCAGATCCTGACAGTAACCTTTACCAATAAAGCTGCGCGAGAAATGCGTGAGCGTATTGGCCTGCTTTTGGGCAGTCCGGCAGAAGGGCTATGGCTAGGCACATTTCATGCTCTATGTGCGCGTATGCTCCGCCGCCATGCCGAATATGTGGGGCTCACACAAAGCTTTACCATTCTGGATACGGATGACCAGATACGCCTGCTCAAACAGGTTATGGCCCCGTGGCAGATTGATATCAAACGCTGGCCTGCTCCTGGCCTTTTAGGGGTTATCCAGCGCTGGAAAGACCGCGGGCTTACACCAGAGCGCATTACCCCCACCGAGGATTCGGACTTTGCCAACGGCCACGCCCGCGCCATTTACACCGCGTATCAGGCCCGCCTGAAGCAACTGAACGCCTGCGATTTTGGTGATCTGATGCTGCATGTGACCGAAATTTTGCGCACACGGCCTGATGTGCTGGCACAGTATCATCGCCTGTTCCGTTACATTCTGGTGGATGAGTATCAGGATACCAACACCATTCAATATCTCTGGCTGCGTCTGTTAGCCAAACACGCAGAAGGCCCGGCCAATATCTGCTGCGTGGGGGATGATGACCAATCCATCTACTCATGGCGTGGTGCAGAAGTTGAAAACATTCTGCGGTTTGAAAAAGATTTTCCCTCCGCCAAGGTTGTGCGGCTGGAACGCAATTATCGCTCGACCCGACATATTCTGGGCGCTGCCGCAGGGCTTATCGCCCATAATAGCGAACGGTTAGGCAAGACACTTCGCCCTGGCAGAGAAGATGCAGAAGGTAAAAAAGTTAGCGTTCTTGGTGTGTGGGATTCGGATACAGAAGCCCGCATGGTATGCGAACAGGCAGAAAAACTACGCGCACAAGGCCACGCTCTAAAAGAAATAGCCATTCTGGTGCGTGCGGGCTTTCAAACCCGCGCGTTTGAAGAACGGCTTATGCAAACAGGCCTTCCCTATCGCATTGTAGGTGGCCTGCGTTTTTATGAACGTGCAGAAATACGTGATGCACTGGCCTATATGCGCGTGCTTAGCCAACCGGCGGATGATCTGGCGTTTGAGCGCATTATCAATGTACCCAAACGCGGCGTTGGCCCTGCCGGGTTGCAAAAGCTGCATGCTGCTGCCCGCGCCAACAGCCTGCCCCTTACCGGCGGCACGGAAAAGCTGCTGGAAGATAACGCGCTTAAAGGAAAATCCGCCGCTCATTTGCGCCAGTTGATGGAAGCCTTTGCCAGCACGCGCGATATTTTAGCGCGTGAAGGCCATGTGGTGGCTGTTGAACACCTGCTGGAAGAAAGCGGGTATCTGGACATGTGGCGGCAGGACCGCTCCCCCGATGCGCCGGGGCGGCTGGAAAACCTGAAAGAGCTGACACGTGCACTGGCTGATTTTGGAACGCTGGGCGAGTTTTTAGAACATGTTGCCCTTGTGATGGATCATGATGAAAACGGGCAGGACGATTACCTGTCCATCATGACTCTGCATGGTGCCAAAGGGCTTGAATTCGATACAGTCTTTCTGCCCGGGTGGGAGGAAGGCGTTTTTCCCTCTCAACGCACGTTGGATGAAGGCGGCCTGAAAGGGCTGGAGGAAGAACGTAGGCTAGCTTACGTGGGCATTACACGCGCACGGCAGGAAGCCATTATCTTTCACGCAGGCCGCCGGCGTATTTACGCCAACTGGCAGCCCTCCATGCCCAGCCGCTTTTTAGACGAACTGCCGGATGAACACATCGTCCGCCATGATGAAGGCGGTGCGTTCCAGCGGCAGGGCCTTAACCTTTCCGAATCCGTGTTTGATAACGGCCCCATTATTGCCCGCCGCAGAAAAGACCCCATGCTGGAAGCCGCACCGGCCCTGCAACTGGGTGACCATGTGCGCCACCCCCGCTTTGGGGAAGGCATCGTTATTTCGGCAGATCGGCACCATGTTGAAGTGTCTTTTGAATCTGTCGGCACCAAACGTCTTCTTTCATCCTTTATCGAGAAAATCTAATGGCCCCTCCTACCCGCCGTCATGCCACCAGCCTTGAAACCATTTCTGTCACTGTGCCGGAAGCGGCGGTGGAAGCTTACGAAAACGCCATTGGCAGCGTATGCGCCACGGTTGGTATTTTTGAAGCCAACCCGGAAGGTACCCTGTGGCGGGTAGAAGGCGTGAAAGATACCGGACACCGGGAAGATGAACTAACCGCCGGCCTTGTGCTGGCCGAACTGACAAGTGGTGTTGCCGCCCCACTGGAACGCGCCAGCACGGAAGCAGAAGGCTGGTTGGCCCGCACGTATGAGGCTTTTCCCGAACAGGAAGTGGGCCGCCGTTTTGTGGTGCGCGGCACGCATTTGCCCGATTCTAAAAATGCCACCCGAATTGTGCTCACGCTGGATGCGGGCGTAGCTTTTGGATCAGGCGAGCATGGCTCCACCCGCGGGTGCCTGCGCGCGCTGGAGCGTGTGGCTTACCGTCGCCCTCGCCGGATTTTGGATCTGGGCTGCGGCACCGGTATTCTGGCCATGGCTGCTGCGGCATTGCTGCACCAAAAGGTGCTGGCAGTGGATATTGAGCCGTGGTCTGTGCGCGTAGCGGCACAAAATGCCAAGCGTAACCAGCTTGGGCGCGTGCTTACATGCCGCTTGGGCAATGGGTGGCAAACGCCTGCTATCTGGAAGGCCGCACCGTTTGATCTGGTTTTTGCCAATATTCTGGCCCGCCCCTTGTGCCTGATGGCCAAAGATCTGGCACGGTATCTGGCCCCCGGCGGCACGGTTATTCTGGCAGGGTTGTTGCGCACACAGGTACGTATGGTGTTGGCCGCGCATCGGCGGCAGGGGCTGGTTCTTGAGCAGGAACTGACAGAAGGAGAATGGGCCACCCTTATTCTACGCCGCCCGGTTCTTCCTGTTCGAAAAACAGCCTGATCAGCCTTTTCTTTCCCTACGTTATTTCAGGACACAGTTTTCATGACGTCTGCATCTTCCGCCCGGTTGGCTGCGCTGCGCACCCTTTTGCAAAACGAGGGTTTGGATGGCCTGATTGTGCCCCATAGCGATGAGTTTTTGGGGGAATACACACCAGCCTGTGCAGAACGTCTGGCATGGTTAACTGGTTTTACGGGCAGCGCAGGCATAGCCATTGTGCTGCCCCATACAGCCGCTGTGTTTTCTGATGGTCGTTACATTACGCAGATGGATCAACAGGTGGACGGCACGTGCTGGCAATGCCTGCATATCAGCCAGACACCTCCGGCCATGTGGCTGAAGGAGCAAGCCAAACCAGAAACCCGTGTAGGGTATGATCCGCGTGTGATGAGTGCAGCGGAGCTACGCCCGTTTGTAGCCCAAAGCGGCGTGATACTGGTGCCAACATCCCGCAATCTGGTGGATGATATCTGGGCAGACCGCCCGGCTTTTCCCTCTGCTCCAGCCTGTATGCACCCGCTGGCCTTTGCTGGCCGCAGTTCTGCCGAAAAACGGCAGGAAATTTCTGCAATTCTTACCCAGAATGGTCAGGATGCTGCGGTTCTGAGCGATTCCGCCTCTATTGCGTGGCTACTGAATATTCGTGGCTCCGATATTCCCTGCACACCCGTAGCTTTGGCATTTGCGCTGGTGCATGCAAACAACTCGGTCGATCTGTTTATAAAGCCAGAAAAAATCCCGGCAAACGTTAAGGAATGGCTCGGCTCTTCCGTGCGCGTGCATGCACCGCAAGAGATGGCGCAGGTTCTGGCAACCCTGAAAGGCAAAACCGTTGGTGTAGATCCCGCCAGCAATGCCGTCTGGTTTGGCCAAACGCTCACCCACCACGGCGCAACAGTGCAGGAAACACCAGACCCGTGCCTGCTGCCCAAGGCCCGCAAAAACAAAGTGGAACAGATGGGCATGCGCACAGCCCATCTGCGTGATGGTGTAGCACTTTGCCGTTTCCTGCATTGGCTGGATACAAAGGGCCGCAACTGCACAGAGCTTGAAGCCGCCACGCAGCTTGATGCCTTTCGTGCCGAAGGGAAGGATTACCGGGAGGAATCCTTTCCCGCCATTTCCGGTTCTGGCCCCAATGGAGCCATTATCCATTACCGCGTTACGCCGGAAAGTGACCGAAAACTACAGGATAACGAAGTTTATCTGATTGATAGCGGCGGCCAGTACCCCGAAGGCACAACCGATGTTACCCGCACTGTCTGGACCGGCCCCGATACGCCACCAGCCAGCTTGAAAGACGTATTTACCCGCGTGCTCAAAGGTAATTTGCGTTTGGGCCGTGCGCGGTTTCCTGTTGGCACCAAAGGCCACGCGCTAGATGCACTGGCTCGGTTTGACCTGTGGCAGGCTGGGTTGGATTATGATCACGGCACCGGCCACGGTGTCGGCAGCTTTCTTTCCGTGCATGAAGGGCCTGCGCGTATTTCTAAAATGCCTTCTCCCATTACGCTGGAAGAAGGCATGGTGATTTCCAACGAACCGGGCTTTTACAAACCCGGCGCCTACGGCATCCGTCTGGAAACACTGGTAATGATCCGCCCGAATGACATGCCGCATTCCGATCGAGCTTTTCTGGCATTTGAAACCCTTACATTGGCTCCTTTTGACAGACGGCTGATTGACCTCGCCCTGTTAGGCCCGGAAGATACCGCCGTGCTGGACGCGTACCATGCTCAAATCTTGGATCAGGTAGGCCCTCACCTGCCATCTGATGCACAGAAATGGCTGAAAACAGCATGCGCACCTCTCAAGAGGCCGTGAGAGACGGAGTCTTTCCTCTCTGGTCACGAAATTGAGAATCGCATGCACCGTAAAACGGGCGCAAAACAGGCTACGAAGTTGAAGGGAGCTTCTCAGAATGACGACAGACAGCAAGACCATTCCAGCCACTCTTATTGCAGGTGATGGCATCGGCCCTGAAATTGTTGAATCAGTTACCGAAATTCTGGATACCGTTGGGGCCCCATTTGTATGGGATCGCCAACTGGCCGGCATGGCGGGTGTGGACGCGGTAAATGACCCGCTGCCCAAGCAGACAATTGAAAGCATCCGGCGCACTGGCCTGGCCCTGAAAGGCCCGCTGACAACTCCAGTTGGTGGTGGGTTTAAATCCATCAACGTAACCCTGCGTCAGGAATTTGGCCTGTTTGCCAACCTGCGCCCAACCAAAACCATCATTCCCGGTGGTCGGTTTGATGATATCGACCTTGTTCTGTTCCGTGAAAACCTTGAAGGTTATTACGCAGCAATGGAACATTACATTCCGGTGGGGGATGACCCCAAGGGCATTGCGCTAAGCTCTGGCTTTAACTCCCGCGCAGAATGCCGCCGGATTGTAAAGTTTGCCTTTGAATATGCAGTCAAGAATAACCGCAAAACGGTTACCATTGTTCACAAGGCCAATATCCTCAAACTGCTGACAGGCCTGTTCCTTGAAGAAGGCCGCAAGGTTGCAGAAGAATATAAAGGCCGCATCGAATTCAATGAACGGATTGTAGATGCCTGCGCTATGCAGCTTGTCATCAACCCGTGGCAGTTTGATGTGATTGTAACCTCCAACCTGTTTGGTGACATCCTTTCTGACCTTACGGCCGGTCTGGTTGGTGGTCTGGGTATGGCACCGGGCGCAAACATTGGTGAAAAAGCCGCTGTGTTTGAAGCCGTGCATGGTTCTGCACCAGATATCGCAGGCAAAGGCATTGCCAACCCACTGGCTCTGCTTCTGGCTGCTGTTATGATGCTGCGCCACGTAAACCGTGATGATCTGGCTGACCGTATTGATGCCGGCATCAAAAAGGTTATCACCAACGGTACAGTGCGCACGAAAGATCTGGGCGGCAATGCCACCACAAAGGATCTGACAGCAGCTCTGAAACAGGCAGTTGCCTGATACTCAGCATTACGGCTGTTCAAAAAACCGATTGCGATGGAAAGGGAGCCCTTGTGGCTCCCTTTTCTTTTAACCGCATCTCACATTAGGGTAAGGTATGACCCGTTCTTTTGGTGGCCCATGGCCTGCCCTCCCCCTTTCTGCTTCATTCCGCATTGATGTAGAACCATCACCTCCGGCTGTTCCGGCAGATATCGAGCAGGAAATTACGCATCTCTGGCAGCAAGCCTGTGCAACAACGCCTGCCTTATTTAATGGCTGCGTCTTTTCGGCCTCCTGCGTAACGCGTACCGTTATTAAAGGTTACTGGACAGAGTATCGTCGCGTATTCGCGCAAATGAAGAACCCTGCGCTTTTTCCATTTTTGCGGCTGCAACCATTGGCTGTGGTCGGGTTGGTGCGTACGCCAGATGGATATGTGTTAGGCCGCCGCAACCCATCATCTATCTATCAGGGAAATTTTTGGCAAAGTCCGCCTGCTGGTAGCATTGAAAAACGCACAGATGCCGAAAGTATCAATCTGGCCGAGCAGATTTTAGCAGAAGCCACAGAAGAATTGGGGCTGGATGCCAAAAACCTACAGGTTGAACAGCCACTTATGGCAGTACGGCACCCTCATACCCGCGTGTTGGATATTGGGCTTGTGTTGGAAACCCAGCTAACTTTTAAAAAAGTAGAAGAAAGTTGGAGGCAACATGCCAATAAAGAATACGACATGCTGGCCTGCGTGCCTGCCAAAAACGTAGCAACATGGCTGGAGCAAAACGCTATTCTGCCAACCAGCCAGTACCTTCTGCAACATGAGCAAAAAAGCAAAACACTGCGCACCGTATGATGCGCCAGCGTTAAATTGCTTATTTAATTTCCACACCAATCTGCTTGATATCATGGAAGTTGATATCCGGGTTCTGTTCTTCCGTACGGCGCATCATAAATGCTGACGTGGCCAGAAACACCGGATCATCATCCAGATCATCCGCCATGGCGGAGCGATGTGCAGCGGCAAAGGCCTCAATTTTTTCACGCGGGCCGGTAATCCAGCGGGCCAAAGAATACGGCGTGGAATCAAAACCAATGGCTACGCCGTATTCTGCTTTCAGGCGAGATTGCAGCACATCAAGCTGCAAAGTACCCACAACGCCAACAATCGGCTGTGCGCCATCTTGCGGGCGGAACAACTGCACCACCCCTTCTTCCGCCAACTGCACCAGCGCCTGTTTGAGCTTTTTGGCCTTCATGGCGTCATCCAGCCGCACGCGGCGCAGAATTTCCGGGGCAAAATGCGGCACACCGGTAAACTGGATATCTTCACCCTCTGTTAGCGTATCGCCAATGCGCAAGGTGCCGTGGTTGGGAATACCCACCACATCCCCAGCAAAGGCTTCTTCTGCCAGATGTCTATCCTGCGCAAAAAAGAACTGTGGCGTATGCACTGCAAAGCTTTTGCCTGTGCGCGTGTGTTTAAGGCGCATGCCACGGCTTAGCTTGCCAGAACAGATACGGGCAAAGGCAATACGGTCACGATGGTTGGGGTCCATATTCGCCTGAATTTTAAACACCAGCGCCGTCATGTTCGGCTCCGTGGCCTTTACCACACGGGTTTCTGCAGCCTGATCGCGCGGGGGGGGGCCAAAAGCCACCAGTGCATCCAGCAGATCGGTCACCCCAATTTCCTTGATCGCACTCCCGAAGAACACGGGGGTAAGGTGCCCGGCATCGAAGGATTCTTTATCAAACTCCGGCAGCGCGGCTTCTACCAGCTCCAGTTCCTCACGCATCTGCACAAGGCGGGCATCATCTTCTGGCAGATCAACCGTTGTATGCAGTTTTTTGGTAAGAATATCGTAAGTACCAACAAACGTGGCCGCGCGCCCCACCGGCCATGTGGCGGGAGATGTATCTAGCGCAAGGGATGATGCAATTTCATCCAGCAGGGCAAATGGGTCCTGCGCCTCACGGTCCATCTTGTTGATGAAGGTAACAATCGGAATATCGCGCAGGCGGCAAATCTCGAACAGCTTGCGTGTGCGATCTTCAATCCCCTTAGCAGCGTCAATTACCATTACGGCGGAATCTACGGCTGTTAAGGTACGGTAGGTATCTTCGGAGAAGTCTTCATGTCCGGGTGTATCCAGCAGGTTGAAGACGCAGCCGCCGTAATCGAACGTCATGACCGAACTGACAACGGAAATCCCACGGTCACGCTCAATGCCCATCCAGTCAGACCGTGTGCGGCGGCGTTCGCCCTTGGCGCGCACGTTGCCCGCCATCTGAATAGCCCCACCTGCCCGCAATATCCGTTCTGTCAGCGTGGTTTTACCAGCATCCGGATGCGAGATAATAGCAAAGGTCCGGCGGCGGGTAATGTCACTGCTAAGAGGGGCGGATGCGGTATCAGACATAAGGGCTCTGTTCCGAAACAAACATGAGTAAAAACGGCAAACGCCGGATGGAGAGAAATCCCTCCACCCGGCGCGGCATAAAACGAACCTAAACGCCGATTAACGGGAGTAGTATTCGACCACCAGATTCGGTTCCATCTGCACCGGATACGGCACATCGGAAAGCTGCGGGCCACGCAGGTACGTGCCCTTCATCTGGCGATGATCCACTTCCATGTATTCCGGCACATCGCGTTCGGCAGACTGCGCGGCATCCAGAACGATAGCCAGCTGCTTGGATTTTTCACGCACTTCGATAACGTCACCATCCTTCACGAGGTAGGAAGGAATGTTCATCTTTTTGCCGTTAACCAGAATGTGGCCATGGCTGATGAACTGACGGGATGCAAACGGCGTGATTGCAAACTTCATCCGGTACACAACGGCATCCAGACGGCGTTCCAGCAGGTTGATCAGGTTTTCAGACGTATCACCCTTGCGGCGCACGGCTTCCTGATAATAGCGGCGGAACTGCTTTTCTGTAATGTTACCGTAGTAACCCTTCAGCTTCTGCTTAGCCATCAGCTGAACGGAGAAGTCAGACGGCTTGCCCTTACGGCGCTGGCCATGCTGGCCCGGACCATATTCGCGACGGTTAACCGGAGATTTGGCGCGACCCCACAGGTTTACACCAAGGCGACGGTTAATTTTATACTTGCTCTCAAGGCGCTTGCTCATAGTGCGCTCTTCTCTCTTAACAGGCGGAACATCGGGCAGATGTCCGTCGTTACACCGGTAGTCCCCGTCCACCACGGATCGGAGCGGGCGCAAACCGTATTACCAGCGGGGAATGTTCCCCTTCTGGCCGATTTGTCCACATTCCCGGCAATGGAGGCAGGAATTACGAAACCCCGGGCGCAGTGTCAACTTTTTCCGTTGCGCTTTCTTCCATTCTGCAGTGCATAGTCGTGCAATCGACACATAAAATTGAAAAGAAAGGATTACTCAGCATGCCATTTGCTAAAAAATGGGGGCTATTTGTGGCGTTGGGTCTCGCCCTTATTATATTGGGCTTTATTGCCTGTATTGATGCGGTTTCCGTAACCCTTGCCAGCACCATATTCATTGGCGCACTGCTAATTGCTGCTGGCATTATGCAGATAGTGCATGCCTTTGCTGTGCGCGATTGGGGCGGCTTTATTTTTTCCCTGCTATGCGGGCTTCTCTACGCCGCTGGCGGTTACCTTCTTATAGAAGAACCTGCCACGGGCTCTGTTGCCATTACCATTTTTGTATCTGCCTGCTTTGTGGTTGTAGGCGTGCTGCGCTGCGTTCTGGCCCTGCAAGCACGCGGTATGCCGGGCTGGGTGATTATTCTGGGTAGCGGGCTTATCAGCCTGCTTGTTGGACTTTGCCTGTACTTTACCTTGCCGTGGTCTGGCCTGTGGTTGATTGGTACGTTTGTGGGTGCAGAACTGATTGTAAGCGGCATAAGCTGGCTGCAAATTGGCCTTGCCCTGCGCCAGAGCAATTCTGTGCCGCCACCCATTACCCGCCTGTAAAATTTACGGCGTATATATAAACGGCGCGGGCCTGTTGGCTCCGCGCCGTTTTTTATGCCCGCATAATAAGGCTGTTCATTCTTTTGGTTCGGATGGAGGCGGTACCTGGCTTTTGGGGGCCAACAGCATAAGCGCATCCTTACCAGCATCATCCTCCACCTTACGGTTTGCGCCGGGCAAAAGAGCAATAGGCCGCTCGCCTGCTTCACGCTTGCGCAGGATGTTCTGAATGTTTTCCAGCACCACGGGGTAATCTTCAATCAAGCGCTGGAAGCGGCTGGCCGTAATCACCATGAAATGCCCAAACTGCACGGCGCGGATGGTGCCGGGGCAACGCCAGCCATGCAAAGCCTCCTGCGCGCCTATCAGATCCCCTGCGCCATACAGCACATCGGCCCCTGCAACGTGGCTTTCTGCCAAACCGGCGCTAATAAAATAGATGGCGCCCATCTTGCGCCCTTTCCGGCAGATTACCTCCTGCGGGGCCACAAAACGCAAGGATGTGGTCGTGGCCAGATCATGCAGTTCTGCCCCCGGCAACCCCTTAAAGATGGCTGCATGCTTCAGCCGGTCTTCTATGCCACTGCGCAGATCAAAACTCATCCGCTTGATCAGACGATGCCTGCGACGTTCCAGCTCTTTCAGCAGTTCACGGCTCAGTTCATCACTGATGAGGGATTCTGAAAGCAGGGTTGTGTATTCTTCGCTTTCCAGGCGCAGGGCAATCTGGCGGAAAATCCGGTTTTCCAGCGCCTCGGCATAGCCATGATAATGCAAGCGCAAGGTTTCCAGCGCCTCATCCAGCAACTTGCGCTGGCGAGAGAGCACCTCGGCCACAATTTCCCCAATACGGCTGCCCAATGTGGGCTCTAGCCGCTCGTGCATGAAACGTGTGAGAGAGATGGAAATGAAATGCGCCACCATCAGCATTTCAAACCGTTCCGCCATGCACAGCATCAGCGGCCGATCCAGACGCAAATGATTATGCACCCATTGCGCCGCCTTGAAACGCAAGGATGGGCTTAGCCGTTTACGCAGCGCGCGCACATAACCCAAACGCCCTTCCAGCCGTGCACCATCAATTGCTGCTTCGGAAGAACGTAGCAATGTTTCCATCACCCGGCGAGAAAGCCCCTGCATACGGAACAGATCCAGCAGCATGGAGCGTTCCTGACTGGCAATGGTAATCAGCGCCAGATTAACGCGCTGGATATCAGACAGTGCGCGGTCAAACTCATTAGCTGCCTGCTCTTCCTCTGCCCGGCGTTCTAGGTGATCAACAACCGAGCGCGTGGCATCTGCGCTGAAACCAAGTTCATCCCCCAGTTCCTTGGCGCGATTGCATACATTGCCCAGCCCGATGCTCAGCACCTGATGGCGCATGGCTTCATCAATGGGGGACAGACGATCCAGCTTGAGAAACAGCACGAGGGAACGCAGCGTGGTGCCGTTAACAAGCAGCGTAATCAACACAAACCCAGTGGCGATAATACCGATAAAATGCGCAACCGGCGTGGAAACGTGTTCGTTTTCCGTAACGGCCAGCGCCAGCGCCAATGTAATGGCCCCACGCAAGCCACCCCACACCATTGTCACCTTGAATGGTGTGGGCACGGGTGGGGAAAGACGTGTCCATGCCAATAGCGGCAACATGCCAAACACCACAGCAGCACGTGCAGCCAACCCCGCCACGCTGGCAATAAGGATAAGCACCCAGTCCCACCGGGTCATGCCCACCAGCAGGCGCGGCACCAGCATGGAGGCCAGCACAAACACCAAGGACCCCGCCCAAAAGACCAATTGCTGCCAAAGCTGGTTGAGAAATAGCCACGTTTGCGGCCGAATGGTGGATGGCCCGTACACAGATAGCGTAAGCCCTGCGGCCGCCGTAGCCACCACGCCGGAAACCCCCAGAATTTCGTCTGAGAGGATGTACACCACGTAAGGCAGCGCCACTGTTAGCGTAATTTCCGCTGCCGAACTAGCAATGGCGGACATCATGACCAATGTGAGACGCCCGACAACCACCCCAACAATAAGCGCCCCCACAAAGGAGACCACGAAGGAGATCAACGCATCACCCAGATGGATGGCTTTATGCAGCGTGACGGAGGGCAGCAGAATGGAAAAGATGGAAATAGCCGCCGCATCATTCAGCAGCGCCTCGCCCTCCACCAGCCGTGTTAGGCGTGTTGCGGCCCCGATATCTCGGAAAATCCCGGCCACGGCGGAAGGATCAGTTGTGGCCACAATAGATCCAAGCAGCAGGCACACCACCAGCGGCATCTGGGCAAAGGGATACAACGCAAAGCCAATAGTGGCCGTGGCAATAACAACCGCCACCACAGCCAGAAGCAAAACAGTACCTGTTTCATGCGCAAGGCGCCGTACATCAATGGCCAACGCGCCCTGAAACACCAGCGCGGGCAGAAAGATGAGCAGAAATTCTTCACTGTTCAGCGGGAAATCAAGCAGCGCCTCTGCAATGCCATTGAAGGCCGAGGTGTGAGAACTGCGCAGAGCCACATCTGCCAAAGACCCGATGATAATACCCACAATAGCCAGCAGAACCGTTTCAGACAGTTCCAGCTTGCGCGCAATGGGCTGCACGGTGCTCACCACCACCAAAAGCAGCGCAATAACAAGCAGTACCGCTGCCAGACCCGTTACCGCCATGCCACGCTATTCCCTATATCCAACACCAACATCCATACTGCCTGAGCCGTTATCATCATGATAAGGCAAGGAAATGGCAGCTTCCGCATTATATACGCGTTATCCCTAACATGGCATGCACTGCCCTAGCCATATTCCCCAAGGCATTGGCCTCATTATTCACGCATTTTCTTGCCATTATGTGAACGTATCGGGCTTGCACGCCACATATCAGCGCCTACCTGCTTTGTTCTTGGCGAACAGACCCAAACAACGCTATGTTGGAGGTATGATGAAACAGTTTTCTTCATTGCGGCGCACTTACAAGGTCGCCCTTATGTTGCTGGCCGGATTTGGGCTTGCTGCCTGTGCGCATGATCCGCACCGGCACTATTATCACCCCGGCTCAAACCATGGGCGTGCTGCGCCTGGCTGGTACCGCCCCCCTCTTACACCGCAGCAGGGTACTAACCCCTATAAGCACTCCACCACCAACTATGGTGGCGGCTCAATACGCTATGACCAGTAAATTTGTACGAATCTGCATTATTATCGCCACAATAGTTGTGGGCATAATGATGGTGTCGTCCCTTTACAAAAACCTTAGCGCGTTGATGACATCCCCATCCCCTGAAGCGGCTATGGAGCAGAATTCTGGCCAGTAAGTCTGGCAAGCTGTTTCGCTGTGCCTGTTTTTGTTTGCTGCTTACAGCCAGCACAACAAAAGCAGGTATGGCCGCGCCTGTTTTAGATGTTTCTACCGCATCCACCCCACATATGGGGGGCACTTTACGCTTGGTTGCGGCCTCTTCTGGCGGCACATTGGACCCCCAGATCAATTACTCCGGCAAATACATTAACCTGTTTGCCAATGTGTATGATGGGTTAACCACCTTCCGCAAAGCAGATGGTCTGGCTGGGGCAGACGTGGTGCCAGATCTGGCTGAAGACCTTCCACACCCAGAAGATGGCGGCCTGACCTACACTTTCCGCCTGCGTGAAGGCATTATTTTTTCCACTGGGCAGCCCGTCACCACGGCTGATGTTGTGGCATCCTTCCGACGGATTTTTCGTGTTGGCAGCCCAACGGCAGGGGCTTTTTACGGGGCTATCAAAGGGGCCGATGCCTGCCTACGCAGCCCAACAGACTGCAAGCTTGAAGGGGTTGTAGAAAACCCTGCCACGCGCAGCATTACATTTCATCTTACAACGCCTGATACAGAATTCCTGCATAAACTGGCATTTACGCACGCCGTGATTTTACCGGCCAATACGCCAGACCATGATACCGGCAACGTGCCTTTGCCAAGCACCGGCCCCTATCAGCTTACAGTGTATGACCCGAACCGGTTTTTAAAACTGGCACGCAATCCATATTTTAAGGAATGGAGTGCGCAGGCACAGCCTCTCGGCTACCCTGATGACATAGAATACACCTTTGGCATACCGGATGAAGCTGCCGTAACCGCTGTAGAAAACGGACAGTATGACTGGATGGCAGACCCCATCCCCCTAGACCGACTTGGGGAATTAGGCAGCCGCTTTGCTGGCCAGACGCATGTGTTGCGCCACCCGGCCATGTATTTCCTACCCATGAACATGCGAGAAGCGCCTTTTTCTTCCCTCAAGGCGCGGCAGGCCGTCAATTACGCACTCAACCGCAAGGCCATGACCATTCTTTATGGCGGCCCCGGCATTGCCCGCCCACTCTGCGGGATGTTGCCTTCTACTTTGCCTGCACCCTCTACGCAGTGTTTTTATACTAAAGATGCCTCTCCCGAATCCCCAGCCCCTATGTGGCGTGGCGTGGATATGGAAAAAGCCCGCAATCTGGTGCGTGAAAGCGGAACATATGGCCAGAAAGTCACCGTAATTGCTGCCAATACCAGTGTTGATCTGGCTATGGGCGCATGGGTGCGAGATATGCTGCAAAACCTTGGCTACCGCGCCAACCTACGCCCACTTAGCAGTGCGCTGGCTTTTTCCTACATGCAGAATTCAGATAACCATGTGCAGATTGGCGTGGCGTCTTGGTCTGCCGATTATCCATCGGCTTCCAATTTTTTAGATGCTTTATTGGGGTGTGAAAATATTCATCCCGGTTCAGACAGTTCCATCAATATTCCCGGCTTTTGCAACCACAATGTGCAAAGCCTGATGGATAAAGCCAAAACGGATGTTAGCCTGACAGCCCAAGCACAAAACGCCTTGTGGCAAGAGGCCGACAAACTGGTTATGGAACAAGCCCCCGTGGCCCCAGCCATTGAAAAAGATGCTGTGATTTTAACATCCCCACGCCTGAAAAACCTGCTGTTTACAACCGTAAACCAGCTTTTGTTCTCACAGGCATGGGTGCAGTAATTTATCCCGGTTCATACGTTATCCACAGAATCTGTGGATGAAACGTGGGACAACCGCAGGATGAACGCGGGAAGAACCGAATAACCCGGTTATCCGCCTATTTCAGCCGCTCCAGAACGGCATCTCGCACAGATGCGGGCAATGGCACGTAGTCTAGTTCCCGGCTGGCGGCCTCTCCATCCTTCACGCCCCAACGGAAGAACGTTCTTACAGCGTTTCCGTGGTTTGCCTCATTCGCTTCACGCGGCACCAATGCATAGGTGGTGGTTACAATCGGCCAGCTTCCGGCTCCGTCTGCATCACAAAGCGAAGCTGTCATGTCTGCTTGGTCCCACGTGGCGTTTTCTGCCGCCCGCGTAAAACTGTTAACAGATGGCACCACAAATTCCCCTGCCCGGTTTTGCAGAATAACGGTGGAAAGGTGGTTGCGTTCTGCATAAGCGTATTCCGCATACCCCACACTGCCTTCTGTATTTTTTACGTAAGAGGCAATGCCATCATTCCCACGCGCGCCTGCGCCAACAGGCCATGCAACAGACGTGCCGCGCCCCACCTGCTGCCCCCACGTGGGGGAAACCCGGCCGAGATATTCTGTAAACACATAGGTTGTGCCAGATCCGTCTGCCCGGTGTAGCGGAGCCACAGGCAGATCCGGCAACGTGACACCGGGGTTGAGCGCAACAATCTGCGGATCATTCCATTGCGTGATGGAACCATCATAAATAGCCGCCAGAACGGGGCCAGTAAGACGCAAAGCACCTTCTGGCACACCTGGCACATTGGCAATAACAACAATGCCACCAATAGCGGTCGGAAACTGGAGCAAATGCCCAGCCTCCAGCCGCGCATGAGACATTGGGGCATCGGATGCACCAAAATCCACTGTGCCAGCCAAAACCTGATTCTGCCCAGCGCCAGAACCAATGGTCTGATAATTAAGCTGCACACCTGTTTGCGCTGCAGAATGAGCAGACCATGACTGATACAAGGGCGCGGCAAAGCTGGAACCGGCCCCTGTAATTTGTTCGGCCCGCGCCTGTGGCAAAACGCCACCCGCCAAGCCACACAACAAGGCAGACAGGAAAACAGTTTTCTTCCAACTCATGTTTTCAGCCCTGCCTGCCATGATGCGCTTTTCCTTCATACAACCCAGCTCCTTCTGCTTAACGCAGGGTTGCACCCGTTGCCTTGGTAACAGCGGCAACAATTTTTTCAGATACAGCTTCCAGTTCCGCATCTGTCAGGCTTTTATCCATTGGCTGAAGCGTAACTTCCACACCAATAGAGCGATGCCCTTCTGGCACGTGCGGGCCTTCGTACACATCAAACAGGCTTACATCTGCAACAAGCTGACGCTCTGCCCCACGCACGGCACGCAGCAGTTTTTCACCCGGTACATCGCGCGCTACAACAAATGCAAAATCACGCCGCACGGGCTGGAACGCAGAAAGACGCGGTGCGGCTTTCTTTTTGCGTTTGGGGTCTGGCACCATATCTGGCAGCAATTCAAACCCTACAACCGGCACATCAATACCTTCGGCCTGAAGCAGAGATGGATGCAATTCACCAAAATAGGCCAGCACGTTTTTTGGCCCCTGCCGCAACACGCCAGAACGACCGGGATGATACCAGCCCGGCGCATCTGTGGTGGTGCTTATGGCATCTGGGTTTACACCAAGCTGCTGGAGCAGTTCCAGCGCATCTGCCTTAACCGCCCACAGAGAAACAGGCTGCCCCGCCTGCCCCGGATAACGCGGTGTGTGGCCAGAGCGCACACCGGCTACCACAGGTTGCTGGCCATTTTCTGCAAAGGCTGGGCCAACTTCAAACAGCCCCAGATCACCCCAGCCACGTGCGCTGTTATGCTTAACCGCAGCCAACAGATTGATCATGGGTGTGGGGCGCATCTGGTCCAGATCAGACGCAATGGGGTTGAGCAAACGCAGGGATTCCGGCGCACCACCAAACCGTTCAGCCTCCTCGTGCGAGACGAAGGAGAAACCGACTGTTTCTGTAAGCCCGCGCGCAGCCAAAAAGCGCCGCGCAAGTGCCAGACGCGCCTGACGAGGCGTAAGTGCAGCTTCTGGCACAACCACCACAGATGGCAGCGGCACCGCAGGCACGGCATCCAGCCCTTTAAGGCGCAGCACTTCTTCAACCAGATCGCTTTCTGATTCTATGGCGGCAACACCTTCCGCAGCCTTGGCGGCAACATCAGCCGGAATACCCTCGCCCTGTGCCAGAACAGGCTTTTGGGCAATATCATTCCGCCATGATGGCACGCTTACACGCACCTGCGTATTGTTACGGTCCTGCACCTCAAAACCCAGTTTTTCCAGCAGGTCCACGCTTTCATCAGCAGGCACATCCAGCCCACCCAGATCACGCACGCGGGCAAAACGCAACGTGGCATCGCGCTGCCAAGCAGGCTGCGCACCAGCAGAAACAACTTCGCTGGCCTCACCACCACAGAGTTCAATAATCAGGCGTGTTGCCGCTTCCAACGCTGAAACTGGCAGGGCTGGATCTACCCCACGCTCAAACCGATAGCTGGAATCCGAGGAAACCCCCACACGGCGGGCGCTCAGAGCAATTTTTACGGCATCAAACAGGGCACATTCCACAAATACATCTGTGGTTTCTGCTGTTGCACCTGTGGCCTCACCGCCCATAATTCCGGCCAAAGACTGTACGCCAGCCTGATCTGCAATCACGCAGTCTTCCGGGCCAACTGTATAATCCTGCCCATCCAGCGCACGGAACTGCTCCCCCTCACCGCGGCAGATTGTCAGCTTGCCACCGGCAATTTTGGCAGCATCAAACACGTGCAGCGGGCGGCCGAGATCGAAACAGAAATAGTTGGTGATATCCACCAGTGCGGAAATCGGGCGCAGACCAATGCTTTCCAGCTTGCGCTGAAGCCATTCCGGGCTAGGGCCGTTTTTCACACCACGAATAGTGCGGCCCAACACCCACGGGCAGGCTTCTGGGTAGGAGATATCCCACACAACGGGGGATTCAAATTTGCCTTCCACCGTTTCTGCCAGCCACGGGCGCAACGTGCCAAGCCCTGCAGCGGCCAGATCCCGCGCAATACCGCGTACGCCCAGCGCATCACCCCGGTTGGGGGTAATGGCAATGTCGATCACCACATCATCAAGGCCAGCAAAATCAGCATAGGACTGGCCGGGCAGCGTATCTTCCGGCAGTTCTGCAATGCCGTTGCTTTCTTCACCAAGACCCAGTTCACGCAGAGAGCACAGCATACCGCCGCTGGCTTCACCACGGATCTTGCCGGCTTTGATGGTAATATCCAACCCCGGCACATAGGTGCCCGGCTTGGCAAAAATAACGGCCAAGCCTTTGCGCGCGTTAGGTGCACCACATACCACCTGCACATCCTGAAAACCGGGGCCCGCATCTACCCGGCACACCTGAAGGCGGTCTGCATTAGGGTGCGGTTGGGCATCCAGAATACGGGCGGTTAAAAATGGCTCAATCGCCGCGCCACGGTTTTCAACGCTTTCAACCTCAAGCCCAATCTGGTTCAGCTTTGCGCAGATTTCTTCCAGCGTGGCCTGCGTATCCAGATGGTCATACAACCAAGATAGCGTGAACTTCATTCCTCACACCCCCTCATGCAGTAGCGCGGGCGCAAGTGGGTCCGACCCATAATAGCGCAGCCAGCGGATATCACTTTCATAAAACGAACGCAGATCGGGAATACCGTTCTTCAGCATAGCCAGCCGCTCAATGCCCATACCAAAGGCAAAGCCCTGCCATTCTCGCGGGTCCAACCCACAGTTGGCCAGCACACGGGCATGCACCATGCCTGCGCCCAACACTTCCAACCAATCTTCCCCACCGCCGATCTCACCTGTTTTACGAGACCAGCCGATATCCACTTCCAAGGAAGGTTCGGTAAACGGGAAGTAGGAGGAACGGAAGCGCACCGGCAATTCCGGCTTACCGAAGAACGCCCGCAAAAATTCGATCAGGCAGCCTTTCAGATGCCCCAGCGTAATGCCCTTGCCCACAACCAAGCCTTCGCACTGGTGGAACATGGGGGAATGCGTGGCATCATGATCGGCCCGGTAGGTACGGCCCGGCACAATCACGCGGATAGGCGGCTTTTGCGCCAGCATGGTACGGATTTGCACGCCAGATGTCTGGGTACGCAGCACACGCGTAACATCCAGCCCCGGCTGTGGCGGCAGATAAAACGTATCATGATCCGTACGTGCAGGATGATGATCAGGCGTGTTGAGGGCGGAAAAGTTGTGCCAGTCTGTTTCGATATCCGGCCCTTCTGCCACCTTAAAGCCCATGGCGCCAAAAATGGCGGTCATTTCTTCAATCGTGCGGCTGATGGGGTGCAGGTAACCCCGTTCCACCGGTGGTGGTGGCAAGGTAACATCCACCCGCTCGGCAACCAAACGGGCTTCCAGCGCTGCGGCTTCCAGCTCTTTACCGCGCGCTTCAATCGCACGGGTAAGTTCATCACGCAGGCGGTTGAGCGCTACACCACGGGCTTTGCGTTCATCGGGCTGCATTTTCCCCAGCGCTTTGAGCAAAGCCGTCAGCCTGCCAGATTTTCCCAAGGTGCTGACACGCACAGCATCCCATGCTTTCAGGTCTGTGGCGCCAGCCAGTTCGGACAGGACTTCCTGCCGCAGAATCTCAAGATCGTTGCTCATGAAACCTCACGCGAGGAGAAAATGCTTACCGGGCGGATACAATCTCCCGCAGCGGGAGAAAAGCCCCAAGAGGGAAAACCACATCCTCCCTCACCGGCACCAAGCAAAAAGGCCGCCCACGTGGGACGGCCTTTTCTTCAACCTTATCGTATCAGACAGGCAGATCAGGCAGCCAGAGCAGCCTGAGCCTTCTTTACGATTTCAGCAAAGGTTGCGGCATCATCAAACGCAATGGCGGCCAGCACCTTACGATCGATTTCGATACCAGCCTTGTCCAGACCGTTAATGAAACGGCTATAGGTCAGGCCATGTTCGCGCACCGCAGCGTTGATACGCTGAATCCACAGAGCGCGGAATTCACGCTTTTTGTTGCGGCGGTCACGGTAAGCATAGCGCAGTGCCTTTTCAACACGTTCCAGCGCAATGCGATAGTTGGTGGAGGAGCGGCCGCGATAACCCTTGGCCAGTTCCAGAACCTTTTTATGACGAGCAAGGGTGGTAACACCCCGTTTTACACGTGCCATGAATCAGATGCTCCTTATAGCCCGTAGGGGGCCCACTGCTTGACGGTACGACCGTCCTGCGGGGTCATGGTCTGCGTGCCGCGTGCGGAGCGCTTCATTTTCTGTGTGCGCTTGATAAGGCCGTGGCGTTTACCGCACGGACCAGAGAGCACCTTGCCGGTTGCGGTGATTTTAAACCGCTTTTTGACCGACGACTTGGTCTTCATCTTGGGCATTTCAACACTCCTGAAAAACTCTGGATAACGTTACCTTAATTAAAAGGTAACCAACCACGGCCGGGCATGCCCTACAAGCCCGGACGCGTGTGCGAATGCGCTCCCTTAACGGAAAGCCCCATCACTTTCAAGCCTCACATACGCAGCTTTCTTGCTTATGCTGCGTTTTGCCCCAACATTATTCACCAACAGATATTTTAAAGCGAGGTACACAGTTTTCATGATCCCTCTTTCCAACGCCACACTGCATCAGCTTCCTGTTCAGGTCACAACGCCGCGTTATAATCGGCAGAAAACCACAGCAGGCATTGCACATCTTGGCGTGGGCAATTTTCATCGCGCCCATCAGGCCATGTATATCAACAAAGTTCTGGAGCGTGAGGGCCAGCAAGGCTGGGCCATTGTTGGCGTGGGGTTGCGCAACTCCGCGCGGGAAGACAAGCGCGCAGCCATTATGGCGGAACAGGATAACCTGTACACCCTCACCACCTTTGCGCCCGATAGCTCCCATGAAACCAGTGTTATCGGCAGCATTATAGAATATGTGCATGCCGCCAAAGATCGCGCCGCCGCCATTAAACGCCTGACAGATCCGGATATTAAAATTGTCACCCTGACCATTACAGAAGGTGGCTACTACTTGGATGCCCAAGGCAACTTCACGCTGGATCACCCTGATATTAAAGCAGATTTGGCGCGCGATGTACCCGAAACAGCATTCGGGCTGGTATGTGAAGCCCTACGCCAGCGGCGCGAAAGCGGCACCGGCCCCTTTACGGTGCTCAGCTGCGATAATCTGCGCCACAACGGCAAGGTTGCCCGCACAGCTTTTTGCACCTACGCCACAGCGCGTGATCCCATTTTGGGCGCATGGATGAAAGAAAACGTTAGCTTTCCATCCAGCATGGTGGACCGGATTACACCTTCCGTTGGCGAAGCCGATATAACACGGCTGGATGCTCTAACAGGCGTTGCCGACCAGATGCCCATTTTTGCAGAAGACTTCACACAATGGGTTATCGAAGATAATTTCTGCGCGGGCCGTCCGGAACTGGAAACTGTGGGCGTGCAGTTTACGGATGATGTTGGGCCTTATGAGCAGGTGAAACTGCGTATGCTCAACGCCTCCCACTCCATGCTGGCGCTTCCCGGCGTGCTGATGGGATATGACACCGTGCCTCATGCCATAGCAGACACCTTGTTGCTGGGGCATCTGGAACGTTTTCTGGCCGAAGATGCCTCACCGTTCATTACACCGCCCAAAGGTGTTTCTCTGGCGCAATATGCTCAGCAGGTGCTGCACCGCTTCCGCAACCCGGCGGTTGGGGATCAGCTTTTACGCATTGCCTCCGATAGCGGCTCCAAACTGCCTGTGTTCCTGACAGATACTGTCAATGGTGTTCTCGGCTCTGGGCGCGATCATTGGCGGCTGGCGTTTGGCACGGCTTGTTTTTTAGAATATCTGCGCGGCACTACGGATAAGGGCACGCCCTATACCATTACAGAGCCTGCCATCAACGCAGAGCAACTGGCGCTAGCACGCGCGGAAGATCTGGCCGCAGGATTGCAGATGACTGTTTTTGCTGGCTGGAACCTGAAAGATCACCCCAACTTTGCAACTGATGTTGTAAAGCTACGCCAGAGCATTCGTGCACAAGGCACACACAAAACCCTTGCCCAGCACGCTGGCTAACCAACCTTAGGCTTTATATGCCTTAAATTACCGTTGCGCTCCCTACCCTGCCTACCAAATACAACCAGACCAGAGAGCGCAACGGCCCCTTTCATCGCAAAAATATGATTTCTTTCAAGAACTGGGCGCATGGCATACATGCAAAATCAACGCTTAACTATATACGTTAAAATATAGATAAAGACCAAACCCCTGTTTTTCTGCAATATTCTCAGCAGGCAAATAAATCTTATTCAGATTTCACTGTAATACAGTGGAACCTATGCGTTTATTTACATCGCAAATCCAGATAAGAATTGTCCTGAATCAAGAAACGAACCTCAGACGCTGATCCATCGGCTCATGGCGCGTAGGCTTACGTGTTGCCCGCCAGATGGTACGTTTTTCACGGGATTGGGGGTAGAGTGATCAAACGTCTTCTAGCGGGAGTAGCCGCGGCCGGGGTCCTTGGGGGGCTCGGGTTCTTATATTATGCGTGGTATCCACCGATTGCACCAATTGAGCGGCCAAATCCCGCCAGTTTTTCTGCCGAGCAGATAGAACGCGGGCGGATTGTTGCTGCCGAAGGGTATTGCGCTGAATGTCACACCCGCACAGATAACGGCGGTGGCCCGGAACTGGCTGGTGACTATAAAATGGATACCCCGTTTGGGGCTATCTATTCTTCCAACATCACACCAGATGTTGAAATGGGCATTGGTGCCTGGTCGGAAGAAGCCTTCCGCCGCGCCATGCATCTTGGTGTGTCCCGCAAGGGTGTGCATCTGATCCCGGCTTTCCCGTACGATCATTTCACCAAGATGACGGATCAGGATATTTCCGATCTGTATGCCTACATCATGACACGCCCAGCCGTGCATATGTCTCGCCGCCCGAACGAGCTACCCTTCCCGCTCAGCCTGCGTATTCTTCAGGCGGGTTGGAAGCTGCTGTATCTGCGCCCCGGCGTGTACAAGCCCGATCCTCGGCATGATGCCCTGTGGAACCGTGGCGCCTATCTGGCCGAAGGCAACGCCCATTGCGGCGCATGCCATACCCCGCGTGACCTTATGGGAGCCGAAAAGAAAGGCTCTGCCTACGATGGCGCTGTGGTGGACAACTGGATTGCGCCCGCCCTTAACGAGCACAACCCAACTCCCACCACATGGACGGAAGACGAGCTGTTCCAGTATCTGCGCTTTGGCGTAGCACCACTGCACGGCCCGGCTGGTGGGCCTATGTCCCCCGTGCCGCATCGCTTCCTTTCCACCGTGCCGGAAGAAGATGTGCATGCCATTGCGCATTACTTTGCGGATGTGGATCACGCTGCCGAGCGTGAAAAGAACGATAAGGCAGCCTTGGCTCGCGCCATGGAAGAATCCAAAACCGATCTGATCGGCCCGAATGTGGATCCAGACGCAAAGCTGTATCAGGGTGCTTGTGCGGCCTGCCATTACAATGCAGCGCCTACGCCTGTTCTTGGCCGCCCGGATCTGGCGCTGAACAACGCACTGTGGCTGGATGAGCCCACAAACCTGTATCAGGTTATGCTGCGTGGGCTTACAGCGGAAGAAGGGCAATCTGGCGTAGCCATGCCCAGCTTCTACAATGCGCTGTCTGACAAGGATATGGCCCGCATTGCAGCCTATCTGCGCCGCACCCGCACCACACTGCCACCGTGGACAAACCTTGAGAAAAAGGCCGCCGAAGTGCGCAAGACCGTCCAGCCAGTTCCTGTCAATTCTTCGCACTAAGACGGAACACGGAGCAAGAGATGATAAAATTCAAACTCAATGGCCGTGACGTTTCCGTCGATGTGCCAGAAGATACCCCTTTGTTGTGGGCCCTGCGTGATGATCTGGACCAGACAGGCACAAAGTTTGGTTGTGGCGTAGGCCAGTGCGGTGCATGCACCGTGCTGGTGGGTGGCCGCGCCACCCGCTCCTGCATTACGCCCGTTAGCTCCATAGAAGGCGCTGATGTAACCACGATTGAAGGCCTGCACCCAGAAGGCAAGCACCCTGTGCAGGAAGCCTGGAAGGATATTCAGGTTCCGCAGTGTGGGTACTGTCAGTCCGGCCAGATCATGCAGGCCGTCAGCCTTCTAAAAGATTATCCCGACCCAACGGATGAGCAGATTGACGGCGTAATGGGCGGTAGCCTGTGCCGGTGCATGACATATGTGCGCATCCGCAAGGCGATTAAAAAAGCCGCCGCCGCCATGCAGAAGGAGGAGGCATCTCATGGGTAAGCTGGAACGCATTGCAGCCCGGCAGGATCGGGCCGCAGGCCGTGGGCCTACGCGCCGCGGTTTTCTGCTTACGGCCATGGGCTCGGCCTTTATGTTCGGCTTTGCGCGGCAGGGTAACGCTGCGCAGGTTTATCCGCAAGCCGCAGGCAATCTGCCCGCTGGTGGTGCGTTTGAACCCACAATCTGGTGCTCCATTGCGCCAGATGGCTGGGTGAACGTAAACGTTATCCGTGCGGAAATGGGCCAGCATGTTGGCACAGCCCTTGCCCGGATTATTGCCGATGAAATGGAAGCGGACTGGAACAAGGTTCGGATCACCTATGTAGATACAGACCCCAAATGGGGCCTGATGATTACAGGTGGTTCCTGGTCTGTCTGGTTGACATGGGATCAGTTCCGCCAAGCTGGTGCCGCAGCCCGTACCGTTATGGTGGAAGAAGGCGCACGCCTGTTGGGTGTGGCACCTTCTGCCTGTATCGCACGTAATGGGCAGGTTATTGCGGGCAAGCGCTCCATTTCCTACGGTGACATTGTAAGCCGTGCGCACCCCACCCGCACCTTTACGCCAGATGAAATGGCCAAGCTGCCGCTGAAGCCTGCATCTGAACACCGGTTGATCGGGCGTGAAGTCAAGGCGCTGGATATTCCTTCCAAAACAGACGGCTCAGCCATTTATGGTATTGATGCCAAGCTGGAAGGCATGGTGTACGCACGCCCCAAAATGCCGCCCACGCGGTATGGCTCCAAAGTGGTTTCTGTTGATGATACGGAAGCCAAAAAGGTTAAGGGCTATATCCGCTACATTGTGCTGGATGATCCTTCCAACACGGTGCCGGGCTGGGTTGCGGTTCTTGCTTCCTCCTACCCTGCTGCCATCCGCGCAACAGATGCCCTGAAAGTTACGTGGACACCGGGTAAAACCGCCAACGTGACCGAGCAGGACATTATTGAGCACGGCCGCAAGCAGATTGCCGAAAAAACCGGCGGTTCGCGCATCTTCAATGATGCCGGGGTGGATGAAGCACTGGGCAAAGCCGATAAGGTGGTGGAACGCACTTATACGTGCTCTTCCGTGCTGCATTATCAGCTAGAACCCATGAACGCCCTTGCCCGCCTGCATGAAGGCAAGTGGGAAGTGCATTGTGGCAACCAGTGGCAAACACTGTTCCTGCCCGTTATTGCCAAGGCGCTTCAGGTTCCCGAATCCGATGTGGTGATGCGCAGCTACCTGCTGGGGGGTGGTTTTGGCCGCCGCCTGAACGGGGATTACGCAGTTCCTGCCGCACTGATTTCCAAAGCCTTGGGTGGCAAGCCTGTTAAACTGGTCTTCACCCGGTCTGATGACGTGCTGTTTGATTCCATCCGCTCACCGTCCATCCAGACCGTGCGCGCGGGCGTCAATAAAGATGGTTCCATCAACGGGTGGGAACACCATGCTTCTGCCGGTTGGCCAACTGGTGTGATGGCTGCCGCCTTTATGGAAAAAGGTGAAGACGGCAAGCCATACGATCAGTTCGCCATTGCAGGCGCTGACCATTGGTACGACGTTGGCCCCATTCTGGTGCGTGCGCTGGATAATGATCTGGCCGATGCCACCTTCCGCCCCGGCTGGCTGCGTTCGGTTAGCTCCGGCTGGACACCATGGGCGCATGAAAGCTTTCTGGATGAACTGGCCCATGATTATGGGAAAGACCCAGTTGATTTCCGCCTTGGATTGCTAACGTGCAAAGGCCGCAACGCAGGGAGTTCTCCCAACTCTGTTGGTGGCGCATCCCGTCAGGCCAATGTGCTTAAAAAGCTGGTGGAAAAGTGCGGTTACGGCAAAGTCAGCCTGCCTAAAGATACGGCCATTGGCATTGCCACCACCTTCGGGCAGGAACGCAACATGCCAACATGGACAGCAGGCGCCGCACAGGTGCATGTTGACCGCGAAACAGGTGTTGTAACCTGCCAGAAAATCTGGCTGGTGCTGGATGCTGGCACGATTATTGACCCAGACGGCGCTTTGGCCCAGACCGAAGGCGGCGCGCTGTGGGGCCTGAGCATGACGCTGTTTGAAGGCACGGAAATTGAAAACGGCAACGTGCGTGACCGCAACCTGAACACCTATACGCCCCTGCGTATTACAGATGTGCCGGATATGGATATTGAGTTCCTGCCCAGCACGGAAAAACCCATGGGGCTTGGTGAACCGGGTGTTACCACCATTGCGCCAGCTATTGGCAACGCCATTTTCAACGCTGTTGGCGTGCGTATGCGGCACCTGCCCGTACGCCCGGCTGACATTTTGAAAGCGCTGAAAGAAAAAGGGAACGCCTGATTTTTCAGGCTTCCGCTTTTTTCTAAAGCAGGCATAAAAAAAACCGGCGGCTGGATTTTTCCAGCACGCCGGTTTTTTATTTGGAACTGCACCACCTGTGTGCAGGCAGCGCAATTCACATTCTGTTCAGGCCACAGCAGAAGCCGCAACGGAACGAATAGCCCGCGCCATAGCTTCCACCCCGTTGCCTCGGTTGGTGGAAAGCGCCTGCACAAGCCCCAGATCACGCAAAAACTTAGGATCTGTTGCCTGAATTTCTGCCTTGGATCGGCCGGAATATACGCGCAGCAGCAAGGCTACCAACCCGCACACTATGGCGGCATCGGACAGGCCAGCAAAATACAGCTTGCCGTCTTCTTCCTTTTCTTCCAGCCATACCTGGCTTTGGCAGCCGGGCACACGGTGGGCATCATCACACCATTCCTGCGGGAACGGCGGCAGCTTGCGCCCCATTTCTATGATGTACTGATACCGCTCCATCCAATCATCAAAGATTTCCAGCTCATCGCGGATGGCCTCAATAGCTTCTTCTGCCGTATCTTCCTGCGGCGTTACAAATGGTGCTTCCATTACAGAATAAACCTGCTCAGATCTCCCTTGCGCGCCAGTGGCGCGACTTTTTCCTGCACCATTGCAGCATTTACTTCCACGGTTTCACCCTTACGGTCCGATGCCGTGAAAGATACATCTTCCAACAATCTTTCCAGCACTGTGGCAAGGCGCCGCGCCCCAATATTTTCAACACGGTCGTTAATATCCGCTGCCAGTTCAGCCAGCGCATCTATGGCATCATCTGCAAAGTTTAGGGTAACGCCTTCGGTTCCCATCAGGGCGATATACTGCTTGAGCAGAGAATGTTCGGGGTCTGTGAGAATACGGCGCAAATCTTCGCGGCTCAGAGGCTGCAATTCTACCCGAATAGGCAAACGGCCTTGAAGCTCTGGCAAAAGATCAGACGGCTTGGCCAGATGGAACGCGCCGGAAGCAATAAACAGAATATGGTCTGTGTTTACCGGCCCGTATTTGGTGGAAACGGTTGTACCTTCAATAAGTGGTAGCAGATCACGCTGCACCCCCTCGCGGGAGACATCGCCACCCTTTGCACCACTTTCCGAGGCACGGGCACACACTTTGTCTATCTCATCCAGAAAGACAATGCCGTTTTCCTGCGCATTCGCCACGGCTTCCCGCGTGAGGGCCTCACCATCTAGCAGGCGGTCTGCTTCTTCACGCTTCAGATATTCCCGTGCCACAGAAACCTTGAGTTTCTTCTGCTTGGGGCCACGGTTCATGAAGGCCTTCATCATATCGCCTACATTGATGGCCTGCCCCGGCATGGCTCCGGGCATTTCACCGCTTCCGGCAGGGGCTTGCTCGGTTACGGCAATATCAATTTCCTTGTCTTCAAGCTGCCCGGTGCGCAGCATGCTGCGGAATTTGCTTTTTGTATCAGCAGAAGATCCTTCCCCTGCCAGAGCATCTACAATGCGTTCTTCCGCTGCTTGCTGAGCTTTTTCTTCAACATCCTTGCGGCGCGATGTTTTCAGCATGGTGATGGATACTTCCACCAGATCGCGCACAATGCTGTCTACATCACGGCCCACGTAACCCACTTCGGTAAACTTGGTGGCTTCCACCTTTAGAAAAGGTGCCTGAGCCAGTTTTGCCAGCCTGCGGGCAATTTCCGTTTTACCGCAGCCCGTGGGGCCAATCATAAGGATATTTTTGGGCACAACCTCTTCACGCATGCCCTCAGAAAGCTGCGCACGCCGCCAGCGGTTGCGCATGGCAATGGCCACGGCCCGTTTGGCATCCTGCTGGCCCACAATAAACCGGTCCAGTTCGCTTACAATTTCACGCGGGGAAAAATTAGGAGCATCCATTACCGGCTCTCCTGATCTGAGGCTGCCTTGAGTGTTTCCACCCGGACAGAATGATTGGTGTAAACGCAGATATCACCGGCAATCTTCATAGATCGCCGTACAATTTCCTCCGCCCCCAACCCATCAACTGTCAGCAGGGCACGCGCGGCGGAAAGTGCGTAATTGCCGCCTGAGCCAATAGCGATAATGCCATCTTCGGGTTCCAAAACATCGCCATTGCCTGTGAGGGTAAAGGAATGTTCGGCATCTGCCACGGCCATCATGGCTTCTAACCGGCGCAGATAACGATCTGTCCGCCAATCCTTTGCCAGTTCCACACAGGCGCGCTCAAGCTGGTTAGGGTAGCGTTCCAGCTTGGCTTCCAGCCGCTCAAGCAGGGTAAAGGCATCTGCCGTGGCCCCAGCAAAGCCCGCCAGAATATTATCCTGCGGGCCTATGCGGCGCACCTTGCGGGCATTGCCCTTTACAACCGTGCTGCCTAGCGTGACCTGACCATCGCCCGCCATGGCAACTTCGGCCCCGCGCCGCACGCAGAGAATGGTTGTCCCGTGCCAGCCGACGGGATCATGGGATGAGGAAGCTGTATGAAGAGTATGCATGATCTTCCTCAGATAAGCCTTATTGCGCCCAGAACAAGGGGTTGGCCTATGCAGCCAGCATGGCCTTCACATCTCCTAAAAGCGCATCACGCGTATAAGGTTTGTGCAGTACGGCCACGCCTTCGGGCAAAATGCCCAGATCTGCGTAACCTGTTACAAACAGCACCGGCAATTCCGCCCGCTCTGCATGAATACGCTGTGCGGCCTCACCCCCATTCATACCCGGCATCATCACATCCATAACCACAAGGGCAATATCTGGCCTGTTGCGCACGGTTTCTACGGCCTCTGCCCCGCTGGCAGATTCTAAAACCTCATACCCTGCGCGGCTCAGAAAGCCTGCCGTTACGGCCCGCACGCCCGGTTCATCATCCACAACCAGAATAGCGCGGCCCTGTGGGGTGGCTGCCAGTGTGCGTATGTTGGTCGTGGTATTACCAGAAGCCGCAGTGGGCGGGAGAGATGCTGAAAGCTGCGCATCCATGGCCGGGAACCACAATTCCACAGAAGTGCCACCACCTGGTGTGCTTTCCACCCGCACTTCACCACCACAATGGCTGATAAAGCCGTAAATCATGGACAGGCCCAGCCCTGTGCCCTGCCCCATATCCTTGGTGGTGAAAAACGGATCAAAAATGCGGGCACGCATTTCTTCCGTCATGCCCACGCCTCTGTCTGAAACCTGCACCACCACCCATGCGCCAGCATGATCCTTACCAACATGTCGGCCCAACAGCCGGGCAACCTGCCGCACAGAAACGCTGGTGCTGCCGCCCTCCGGCTGTGCATCAATAGCGTTAATGCACAGGCTAAACACCGCCAGTTCAAGCTGCACGGGGTCTGTCCATACAGGTGGCAGAGGTTCTTCGGGCAGGGCAAACTGCACGCTGCTAAAGCGCCCGCTACCTTCCACCAAGGCAGAATCCAGCGCATCCCGAATATCTTCTGGCACCTTGCCCTGCTTCATGAAGCCTTGGAGGTTTTGCATTACGTCCTGCACCTCCACACGCTGGCATACCAAATGGCGTGGTCGGCTGAAGTCTAGCAACTTGCGTGTAAGTGTGCCCCCTCGGCGTGCAGCTTCCATGGCGTTCTGGTACAGGCGCGCCACACCCGGCTCCCGCGGGGGTTCCAGATCCTGCACCAACTCCAGTGAACCCTGAATGGCGGTAAGCAGATTGTTAAAATCATGCGCAATGCCCCCCGCCAAGGTGCCGATGGCCTGCATTTTCTGGGCCTGCCGCAAGCGCTGTTCCAGCCCCAGCAGGTCTGTCACATCCCGATCAATCAGGATGGAATAATCAGACAACAAGCCCGAGCGCACAGGAGCGTTGCGCAAGCTGTCTAACCGCACGCGCGTAAGATCATGCCAGCGGTTTTGTCCATCTGGCCCCGGAAGCTGCAAGACCTGCTGATCCCGGCCAGATGTTTCCAGTGCCTGCCGCGCTTCTTCCAGACTTTCGTGCCGTGGGCCGTTTACCAGATCTTCTTCTTTCTGGCCCAAGCATTCGGCAACGCTACGGCCAAATTCCCGCGCCATCTGCTGGTTCAGGCGGATAAAGCAACCGTTCTGATCCTTGAACGCCAGCCCGAATGGCAGGTTTTCCAATAGCCCGCGTAGCAAAAGCTGCTCACACTCCAACTCTTTTTCCAGAAAATAGCGCGCAGCCGCCTGCCCTACCATGGAAAGAAGTGTTTCATCATCCCACGGTTTGTAGGCAAAAAAGGAGATCTGCCCCCGGTTCAGCGCGGCTTCCACGGCAGAGATATCGGCATATCCTGTCAGCAAAATAGCCCCTGCGCCGGAAATATCCCGCGCCTGCGCCAAAAAGACATCACCCGTCATGCCGGGCATGCGCTGGTCCGAGATAATAACCGCTACATCGGGGTTTTCACGCAGCAACGCCAAACCCTGTTCTCCCGATGAGGCAGAAAGAACATGATAGGCCCCTTCCAGCAGGTCTGTCAGCGCAACCAGAATCTCCGGTTCGTCATCCACCACAAGCACGATGGGACGCTGTTTCAGGTCAGGCAACGTTATCACCGCGCCTCTCCTCTCCTGCTCTGTATGGCACGCGGAGGGTGAAACAGGCGCCCCCCAACGTGCTTGCATTGGTTACAACAACATTGCCGCCGTGGGCCTGCACAACACCGTATGCCGTGGCCAGCCCAAGCCCCGTACCAGACCCTACAGGTTTTGTGGTAAAAAACGGTTCAAAAACACGTTCCTGCAACTCTTTGGGCACACCCGGGCCGGTATCGCTTATCTGGATCACGTATTCTTCACCTTTGCCGCTTTCGGCTTGCTCCAAAAACGAGGTGATAAGGATACGATCTGCACGTGGAAGCGTAGGCTCGGAGCTTTGAATCGTCTCGCGCCGTGTGTCCAAAATGGCATCTGCGGCATTGCTTACAATATTCATGACCACCTGGTTTACCAGCGCCGCCTGACACACCAGTTCTGGCGGAGCCTCCAGCTTGCAGGTGACCTCAATATCCTGCCCCAGCTTGGGGGCAAGCAGCGTAAGCACCATGCCTATGGCCTCTGGCACATCCAGACGGCGGAACTCTCCTTCCTCCAACCGGGAAAAACGGCGCAAACTGGCCACCAGATCCCGCATGCGTGAAAGACCGATAAGAGAGGCAGACAGGCGCTCGCTCCCCTTTTGCAATGCGGTTTCTGCCGTTACCAGATCTTGCGATCTCACAGCATGCAGGGCCTTAACCATGCTGCGTTTGACCGTGTTTTCATGCGCCAGCACAAACGCCAGTGGGTTGTTAAATTCGTGCGCAATACCGGCAGCCAGTTCCCCCAATGATGCCATTTTGGCGGACTGCACCAGTTTGGCCTGCGCCTCTATCAGCTTGCGATTGGCGGCTGCCAGATCTGCATTAACGCGCCGCAGGGCATCGGCCAGCGCCATACGCGCACGGGCGCTTTCTATATGCGCCTCTTCCCGCCGGGCTTCATCTTGCAATGTCTTGCGCCGCACAAGGCTGCCAATGCGGCTCACCAACAACTCTACTGGCGTATCGGCATCTAGCAGATCATCTATACCGGCATGAAATGCACGGGCCACTTGCTCACCAGATAAGCCGCCGTGCTCCACCATGCCCATTATGCGCGTGCACTGGCGGCTGCGCCTGCGAAAAGCCGCTATGGTGCGGGCTAGCGCCAAGCCATCAAATGCCGGGCAGGCCAGATCCACCACCACACAATCCGGGCAGGCGCGGCTGCCGGCAATACCGGAAAGATCCAGCTTTTCCGGATCTTCCACCAGCAGAGCATCTTCCCCATTTTGTTGCAGAAGCTCCACCAGATAAGGTTGGCCGCCTCTGGCTGGTTCAAAATCTGCGGGTTTTTGCCTATCAGACCACGCCCACAACACGCCGCCCGGCGCTGTCATGATAACAATGCGCGGCTGGCGAAAAACCACGCCCTCTCGCCCTGCAAGGTCTTCATCATATTCGCGCAGCAATGCGCAGATACGAAAAACCAGCAAAAGCGGATTATCCGCCATGCTGAAGCAGCAATCTGCCCCGCGCTCCAGAATTTCGGCTTCCTGCCTGCTGTTGGCTTCTGGCAACAACACCACAACAGGAATACCCCGCGTGGCCGCGTTTAACCGCAACCGCTGGCAAAGTTGGGTGGCGGGCATATCTGGCAAGCGTGCTGGTACAACCAGAAGATCAGGCAGATCTTCATCAAACCCGGCAAAAGCAGAGCGGCCATCCGCCACGCTTTTTACACGCAACCCACGCGCCTGCAGCAGAGTTTCGAGATGTGCCTGCCAAGCCGCGTCCACCCCAGCAAACAGGATGGAGCAGGAAAGAAAATCCATAATTTTACCGGCCACCGGCATAAAAGCCGCTGACATGCCCTTCCGAGAGGTCAGTGTAAAAAATGTATTCTAACAAAAATCTTCCCGCACACCCTCATCGCGAATGCGTTACCCATATGAAAACATGCTTTGCGTGCGCCATATGGCTATCCATTGGCATGCTTTACCCTGTGCCTGTATATACAGGGCAAGAATAGTCCGCCTGCGCGCTCTGTGGGTTGGATACAGCAAAACCACTCGGCCCTGTTACTGCCGGCAAGGAACGATACCAATGGACACGCGCATGCCTCTTTCTTCCCAGTCTTCTGCTGCCTCCCGTTCTGGCACTTCCGGCTTTGCCCTTGTGCGCACAGCCATTTGGTCTGTCTGTTATTTTGCGTTCTATTTTGTGCAACAGGTTGCCGAGCTGTTTGCCCCACTGCTGCTGATTGCAGGTGTGGCATGGGCTGCCCTGCCCGCGCTGGTTGGCGCACTTTCCAAATCTGCTGCATCGGCAGACCCGCAAGCGCGAGATGCCATTGCCAATGTGGCTGCCGCCATTCCGCATCATCTTGCCATTGCTGGGCATGATCTAACAGCCAGCGGCCTGATCTGGGATGGTATTATGCTAATGGCTTTGGCTGCAGCAGGTGCCACTCTGGCAACACTGGCCGGGCGCAGCATGTAAAAGCTGCGCAAGCCTACTCTATCCTAGCAAGCCACGCGCGTCTTTTCGTATCAGGTATTAGCCTGCACGATGCAGGCGCGCCGCAGCAGGCCATGCATGCACAATGGCATTCCACCAATGCCAGATAGCCACAAAACCGATAACAGCCAGAACAACGCTGATAATCCAGGCTATTTTCCAGAATTTTTCCGTTAAAATCAGCCCACGCACATCCAGCTTACGCGCCAATTGTGCTTGAGGTTGCGCAACATGCGCCGCCGCACTTTGGGCATAGGCCTGTGCCACTTCCGGCCGCACTTTGGGCATTCCCATAGGCCGCGGCGGGTTTGCTGCCCCTACTTCTGGCGCAACACGTGGTGCGGCAGATTCCGCGGCGGGTGATGCCTTGCGCAAAGGCTCATAACGTTGGCCCGTTTGTGGTGCAGGCTCTCTGATCTGCTGCTGTTCTGGTGCTGCTACAGGCGTAGGCGCAGCAGAAGGTTTTGCTGCCGCCGATAACGTTGGCTCCACATGCGGCTGAGCATACGGCGGAGGTGTTTGTTTAACATGCACCTGCCGCACAGTTGTGGGCTGCGGGGCTTCCGAAACATGCGGCGGCGCAACTGGCTTTTCTGGCTCTGGCGCAGGAGGAGATTCCGGCTCTGCTACAGGCTCCGATTCAGCAACGGGCGCACTTGGAATTTCCGGGGCATACTGCGGTGGAACAGGCTGAGGTTCCGGCGGGGGCTGAACGGCCTCAGGCGCCAACGCGTCTTCAACCGGCGCAGATGCTTCGGCTGTTTGCGTGGCAACCGGTTCTTGAACAGGTGCCTGCGGTGCCGGAGGCTCTGTTACAGGTGGTGGAAGCTCCGAATCCGGCCTATCGGCAGCGGGAGCTTCCGAAGGCGCCGTGGGAGAATCTGCTTTTTCTTGTGGCGCGCTTTCTTTTGGCGCGCTGTGTGGTGCTATTGCTTCTGGCTGTGCAGATTGGGGTTGAGCGTGTTCATGCGGCACAGGCTCCGCAACAGGTTCTGGCTGAGGCTGCGGGATCTGAACCCGCCATTTAACGCCACAGGCAGAGCATTTGAGCATTTGCCTTTTGGCAAGAAGAGCCTCTGGAACCTGATAGGCCACACCGCAGGAAGGACAGACGATCTTCATGAACACTCTCTTGATAAAGGCTGCCTTCCTCCCTGCGCCTGCTGCACGCAGATGCGAGGCTAAGGCATCGAACGGAAGAACAGATTTGGCATCCCCCTTAGCACAGGTAACGCCCGTTCGCGCCAGACATCGCGCCAAAAAGATGGAACAGACCGTTTATTAAGCAGTATATTGTGTCTTTCAATCGACACTTCCCCCGCCTGTCGGTTACACTACATACATGCAACAATTGCTCCGCTTTACGCCACTTCCGTCCTTTATGGTTCCAGCATGATCCGTCTGGAAAACGTTTCATGGCGGCGGGGCAAAAAGCAGAATGCGCTGGTATTGTCCGATCTTTCCTTCTCTATTCCGCAAGGGGGATTCCGCTGGCTTCTTGGCCCATCGGGCGCAGGCAAAAGCAGCCTGCTCAGCCTACTGCACCTTGAAACACTGCCCACGCAAGGGCGTATGCTGCTTTTGGGCAAGCCTGTTTCCAAGGCGGAAAAGCGTGCGCATTTTGTACGCCTGCGGCAGAGAATCGGCATGGTGCATCAGGATTACAAACTTATCCCCGGCTTGAGCGTGGCGGATAATGTGGCCCTGCCATTACGCCTGCAAAAACGCCCTGAAGATGAAATTCAGGATGAAATTCAAGCCATTCTTAAATGGGTAGGATTGGGTGAGCGCCTGAATGCCCCCGCAGCCAGCCTTTCTGGCGGGGAGCAACAGCGCACAGCCATTGCCCGCGCCATTATCCACCGCCCCGGCCTGATTTTGGCAGATGAACCCACCAACGCGCTGGAAGAAAGCCAAGCCCACCGGTTGCTGGATATGTTTGCGGAACTCAGCGACATGGGCACCACCATGGTTGTGGCCACACATAACGAGGCCCTGATACGTAGGCTGCAACGCCCTGCCCTCTATCTGGAGCGTGGAAGACTGGTGCAGGATGAAGGGGCAGATATATGATTTTGCCCTTTTCTGGCCGCAAGGATGGACTTTCTGTTTCCGAAGCTTTGCCAGACCGCAGCCTGTTTGCGCTTGTAGCCATGATGAGCTTTTTGGCAGCCTTAACCCTTGCAGGAGCAACAGGTGCGCGTGCGCTTTCTGCCCGCTGGGCCGGAGGTGCTGCCCAGCTTGTTACCGTGCAGGTGCCAGACCCAGATCAACCCCTTACCCCTGCCAGCAAAAAAGAACCCGCAGGCCCCACCCGCGCAGAAGCCGTTTTGGCAGACCTCAACACCTTGCCCCCCGGCTCGGTGATGCACCGCCTGGATAAAGAGGAACTGGCCCGGCTTTTAGAACCTTGGTTGGGTGAAGCGGATAATTCGGCCCTTCCTCTGCCAGCCATTATCCGCATTCGTCTGCCAGACAATGCACAACTACCTAATGATCTGGAGCAAACCCTTACCGCGCATGTGCCCGGCACCATTGTTGAGCATAATGCAAGCTGGGGAGAACGCCTGAAGGCCTTGGCAAACAGCCTTTTGGCCTGTGCGGGTTTGGCATTGCTAACCGTTGGTGGCATTGCCACGCTTGTAACCGGCCTTGCAACACGGGCAGGCCTTTCAACCCGGCGCGATATTATTAAAATCCTGCACGGGCTGGGTGCATCCGATGGCTATATTGCAGGTCGTTTTGCTTGGCGCACAGCTATGTTGGGGCTAGGTGGCAGCTTGGCAGGCACTGTTTTGGCTATGGTGCCTTTGCTGGTTCTGTTCAGAATGGCAGCACCTTTTGCCAATATCTCACTCCAGTCTGACACGCTGTTGCTGCCAGATTGGCACACCCTGCAAAGCGTTATTCCAACAGATATGCTGGTTGCCTTTGCAGCACTGCCATTTGTTGCAGCCTTTATCTGCTGGGTTACAACACAAAGCATGGTGCGCCTATGGCTACGGCGGCTCCCTTAATCCCTCACCACAAACCATCCGGGCCGCGCCCTTCTGGCCCGATCATGCTTTTTTTACGGCTTTCACTTCGGCTGGCATTACTGGCCTGTTTTGCATTTGCTGGTGGATTTGGCTGGTTTGTAAATGATGCCCTGCGCCCCCCGGGCTATTTGCCCCATGCTGATGGCATTGTTGCGCTTACAGGTGGCGCGGGCCGCATTGATACATCGCTTAATCTGCTAGCGCGTAATCAGGGTGAAAGACTGCTGATTTCTGGCGTGGACACCCAAACCACGCTGGGTGCACTGTTACCCTCCACCGCACCTCCGGCTTTGGCTGAACGTATTACTCTTGGCTATCAGGCACGTTCCACCATTGGCAACGCAACGGAAACAGCCGTTTGGGTTGCTGATAACCATATTACTTCGCTCATCGTTGTTACAGCCAGTTACCACATGCGCCGCGCATTGCTGGAACTCAGCCGCACATTGCCGGATGTCACCCTGTACCCCTATCCGGTGTTGCCTCCAGCCATGGAACATCCTCTACGTCGCTCATCTTTGCGGCTTCTGGCTTTGGAGTATCTCAAATGGTTGGGCGCACTGGGGGGATTTACCTCTCCCAGCCTGAGCCGCACCCTGCATTCTTGAAAAATTCAACCCACTTTCAGGTTTTCTGCATGGTGGCGCAAATGGTCTGCCGCAAAACTTTGTACAAACCAGTAGGAATGATCGTACCCCGCGTGCTGGCGTAGGTTCAATTTTTGCCCCACCTGTTCCGCTACCTGTTGCAAGTGCCACGGCTGAAGTTCGCGTTGCAGAAATTGGTCTGCCTCACCCTGATCAACCAGAATAGTATTGGGGTGTTTGTGGCCATCTTCCAACAAGCACACCGCATCATACGCCCGCCATATGGCCGGATCTGGCCCCAAATACGCGGTAAATACCTTTTTCCCCCACGGCACAGCCGCCGGATGCACAATAGGCGCAAAAGCGGATATGGATTTCCAGAAGGTCGGCGCGCGCAAACCATGTATCAGCGCACCATGCCCCCCCATGGAATGGCCCATAATGCCACGCCGCGCGCTATCCAACGGTAACGCCTGCTCCACAATTTCTGGCAGTTCCTGCGCGATGTAACTGCCCATACGGTAATGTTTGCACCAAGGCGCCTGCGTGGCATCCAGATAAAAACCAGCGCCGGTGCCTAAATCCCAATCTTTATCTTCTTCCGGCACGCCTGCGCCGCGCGGTGATGTATCCGGAGCCACCAATGCCAGGCCCAAACGCGCAGCCTCTGCCAGTGCAGTGGATTTGATCAGGAATGTTTCTTCCGTGCAGGTTAGCCCAGCCAGTGCATAGACAACCGGCACCTTCTGCCCCTTACATGCAGCAGGCGGCAAAAACACACCAAACCGGGCAGCAAGCCCCAAAGTGTGGGAAAAGTGCTCATAAAACTGCACTTTACCACCGTGGCATACATGCTCCTCACACAGTTGTAAGCCGGTTGGTTGCGTATTCATTCCTGCCCTCCTGATCCTTCAAAAATCCGCACTCATGCTGAAAAATATGAAATAAATATATGTATTGTTAAGAAACTCCTTTTTTCGTGCCATGTTGATATAGGTTCAGGCAAGAACGCTTTTGTGACACGCGGGGATTTGTGAATGATTGTTGACCAGAGGGTCGGGCTACGCATTATCGGAAAAGAAATTCTAGGTGTTATCCTGCTTATGGCAGGGTGGGATTTAATTGTAGTTGTGCTTTTTCAGGTGTTCCATCAGGAGTGGATGGAACAGCCCAGCCTGCCGGTTTCCCTTATTGGTTCTGCACTGGCGTTGTTCATGGGCTTCCGCAGCAACAGCGCCTATGCGCGCTGGTGGGAGGCCCGCACCTTGTGGGGCGCTATTACCAATAACTGCCGCTCCTTTGGCCGACAGGCCGGCACATTGCTGGGAGACCGGCATGATCTGATGTACGCCATTGCCGCCTACCCCCATGCCCTGCGCATGGCATTGGGGAAGGAAGATGCCTCGGCCGATATCCAGCGCCTGCTTCCGCCTTATATGCAGGATGCAATTGTTCATTATCGCAACAAGCCCAATGCCATTTTGTATCAGATTGGGCTGGGCGTTACGGAAGAAGTCAATAAAAAGGGCATTGATGGCGCGGTGCATGGGCAGATTGACCGCATTTTGTCCGACATTGCCAACGCGCAGGGTGGTTTGGAGCGTATCCGCAACACGCCATTGCCCATGCAGTTTTCAGCCCTGCCGCGCACATTGGTAAATATCTTTTGTATCGTGCTGCCCCTTTCCATGGTGCAGACGCTGGAATGGATTACGCCGCTGGGTTCATCACTGGTGGGCTGCCTGTTTCTGGTGCTGGATAAAAGCGCAAACGATCTGCAGGAACCTTTTTCTGGCACACCGCATGCGCTGCCCATGGCCACCATGGCACGAAATATTGAAATTGACGTCACCCAGCCTACCGGAGACCCAACAGCCCCACCGCTTGTTGCTGTAAACGGTGTACAATACTGAATAGCAGAACCGCAGTTTTCTCTTTTACAAGACAACGCTGCGGTTTTATGCTATAAGCTATAGCTATGAACACGTTCAGAGCACCTCCTAAAGGCGGCGTGACAGACGCCATGGCACGCACCGCTGCAGCTGCTACGGCAGCCCAAGCAAAAACAAAAGTAAAGGATGAAGATCCTTTTGAGGAAGGCGATGCCATTGTCTATGCCGCCCATGGCGTGGGGCGGGTAGACCGGATAGGGGTTGATGAAATTGCTGGAACGAAGCTGGAAGTGATCCAGATTTCCTTCCCCGGCAACCAGATGACACTGCGCATCCCGCTCAGCAAAGCCCGTAAGGCTGGCTTGCGCAAAATTGTCTCGCGCGAGATTGTGGATAAGGCCATGGCCATTATCAAGGGTAAGCCGCATGTTAGCAAAGGCATGTGGGCCCGCCGTGCCGTGGCATATCAGGAAAAAATCAACTCGGGTGATCTGGTCCAGATTGCCGAAGTACTGCGTGATCTACGCCGCAACGTAGATAGCTTGGATGGCAGCTTTAGCGAACGCAAGCTGTTTGAAGCCGCGCAGGAACGTTTTGTGGCCGAAGTGGCCGTTTTGGAAAAGAAAGACCCGACTGAAGTTCTGGAATCCCTGACAGCAGTTATGAAAGCTGCCTGAACCTTTTACATTCCGTTACTTTAGACATTCAGGTTCATCGCCCGGCATGATACACTATCGTGTCGGGTTTTTTCTTGCCTACGCATTGCCTACCCCGTGTTATTCATTCATCTGTTTTAAACGATACCTAATGCCATCATGAATACTCCTGCTGCTTCTGCCCCTACCCTGCCCGATCAACTGACGTTGCGGCGCGCGCGTACAGAAATTATTGCGGGCCACTTCAACGAAATGCTTGCTGTTCTGGAACCGTTCAGCACTAGTGATAATGATCTGGCCAAAACCCTGTATGCATATTGCCTTGCAGGCACTAAGCAGCCGGAAGAAGCCGCAGAAATTCTATGCGATATTGCATCCCGCCATGCCGGCACGGAGCATCCGCTACAGGCACTGAGTGATCTGCTGGCGGAACTGGACAAACGCCCCTTAGCAGAAGCTGTATGCCGTGCTGCTCTGGAGCGCACGCCGCAGGATGCCCGTATTTATGATATTCTGGGCAATCTGCTGGTGCAATGCGGGCAGTTTGATGAAGCTATCAGCCTGTTACGCCATGCTGTTGACCTGCGGCCCAACAGCATGCACTCCCACAACCTGCTGGCCATGGCGCTTCTTGAACAAGGCTGTTTTGATGAAGCCTTGGCACATCTGCAAAATGTTTTGGAAACGCAGCCAGATCATGCTGGCACACTTTCAAACATCGGATGTATGCTGGCAGGCAAAGGGCGGCTGGATGAAGCGCTGGATTACTATCGGCGTGCCATTTCCCTGCGTCCTACGGAACCGCAAATCCGCCTGAACCACTCCATTACACTGCTTAAAGCCGGGCGTTATGCACAGGGTTGGGCAGAACATGAATGGCGCTTGCGCCTGCCCGGCCATACCAGCCTGCCGCCAAGCACGCTTATACCTTCGCTTGGGCCGAATACGGATATCCGGGGCAAGCGTATCCTGATTACGCAGGAAGAAGGGCTTGGAGATACTTTAATGTATCTGCGTTACATCAAGCCACTTTCAGACCGGGGGGCCATCCCGCATTTATGGGTACCAGAAACACTGGGCGAACTCTGTAATCGGGTTGTTGGCGCGCAAATTGTGCAGGTAGGTGGCACCACCCCACCGTTTGATTGGCATTGCCCGTTTATCAGCCTGCCCCGCGTTTTTTCTGCCACGCCAGATGCCATGGGTGCGCCCGTGCCCTATTTACGGGCAGACACCATAAAAGTGCGCGAACTGGCAAAATTCCTGCCTGAAAATGATAACCTGAATGTGGGGCTGGTATGGGGCGGCGCACCACGGCCCAATACAATTTCGGCCCATATTGTAGACCGCAGGCGCTCCATAAACCTGCACACACTCTCTCCATTAGGAGATGTGGAAGGCGTTAATCTCATCAGCTTGCAAAAAGGCCCCTATGCCCAGCAGATGAATGACCCACCGCCCAACATGGTGTTGTATGACCCCACACACCTCCTCCACAATATGGATGATACAGCGGCCTTCATCATGTCTTTGGATGTTGTGGTCACGGTAGATACCTCTGTGGTGCATCTGGCTGGCGGATTGGGTAAGCCGGTTTTGCTGATGGATCGGTATGATAACTGCTGGCGCTGGCTGAGTGGGCGCACAGATAGCCCGTGGTACCCTACGTTGCAGATTATTCGCCAGACCACCCCGCGAAAGTGGGATGATGTGGTGGAACGTGTTGCGCAGGTTTTAACCATTCTGGCACAGCACAAAAAATAATTTCTTTTATGCACAGCAAATAAAAAGGGCTTCCTGAAAATATATCAGGCAGCCCTTTTTAGCTTTTATTGCAAATACAACCAGATTAGCCAGATATTGCGCTGGCCTTTGCTGGAGCACTCTGCATTTTGGCAGGGCTACCGCCGCCAATCACTTCAAACACACCCAAAGCGCGGCGAACACGCCCATCAGGCAGCAGCGTAAACGGACCATTTACGCCAGAGAATCCTTCAGACCGCGTAAGTGCGCTGGCCGGATACCCAGAAGCACCACTCTGCGCCACGGTTTTGGCCACATTGGCAGCATCGTAAGACAAATCAGCCAGTGGCTTGGGCATATGGTGGTTAACCGCCATAAAACGCGTGGCAAAAGCCTGGCGAGACGTAGGATCTGGCGCGGCATACCATGCGCCTTTAATGGCCCCCAGCTTAGTGGCAAAGGCAGCCCACAGGCCCGGCCCCATAATACGTACAGATGGCAGGCTGATCTGGGTTTCGTTCAACGCCACAATCACGTTTCTCAGATTCAGGCCGGTATCACCCAGTAGCAGCGCATCAAAAGGTGGCGCTTCTAGCTTGGGAGCTTCTGCCTTGGGCGTATCTGTTGGCGCTGCTGGTGCGCTGCCATCTGTGCCCAATGCTGCCGCCAGATTAGAAGGCAACTTGTCTGCCGTTTTGGCGGCATCTGCATCTGCTGTGGCTGCATCTGGCGTGTAAGGCGCTGGCTCACTGCTGTTACCTTTTGCAGCCTGCAAGCGCGTATCGTAATTGGAAATATCACGCAGGCTTTGCGAAATACTGGCCGCCGTGCCGGAGTGATACACAATTGTTGGTTCTGGCAAACCCTGATCATGGCAAGCAGACTGCAAGCCATTCCCCAGTGCATGGCCTAGCGGGTTGTTGGGCAAAAGCGCCGCAAACTTACGCCGCCCATCCTGACGTGCCTGTTCTACCAGACGCTGCACCTGATCTTCTGGCGTGATACCCATAATCCACACACCAGAACGAGCCTGAGAAATATCACTGGTGAACGCCAGAACCGGAATACCGGCAGACTGTGCGGCGGGTGCCGCAACTGCGGTATCACCACTGGTAAGCGGGCCAAGCAGCAGGCCATCCCCGGCACTTACAGCAGCAGTAGCTGCACCAGATGCCCCACCGGCTGCGGCTGTATCATGCACATCTAACTGCAACCCTGTTGGGTCAGTAGGTGCTGTGTTGCCAACTGCAAGCTGCGCACCAGCCAGCAGTTCGTGCCCCAGCCCGGCATTTGGGCCACTAAGAGGCAGCAGAACCCCAATTTTATGGCTGGCAACAGGTTTAGAAACTCCACCGCCAGCAGAGGGAGATTGGTCTGCACAGCCAGCCAAAGCCATGCCGGTTATGCCCAAAGCAGCCAGACCGGCCTTGCGCCATGTCTGTTTTCCCGCCAGACCTTGGCTGGAAAGTCCAGACAGGAGCGAACATGCACGCGTCATCATCAAGATCGTCCTCCACAAACAACCGGCCTGATGAACACCGCGACCGGACTTCCCCCCTCCATAGCGAAGGAAAGCCGCCAAGTCATGCGCCTTCTTGCCCCGGCCTTACGTTGGTTGCCACACCCATTGGCAATCTGGGGGACTTCAGCCCACGTGGTGCCGAAGCACTGGCCAGTGCAGACCTGATTCTGTGTGAAGATACGCGCACCACCGCCCGGTTGCTAACAGAACGCAGTATTTCTGCCCGCACAGAAGCACTGCATGAACATAATGAACGCCAGCGTATTCCCGGCCTGATTGCCCGCTTGCAAGGTGGCGCCAATATTGCGCTGGTTTCTGATGCCGGCATGCCCCTGTTATCAGACCCCGGCTTCCGCCTTGTGCGCGCTGCCATAGAAGCCAATGTGCCAGTTACAGTCGTGCCCGGCCCGAACGCTGCGTTAACAGCGCTTGTGCTTTCTGGCCTGCCACCGCATCCGTTTATGTTTATTGGCTTTCCGCCGCCGCGTTCATCTGCCCGCAAGGAAAGTTTTGCCAAGCTACATGCGGCTGAACGTGCGGGCCTGAGCGCAACCCTAATCTGGCACGAGGCCCCGCATAGGCTGGCTGAAACTTTGGCCGATATGGCGGAAATTTTTGGCCCTACGCGCCCCTGTGCCGTAGCACGGGAACTGACCAAAAAATTTGAGGAAGTGCGGCGTGATACTGTGGGTGAACTAGCCGCCTTTTACGCCACCACCCCCCCGCGCGGAGAAATAACCGTGCTCCTTGGCCCAGCCGAGCCGGAACAGACATCTGAAGATGATCTGGACACCACCTTGCGCAGCCTGTTGGAAACACATTCCGTTAAGGATGCCGCAGCACTGGCGGCAACAGCAGCGGGCTTGCCAAAGCGCACCGTTTATACGCGCGCTCTGGAACTGGCCGCCGAAATTAAAGCCGCAAAAAGCTAAAACCTATACAGCACGAAACTGCGCTGCGGCTTCCCCCGCAGCGTGGCCGCTGGCCCATGCCCAGTGGAAGTTATAGCCACCCAGCCAGCCCGTAACATCCACAGCTTCACCCACCATAAACAGGCCGGGCACAGCTTCTACCTGCATGGTGCGGGAAGAAAGTGCGCGTGTATCCACCCCGCCACGTGTCACCTCTGCTTTGGCAAAGCCTTCTGTGCCTGTGGGGTAAAGTTGCATGTTCTGCGCACGCTGCGCCAAAGCCTGAATATCTTTATCGGCCCATTCCGCCATAGGCCGCTCAGATGCCTTTTGCGCTGCCAAGGCGGCAGCCAAACGCTGCGGCAGCCATCTGGCCAAAGCTGCTGGTGCCTTGGCTTTTGAACCAGCTTTTTTTAGCCCCATCAGCAATGCCGCCAAATTCTGCTCTGGCAGGATATCCACCTTTACAGCCTGCTCCGCCTGCCAATAGGAGGAAATCTGCAACAAAGCTGGGCCAGAAAGCCCCCGATGCGTAAACAGCAAAGCTTCATCAAACGCTGTTTTGCCACACATCACACGCACGGGCAGAGAAACACCAGCCAGCGTTTTCAACCACCCATCCTGCGGCTGATCAAACACCAGTGGCACAAGGGCCGGTTCTGGTTTGATAACGGGCACATCAAATTGCCGCGCCACATCATACGCAAAGCTGCTGGCCCCCAATTTGGGAATGGAAAGCCCACCCGTGGCCAAGATAACGGCTTTTGGCTGAAACTCACCGGCAGAGCTTTCTACCCGAAAGGCATCATCAGAGCGGCTGACGTGGCGAATGCGTGTATCTGTAAGAATACGCACACCTGCTGCGGCACATTCTGCCAACAGCATGGAAACAATATCCCGCGCTGAATGATCGCAAAAAAGCTGGCCCAGCTTTTTCTCGTGCCATGCAATGGAATGTTTGGCCAACAGGGCCAGAAAATCTTCCGGCTTATAGCGGCTGAGTGCTGATTTTACAAAATGCCGGTTGGCAGACAAAAACCGGTCTGCCCGCATTTCTGTATTGGTGAAATTACAGCGCCCACCACCGGAAATAAGGATTTTGCGCCCCACTTCCGGCCCGTGTTCCACCACAACAACGCTGCACCCGCGCTGGCCTGCCGTTATGGCAGCCATAAGCCCTGCGGCACCGCCGCCAATAACCAGCACATCTGGCGCGTGCCACGCCGTTTGGTGTTTCAAAAGATCAGAAATCCAGATTGGTGTAATATTCAGGCGGCGTTATGCCAGAAACCCGGTCGGCCAGAAGCGGACGGAAACAGGGGCGAGACTTCATGCGTGCGTACCAGTCCCGCACAGCTGGCACCTTGCTCCAATCAATATCGCCAATAAAATCCAGACAGGACAGATGCCCAGCGGCCGTAAAATCTGCCAGAGACAGAAAATTACCAGCAAGCCAGTTCCGGTTTTCTGCCAGATCATTCACGTATTTCATAAGCGGGCGCATGGCGGCATAGGCCTCACGCAGCGCGGTGCCATCAGGGTTGCCGCGACCGCTTAGGCGCTTCATCACCCGTTCATCAATAAACCGGCCAGAAACTTCGCGCGCAAACAGCGTATCAAACCACGCCATTACGCGGCGCACTTCCACACGTTCTGCCAGCGTACGCCCCAGCAGCGGCGTATCGGAATATGCTTCTTCCAGATATTCGCAGATCACATACGAATCCGGCACAATCAGCCCATTATCTTCCACCAGAACCGGCACATCACCTGCTGGGTTCATGGCCAAAAATTCGGGCCGGTGTTCCCATGCCCGTTCAATAATGGCCTCAAACGGCAGGCGCTTTTCCGCCAGTACAAGCCGAACAGTACGGCTGGCAGGAGAGAGGGGAAAATGAAAGAGGGTACGCATACCCGATGATTTATGCCATTGCCTGCCCCAACGCCAGAGGGAAAACAGCATGAAAGTACATCAAATTCCCACCATCCCCTTGCCTTCATGCATCCAATGCGTAACAGACACTTCCCAACTGCACTGTAACGCCATTATCCTGTGCATCTGTTATTCCTGATCTTTATTTCGAGAGCGGCTGTTCTTGTCCGGCACACATCCCCCACTCCCCCGTATCCGTATGTCCGGGCGCTCTTTTCTGGCGCTCACCCTCACGCCGGAAGCCCCGCTGGAAGATTGGCTGGTGGCGCTGGATCATCAGATCACGCGGTCTGTTGGCTTTTTTGCTGGCAAACCTGTTATTCTTGATCTGAGCATGATGCAGGCCGATACGCCCAACCTTGCCTTTTTGCTGCCTGCGCTCAAAGAACGCGGCATACGCGTGCTGGGCATAGAAAACGGTGATCGCTCATGGCCTGCCGTAGCAGATTGGGAATGGCCTGAAAGCCCGGTGGGGGGCCGCTCTTCAGGCCCAATTACCGCACCAGAAGAAGAACCCGAAGGCCCGCCAGCCCCCACAACCCTGCTGATAGAAGACCCCGTACGCTCCGGCCAGCATATTGTCTGGCCAGATGGCGATGTGGTTATTCTGGGGGCTGTGGCCTCTGGGGCGGAAGTTTCTGCCGGAGGGTCTATCCATATTTATGGCGCCTTACGCGGGCGGGCCATTGCGGGTATTGGTGGGCACGGCAATGCCCGGATTTACACCCGCAATCTGGCCGCCGAACTTGTGGCCATAGATGGATTCTATGCCACGGCGGAAGAAATGGACCCCGCCTGCACAGAAAAACCCGCGCAGGTTCTGCTTTCGGGGGAAGCACTTTTGTTCCGTCCGCTGCCGTAAGAAAATAAATAAAAAGAAAACTAAGACTAAATAGATATTGGCAGTTTTCTTTTTAGGTGCAGCTTGTCATGTTATCGCCATACAAGGTCATCATGGCTTCATCCATATGACCCCGCAGAGATATAAAAAGGAATACTGATGGCAAAGGTTCTGGTCGTCACGTCAGGCAAGGGTGGTGTGGGTAAAACCACAACCTCCGCAGCCTTGGGAGCCGCACTGGCCAAAACCGGCCAGAAAGTCGTGCTGGTAGATTTTGACGTCGGGCTGCGTAATCTTGATCTGGTTATGGGGGCGGAACGCCGCGTGGTGTTTGACCTGATTAACGTTATTCAGGGTGACGCTAATCTGGCGCAGGCGCTTATCAAGGATAAGCGGATTGATACCCTCTCCCTTCTACCAGCCTCCCAGACGCGGGATAAAGATGCCCTGACCACAGAGGGCGTTGCCAAGGTTATTGAAGAACTTCGTAAAAAGTTTGACTGGGTCATCTGTGATAGCCCCGCCGGTATTGAGCGTGGCGCACAAATGGCCATGCACCATGCTGATATGGCTGTTATTGTCACCAACCCGGAAGTTTCCTCTGTGCGAGACAGTGACCGCATGATCGGGATGCTGGATAGCACAACGGAAAAGGCCAAAAGCGGCAAGAAAATTGATAAGCACCTGCTGCTGACACGTTATGACCCCCAGCGCGCCGCACGCGGTGACATGCTGGCTACGGATGACGTGCTTGAAATTCTTTCCATTCCACTGCTTGGCATTATTCCAGAAAGCCCGGATGTTCTGAAAGCATCCAACGTGGGCGCCCCTGTTACGATTGCCGAACCGGAAAGCGCTCCAGCCCGCGCCTATGCAGAAGCAGCGCGCCGCTTGTTGGGTGAAAAAGTGGAAGTTACCATTCCAACTGAACGCAAAGGCCTGTTTGACTGGCTGTTCAAACGGAGAGTCTCATGACCTTCCTCTCCAACCTCTTTAAACGCCGCTCCTCCGCCCCCGTTGCGCGGGATCGGTTGCAGATTTTGCTGGCGCATGAACGCATCAGTGTAGGTGACGGCAAGGATGACCTGCTGGCTCAGCTACACCGCGAGATCATGGAAGTTATCAAACGGCACGTTGCGGTTGATCAGGACAAGGTTCAGATCAAGCTGGACCGTGGCGCGCATTGTTCCATGCTGGAAATTGATGTGGAAGTTCCGGGCCTGTCAGACAAAGACAAAGCAGATAACAAGGCCAAGGCTGCGGCATCTGGCAAACCTCCGGCTGGTGGCAAAACCAAACCAGCCTAAACCTGCCTGACTGCGGGGCTTTACGCCGCGCACAGATACACAAGCCTGCCTGACCCTTGCCGGTCTGGCAGGCTTGTGTATTTTTACTTCAAATTCAAACTGTTACTGGCTGTTCTTCTGGCAACAAAGGTTCCAGCCACTCTCTGGCTTGCAGAAAATCACGCTGCAATGCATCTGTTGCAGCCTCAACATCGCGCTTTTCAAACGCGGCCAGAATTTGCAGATGCGGATGGTTTGGGTCTGCTGGGCTCATTGTAGGCAAGCTGTTAGCTGCTGCATAAATTGGCCCCATACGTGCCCACAGCCCGCGAATAATCCCTACGGTAAACAGCAAGCGGGAAAAACCTGCTGCCGTGCTATGGAAAATAGCATTGGCCACAGCCGTCTTATGCGGGTCTGCGTTTTCATATGCCACAATAAAATCCCGATGCTTTTCGCGCAGCACCGCAATCTGTTCTTGGGTAATGTGCGTAACCAGATCTCGGGTAAGACGGCCTTCCAGATCTCCCCGCACACCATGAATTTCTAAAAACAGTGCGCGCGTGGTGGTCGGCACACGGGCGGTGTTGCGTTCATCCAGTTCCAGCGCCTGTTCTGAAACCAAGCGCAACAGCGCCTCGCGCACTGGAGTGGGGCTTAACTCCAATGAAGCCGCAAGCGGGCGCAAAACCAAGCGCTCACCACCTTGATAATGACAGTAAATCAGCCTGTCGCGTATCTGCTGGTAAGCATAGGCTGCAAGGGCACCTCGTGCTTCGCCCCGCCCTTCGGGTCGCAGGTTTTTCCACGCCTGTGGTGTTTGTATGGTTGTCATTATGCGTGTGTCATCTGCCTGTTAAGAAACTGCCTATACGGGCCATCCTGCTGTTCAAGCTGCGCAGGAGAACCATCCTCGATAATCCTGCCTTCCTGCATCACAACGATTCTGTCAAAGTTTTGTAAGGTGGAAAGCCGGTGCGCTACAGCAATAACCGTGCGCCCAACCATCAGCCTGTCTAGTGCTTGCTGTACGTGTTGTTCGCTTTCCGTGTCCAGCGCACTTGTGGCTTCATCCAAAATAAGAATGGGGGCATTGCGTAAAAAGGCGCGTGCAATGGCAATACGCTGGCGCTGCCCGCCAGACAGTTTTACGCCCCTGTCTCCTACAATGGTAGCAAACCCTTCAGACAACTCCTCGATAAATGCCGCACACCCGGCAGCGGCTGCTGCGGCACGCACTTCTGCATCTGTAGCATCTGGCCTGCCGTAGCGGATATTTTCCATAACAGAGCGATGCAACAAGGAGACATCCTGCGGCACAATGGAAAGACAAGCTCGCAGTGCATCTTCTGTAAGATCGCGAATATCCTGTCCGTCGATCAACACACTGCCAGACTGCACAAAGCGCATGCGCTGCAACAGGGCCAGCACCGTGCTTTTGCCAGAACCCGAACGCCCCACCAGCCCTACGCGGGTGCCTGCCTGAATATGCAGGCTGAAGTGGTCCAGCACTGGGGCGCCACCAGGATACGCAAACACCACATCCCGAAACTGCACATCGCCCAACACTGGGCCTTTCATCGGCACGGCATTTTCAGCATCTGGCATATCGTGCGGCACAAGTAGCGAGGAAAGCACTTCGGACAACCGTGCGTTATGCTGGATGGTTTCCACCATAGACAAAGCCAGATCCCGCGTACCGTGCAGAATGGCAAAGCCCAGCGTAATAATCATGACCACCTGCCCAACGGTTGCCTGCTGCCATTGCCACAACAACACGGCCCAAATGAGCAAACCCGTAGTGAGCACCGCAGTCAGCAACGCATGGATCATGCGCAGCTTTTCCATGTAACGCAGAGACTTCAGGCGTTCGCCCATTTCCCGTTGCGTGAGGGCATTAAAACGCTCACGCTCACGGTTGCGCATGCCAAAGGCCCGCACCAGTGCAATGTTGCCCATAACATCCAGCGTTTCACCTTCCAGCCCGGCGGCGGCGGCGGCGTAATCTCCGTGCAGAGTGCGACCTCTTACGGCCAGACGGAACATCAGCAAACATAGCCCGATGGCCAGCACTACTGTCACGCTGCCCATAATGGTGCTGACAGACAACATCAGCACAACAGAAAGCAGAACATTCAGGCTAGGGGGCAATACGCTCCATGCCAGCAAGTTTTCTATGGTGAAACTCACATTGCCAGCGGTAGCGATACGTGCAGCAAGCGATGTGGGCATACGGTCTGCAAAATAGGCGGGAGAATGGCCTGTTAGAAAACGGAACAGATCCTGCCGGATATCCCCCGTAACCGCTACAAAAGTGCGGGCGGCAAACCACCCGGCAATACGCCACGAGATATTGTCTGCCACAATCAGGCCAATCAGCACCCCAACGGCAGACCATACGGCCATAACATCCCCTGTGGGGGATGTGCCTGTCATCAGGTCCACCAGGCGGCGGATACCGTTAGATGAAAGCACAATGCAGCCAATAGCCAACCCAACAGAGCCAAATACCAACGCATGCCCCACAGGCCTATGCCGCATGTAACGCACTAAAAACGCCACGGGCCGCCCGGCATAATGTGGCAGTTCCTCATCCGGCACCGTTATGATGGGCTCAGCAGAAAAAGCTTGCTGCTGAGCGCCATGAGGCCAAGCCTGGCTGTGTTTTTCTTTTTCCGCCGACACTGTGTTTGCTTTCGTTACTGATTTGGCAGAACAACTTGCCCTGCCCGGCTAAGTTTAAATTCAAGACACCAAAATGTGCTGTGCGGCGCGAACACGGCGGCATAATGGCAAATCATGATGCAAAGTACTGCAATTACGGGGAAATTTTCGCACCCTTTTACGTCGCCAATCAAAAACAGCCTCAAGGAATGACGTAAATTATTGTTATAACAATAAAAATTCCGTGATGAGTGGAACTTTTGTGAGCGCACTTTTCTTCACTTTTTGTGCTGTGTGTATAGCATTTTATCGTCAAAACTGCTTACGTCATTTTTAATTCATACTGTTTTCCATTCTGTTTCCAACGCAAAAATAATTCGTCTAATTCATTGATATTAAAAAATTATATTTATTCCATTCCATTATGAAACCAATACGTTTTGCTGTTTACGCGGCAGCGTATAATGGGGATTTTTCTACCAATGCGTTCGGTTTTGCTGCATCGTTACCCCCTTGGCTCACAAAGCTGCTGCCTTTTTACGCCGTATTGACGGCAGGAAGTCTGATCCACAGTAAGAGAGAGCAGGTTTTTAGGGGAGCACAGTTTTATGGCATCGGGAAAAAAGGCGCTGGTTGCCACGGTTATGGCCGCATCGGTTGCTGGTTCGCCTGCCATGCTGCCAAAAGCTGCTCTGGCTGATGATTATAGCGATCTGCTGGATGTGCTGCGCGCCAAAGGCAGCCTAACCAAGCATGAATACGATACGCTGCTCGCCAAACACGTGCGCCACGCCGCTCCAGCACAAACCGAGCGTGCATCTTCAGGCGGCAGAGGTGGTTCAGGCTCTGGCCGCACGGCAGCGGCTTCGGGCGCACGGCACCGCATGGTGGCCCATGCCGGGCATGGTGCTGGCGGTGATGAATACGAACCCGGCATCAAGTTTGACCCCGGCGCAGAAGATTCCGGCATGCGGGCCGAAAGTGCCGCAGAACGCGCAGAAGCCAGCGCCCGTTCTGCCGAAGAAGCCGCCAAATCCCTTAAAGGCAACGATGTGGTGCGGGTGGCAAAATACGTGCCCGGCAAAGGGCTTACCTTTATGGCAGGCCCCATCAACATCAACCTTTCTGGCTTTGTAAACGGCTTTTACACCTACAACAGCCCCGCTGGCGGGCAAGCCGTGGCGGGGGGTGTTTCCACCGGTTCCAGCGGGTTTGATTCTTCTGCCGTGCGTAACGGCCTGCTCCCTGCGGGCTTTGTGCTCAAGCTTAGCACCGTGCAGCGCGGCATGGATATTTCTGCCGTTCTGGGCATGTATCCGGGTATTGATAACGCCAAAAACGGGGCCTTTAACGCCAACACAGGCGGCAGCCCCGTTGGGCTTGGCACTGCCGGTATCGATCTGCGTCAGGTTTACGTTACGTTTGGCAACAAGAATATCGGCACATTCAAGGTCGGGCGTGATCTGGCGCTGTTTGGCTCGGACGCTATCCTGAACGATGCCACGCTGCTCAGCGTCGGTGCTTCTGGCAACAACGCAGCTCCGGGCAACACATCTCTGGGCCGCATTGGTGTGGGTTATGTGTACGCAGACTGGATTCCGCAGATTTCCTACGCCTCACCCACAATTCACGGTTTTCAAGGCACTGTCGGTATCTTCCAACCGCTGGATGAATTTAATTTTGCCGGGGGCGATCTGTCTGCCTCATCCGAGCATCACTCCTCCCCCATGGTGCAGGGCAAGGTTACGTATGATTTCAAGGTTGGCGAGGTGCAAACACGCATCTGGGCCAGCTTCCTGATTCAGCATCAGCAGGGCCTGCAAAGCACTTTGCTGAATACAGACAGCCGCAAGGGCGCAATGGCAGAAGCTGGCGATATTGGTACCAAAGTTACTTATGGTCCGCTTGAAGGTGTCGCCTACTACTACCGCGGCAGCGGCTTGGGTACGACCGGGCTGTTCTTTGATGGTGTGGGGCAAAATGGCCGCAAACGCGCATCCGAAGGGTATTACGTGCAAGGGGCCTACCACGTTACCAAAAGGCTTAAGCTGGTGGGCAGTTACGGCGTAAGTAACCTGTATCAGGCTCCGGGAGAAAACAGCCCTACCCTTGTGCGGCGCAACCAGTCTGAAGTTGGGGCTGTTTTTTACAAGCTGACAGATTGGCTGAATCTGGTGGGTGAATACACGCATACATCGTCTGCCGCCCACGGCCCTTACAAGGAAAGCGACAATACGGCTGCTGGTGGTGTGATTCTTCTATTCTAGAAATTCCGCGAAAAACGAAAAAAGAAATTGCGGAATTTTGAGAGTTTGCGCCAATAAAACTGTCAGTTTTCAAGAAAAACCACGCTGGAGCAACATGCCTGCACCTGCTTTATGCATGATAAGGCTGTTGCCTCCCGCACAGGTGAAGTAGATAACAGACGTATGACCGTCCGTTCACTTCAGTCTTGGCTGAAATCGCGTTTCCTCACGCTGGACAGGTATGTGTTCCACCAGCTTCTGGTGGCACTGCTGGCAACCACCGGGGGGTTGGCCGCGCTCATCTGGCTTATGCAGTCTTTGCGCTTTGTCTCTCTGGTGGTGGACAGAGGGCTTTCTCTGCGTGTGTTTATTGAACTCACAAGCCTGCTTATTCCTTCCTTTGTGGCGGTGGTGCTGCCCATTACCACTTTTGTGGTCAGCCTGTTTGTGTATCAACGGCTGGCGGGAGACCGCGAACTTACGGTTATGCAGGCGGCGGGGCTTTCACAGTTTGCACTGGCAAGGGCCGGGCTGGGCTGTGCGCTTATGGCCACCATTATGGGCTTTTTGCTGAACCTGTGGATTGTGCCCACATCCTACCACGCCTTCCGGCAATACGAATTTGATATCCGCAACAAGATGGCGGCCTTCATGCTGCAAGAGGGCGTGTTCACCAAGGTTTCGGATGCCATGACGGTCTATATCCGTTCACGCAGCCACGATGGCACGCTGCACGGCATTATGGTGGAGGATGATCGGCAACCGGGGAATCAGGCCACAATTCTGGCCAATCATGGGTCCATGATGATCGTGAATGATACCCCCCGCGTGATCCTGTACGATGGTTCCAGACAGGTGATCGACCATAAGACAGGCCGCCTGAACATGCTGGTTTTCAAGCAGGATTCCATGGATTTGTCTTCCGCGCACCAGGAAGACGCCCGCTTTCGGGATGCTGCTGAAATGTCTTTGGGGGAACTGCTGCACCCAGATCCACAACAGGTTTCTGTGCGCGATACAGGCAAGTTCAAGGTAGAAGGCTGGCGCCGCCTTACATCCCCCCTTACCTGCTTTTCCTTTGCCATGGTGGGGCTGGTTGCCGTGCTGCGTGGAGCTTTTTCGCGCTACGGCAATATCAAGCGGCCCCTTGCTGCAGTGCTGACTGTTGTGGGGCTGTTGGCCATTAACCTGTTGCTGCAAAACCTGGCCAGCCGAAACATGGCCCTTATCCCGCTTATTCCGCTTGTGGCATTACTGCCAGGGCTGATATGCGCAGGCATACTATTCATTCCGGAAATGCTGGCAGACCGCGCCTCTGCCCGCCTGACACAGAACTGAAGGGGCTTCCGGCCTGATGATTGTTGCCGTTACCCTCTCCCGCTATATTGCGCGGCAGTTTGTGTTTTCCGTTGTGGCGATGATTGCCTCTCTAACCGGCATTGTCTGCCTGTTTGACTTTATTGACCTGTTGCGCCGTGTCGCCACCAAGCCAGATGTTTCCACCAATGTGGTAACAGAAATTGCAGCGCTTCATGTGCCTTATTTTGCTACGGAAATTCTGCCTTTTGGCATGCTGCTGGGCGGGATTGTCTGCTTCTGGCGGCTTACGCGTTCTTCCGAACTGATTGTGGCGCGCGCTGCTGGTATTTCCGCATGGCAGTTTCTTACCGCTCCGGTAGCCTGCGCCATGCTGATTGGCGCTATTTTCACCACCCTGATTTCTCCGGTGTCTTCATCCATGTACCGCCGGGCGGAAGAGCTGGATCAGCAATATCTGCGTACTGGTGGTGGGCCGCTCAGCCTGTCCAGCGGGTCTTTATGGCTACGGCAATCAGATAGTCAGTACGATCCGCACGGCGTTGCCATGCTGCATGCGCGTGGCGTGCAGCTTAAGGATGGCTTGCTCCGTATCCGTAATGTGAGCGTGTTCCGTCTTGATCATCAGGACAAGCTGATGATGCGAATCGAAGCCCCCGAAGGCTATCTGGGAACATTGAAATGGATTTTAAGTGATGCCTCTGTGGTGCGGCCCAATGATTTGTTGCACCACGTGGGCCAGATTGATCTGCCTACAGATTTAACGGTTAACCGCGTGCAGGAAAGTTTTTCTTCCCCCGAAACGCTTTCTGTCTGGGCGCTGCCAGGCTTTATTTCCTTGCTTGATCGCTCTGGTTTCTCATCTATTCGACATCGTATTCATTTTCAGTCCCTGCTGGCATTGCCTATGCTGGCGGGCACTATGGCACTGGTTGCGGCAGGGTTTTCCATGCGTCCATCACGGCGCGGGGGCGTTGCCCGCATGATCGGGTCTGGCGTTGCGGCGGGTTTTCTGCTTTTCACCGTATCCAAGGTTGCAGAGCAGTTCGGGAATTCGGGGGCACTTCCGCCGATGCTAGCTGCATGGGCCCCTACGCTGGCCGGGTTGTGTCTGGCTGTTTCGTTGCTGCTTCATTTGGAGGATGGCTGATTGACCGTGGCCCGCCGGCCTTTCCGCAGCCCTTTGTTGCGCCGTCGTTCCACCCTCAGTGCGGCCACCGCATTGGGGAGCATGGCCGCGTGCCTTCTTTTCAACCTGCCCAAGCATGCGCACGCGCAGTTTCGCCCGCAGGTGATGCACCTTGATACCGGCCGCCCGACATCTCCCGATGAACCGGCAACCTTTCAGGCCGATAAGGTTGACTACAACGATGTTGAGCACACCGTTACCTGGACTGGCAATGTCCAGGTCTGGCAGGGCGACCATGTGCTGCGAGCAGACCGCATTGTGTATGACCGCGATACCGGCGTTATGGCCGCACGCGGAAATGTAGCCACCATTCAGCCAGATGGTTCCGTACTGTACACCCATTATGCCGAGCTTTCGGGCGGCATGAAGGATGGCATCATGATGCACGTGAATGCCACCATGCAGGACAACGCCAAGCTGGCAGCCAACGGCCTGCGGCGTACAGCAGGCAAGATTAACGTAATGAGCCGCGCCGTTTATACGGCTTGTGAAATCTGCGAAAAAGATAAAACCCGCGCGCCCTTCTGGCAGTTCCGCGCTTATGACGCCACGCAGGATCTGGAACACCAGAAAATCGACTTCCGTGATGCGTATCTGGATATTCTGGGTATTCCGGTCATCTACCTGCCCTACTTCTCCATGACGGACCCTTCAGCCAAGCGGCACAGCGGGTTCCTTATGCCCGGCATTACACCGCATGACCGTTATCTGGGCACGTATTTCACGATCCCGTATTACTGGGTGATTGATGATCAGTCCGACATGACCGTGCAGGGCCTGTTCTCCACCAAAACAGGGCCACAGATCAGCGCGCAGTACCGAAACTTCTTTAACTTCGGCAAGATCAACATTCAGGGCGGTCTGGCTTACGATACGCATCGCAGTAACAGCTACACCAACGGCTTTGGTGATGATGTAGGCCGTGGCGGCAACCATGGTGTGCAGGGCTATCTGTTTGCCCGAGGCCAGTTCTCCATAAACAAGCACTGGCGCGCCGGAGCCAACATTAACCTAGCCACCTCGGCTGACTATATGCGCGATTACCGCGTGCAGGGTTACGGGTCTGATACCCTGAACTCCAATGCCTATATTGAAGGCTTTGGCACCGGCTCTTACTCCCGCATTGATGGGCAGTACTATCAGGGCCTGAACAAAGGTGTCATTCACAATGACGATCTGCCGTGGGCGCTGCCGCGTTATACCTACAGCTTTGTTGGCCAGCCCGATGCACTGGGCGGCCGCACAAGTGTAAACACCACCGATTTTTACGTGTATCGTAAAAACGGCTCTGCCGATCAGCGCGGTGAATTGCAGTTAAACTGGGATAGGTTGTGGCGCTCCCGCCAAGGGCAGCAATTTTTGCTAACATTGCGGCTTGATTCCATGGTGTACCGCGCCACCAAGCTGTACCAGCAGCCTAACTACTACAAAACTGCTCGTACGGTTGTAAGCGGGCAGGTTCTGCCAACCATTGCGCTGAAAACAAACTGGCCCTTTGTGCGGAGCTTTGAGCACGGCCGCGGCACGCAGTTGATTGAACCCATTGTGCAGGCCATTTACGCCCCCAATACTGGCATGGGCGCAACGGACATGATTCCGAATGAAGATAGCATGTCCTATGAATTTACGGATTCAACGCTGTTCTCTCTTAACCGCTATCAGGGCACAGACAGGCTGGATGGTGGCCTGCGCGGCAATATCGGGGTGCATGCCAACTGGACATGGGATGGCCACGAAGTGGACCTTCTGGCCGGTGAAAGTTTCCAGGAACATATCGAACATGATCGCCTGCCCTATTCTGGGCTAGACCATCATGCCTCAGACATTGTGGCGCGCGCCCGTGTGGCACCAAACGAGTATTTTGATTTCAACGCCCGTATGCGGCTTGATCCCTATACCGGCAAATTCAACTTTGGTGATGCCTTGTTCAGCGCCGGGGTGCCGCATTTCCGTATCCGTGGCGGATATGTGTATGAACCCGTCACCCCCTATTACTATTTTGCCACCAACTATCGCTCCTATAGCCCGAACCAGCTTTACACTGTACGCACAAACGAAATCAGCGGCGGTTTCTCCTCCGACTGGGATAACTGGCATCTTTCCGGGTTTGCGCGCCGCAGCCTCTCCCGCCGTGAATTTGTCTCTCTGGGTGGAGATATTGGATATACGAATGACTGCTTCGGCCTCGATTTCATGTATCTCAAGCAGTACACCACCATTGGTGGGCAGCAGCGTAACTCTACCTTCCTGTTCACCCTTAGCCTGAAAACGCTTGGGTCTTTCGGCCTTAAGTAAGAACTGCTTCAAAAATGCCTCGCGCTCCGGTATCAGGGAACAGAGTTCCCGATCTGGCAGAAAGCTGAAAGACTGTTCCGTATGCGCCTGCGTTCCCTTGCACTGGCCTGTTGCTCCCTTGCCGCGCTTACCGTTCCGGCCATTGCTGGCGCACCGTATGCGCAGGCAGCAACACGGCACACCTCCAGCGCGGCAACGCAGCAAACAGCAACGCCTGCCCAGCCTGAACCAGATGATATGATTCTAGCTGTTATCAACAGTATTCCGCTTACCAAGCGCGATGTTGATAACCGCGGCAAACTGTTTGCCCTTTCTACCGGCCTGCCCCTTACGCCAGATCTGATGGCGCGGCTGCGGCCCCAGATTATCCGCCAGCTTATTGATGAACGCCTGCGCACGCAGGAAATTCTTAGCCGCCATATCAATGTGCCGCCCGAACAGATTGCAGGCGCCATTACCAATATTGAGCGGCGCAACGGCATGCCCGAAGGCACCCTGCGCGAGCATCTGGCACAAGATGGCGTATCTCTTACCACATTGATCGACCAGATCCGGGTGCAAATTGGCTGGATTCAGGTGCTGCGGCAGGAGCTTGGTGCGCGCTCGCGCGTATCTGCACAGGATATTGCCCAACGTCAGGCCGCGCTCAAGCGCGAAGAAGGCCGTACGGAATACGAACTGGCCGAAATTTTTGTAAAAGTGGAAGATCCCCGGCACGATCAGGAAGAGCTGGACTTTACCAACACCGTTATTCAGGAACTGCGTAAGGGTGCGCCCTTCCCCATTGTGGCGGCTCAGTTTTCCCAAAGTCAGACAGCGCTAGATGGTGGCTCCATGGGCTGGGTGCAGGAAGATGAGCTTGACCCGGCCGTTGTGCAGGTGGTGCGGCAAATGCCCGTGGGCGTTGGGGCTATTTCTAACCCCATCAAAGTGCCGGGCGGGTATGTTATCATCACCCTTAATGGCAAGCGTGTTATTGGGCACGAAATGGGCCACCTGATTACCATTCGGCAGGTGTTCCTTTCCTTTGATACACCGCTAGACCCGCAGCATATTACGCCGCAGCAGGAATCTACCCTGCAAAAGGCCATGCAGGTTATCCAGAACACTCATAGCTGCACGGAAATGGAGGCCCTTAACAAGGCCGAAGGCGAAAAGCGCCCCACAGATCCGGGTGAAATGCCGCTGGAACGCCTGAACCCACAGATGCAATCTCTGCTGGCTGATTTGCCCGAAGGCAAGGTCTCCCGCCCTCTGGTCTCGCGCGATGGGATTGATCTGCTGATGGTTTGCACCAAAAAGGAAAAGAACTTTTCCAACCGCTCACCCAGCGAAATTGCTGACCAGTTGATGAATGAACGTGTGGAACAGGCCGCCCGCCAGTTGGATAGTGACCTGCACCGCCGCGCTATTATTGACAAGCACATCAAGCTAAAGGGGGTATAAGGCCCTGTCTGCCCCTCTGGAAAGCCTGCGCGATGTTATCCATCGGCATGGGCTGGATGCACGCAAAGCCCTCGGCCAGCACTTTCTGCTTGATCCGGGTGTTACAGAACGCATTGCAACACTGGCAGGTAACTTAAAAGGCCGCCACGTTGTGGAAGTTGGCCCCGGCCCTGGTGGCTTAACACGCGCTTTACTGAACGGACCTGCGGAATCTGTAACCGCAGTGGAACTGGATAGCCGCGCCGTGCTGGTTATTCAGGAACTGGCAGGCTTTTACCCCAACCGCCTTAAGGTGGTGGAAGCCGATGCGCTAAAGTGTGACCTTACAGAGCTTTGCGCCGCGCCACGGCAGATTATTGCTAATCTGCCCTATAATGTGGCCACACCTTTGCTTATTGGCTGGCTACGGCAAGGCAACGCGTGGGAACGGCTGACGCTCATGTTCCAGTGGGAAGTGGCTGAACGTATTTGCGCCGCACCCAACAGCCAACATTACGGACGCTTGGCGGTGCTGGCCCAATGGTGTGCAGAATGTGCGATTGTTATGAAGCTGCCACCGGGTGCGTTTTCACCGCCCCCAGCCGTATGGTCTGCGGTTGCCAGCATTACGCCTCATGCCCAACAACCCGCGCCTGCTCTTTTTAAAGCAATGGAACGCGTAACGGCAGCAGCCTTTGGGCAGCGGCGCAAAATGCTACGCGGAGCCTTAAAAGGCCTGAACGGTGATAAGCTTTTGGCAGCGGCAGAAATAGATGGCACGCGCCGCGCGGAAACTCTGGATATTGCAGAGTTTGACCGCTTGGCACGTGCGCATTTTGCGCTATCGGCTCAATAAAGTGCCTTATTCTTTTTCTGCTGCGGCAATATAATCCCGCGTAAACGGCACGGCAGAAATAGAGCGTGAAAGCTGGAGCTGAAAGTTCATGTGCCCCTGCACACGGAAAGCCAGTTCTGCGGCGTTGAGATAGAACTCAAACATCCGGGCAAAGCGTTCATCATACAACGCAACAGCTTCTGCACGTTTTGCCGCAAAACGCTCACGCCAGATGGCAATTGTTTTTGCGTAATGCAGACGCAGGATTTCACAATCAGTCACCCACAGGCCTGTAGGCTCAACTGCGGCAAAAACCTCGCTTAACGCCGGAGAATACCCACCGGGGAAAATGTATTTGTTAACCCACGGGTTTGTTGTGCCTGGCCCATCACTCCGGCCAATAGAATGCACAAGTGCCACGCCATCATCCACCAATGCGTTTTTGATGACATCAAAGAACTGCCGGTAATGCCCCACACCGACATGCTCGAACATGCCAACTGAGACAATGCGGTCAAACCGCCGGTGTAAGTTGCGGTAATCCAGCAACTCAAACCGCACGCGCCCTTCCAGCCCTTCATCCTTGGCGCGCTGGCGTGCAAAAGCCAACTGCTCCTGAGAAAGAGTAATGCCGGTAACAATAGCGCCGTAATCCTTGGCCAGTGTAAGGGCCATACCACCCCAACCGCACCCAATATCCAGCACTTCCAAATCCGGCCGATCTAACAGCAGCTTGGCGGCAATATGGTGTTTTTTGGCGGCTTGTGCCTCATCCAGCGTTTCTGTGCCATGCCGGAAATAAGCGCAGGAATATTGCCAATCTTTATCTAAAAACAAAGAATACAGGCGGTTATCCAAATCATAATGATGCGCCACATTCTGCTGTGCACGCTTGATTGGGTTAAACTGTATCCACCCACGGCGCACATACCGCAGAGCCGATGCCAGACGTTCCGCCACATGGCCACCCGGGCGCATGGCGTTAAGCATGAGCACATCCAGCAGATTGTAAAGCGTACAATCCAACGGATCGAGGTGAGACTCCATATAGGCTTCACCAAAACCCAGACCCGGGTTTATCACCATAGCCCGCACGGCAGCCTGATTATGCAGTACTACGCCAGCTGAAGGGCCGGGATTGCGGCCTTTATAGAGGCTTGTGCTTCCATCTGGCCAGCGCACCTGCAACTGACCATCTGCGATAAAGTGTTGCAGAATGCGATCAAGAACTTGCTTCATCCCGCGTCTCCTTCAGAAAATTGATTGCAGCATACGCGCAAAAAAAAAGCCCGGAAAAGAATTTTCCGGGCTTCTTCCACATGAAAATGCAAACAGCAATTAAGCGTTAGCTTCTGCCGGTGCAGCTTCTGCTTCAGCAATTTCTGCTGGGTCGGTAATGAGTTCGCCTTCAACAACGGCATCATCACCAGCAATTTCAGCTTCTTCTTCAGGAGAAGCAGCTTCACCACGTGCCTGACGTTCTGCTTCTTCTTCAGAACGCGCTACGTTGATGATGACCGGCACAACCACTTCCGGGTGCAGCGCAATCTTCACTTCATACAGCCCCAAAGACTTAATGGGGTGTGCAAGGAAAACCTGCTGACGGGAAATGGTAAAGCCTGCTTCCGTAACAGCCTGCGCAACATCGCGCGTGCTGACGGAACCATACAGGCTGCCGCTATCACCAGCCTGACGGATCAGGATGACAGCCAGACCTTCCATCCGTTCGGACAGACGTTCAGCTTCTTCACGACGCTTGATGTTCTGTGCTTCCAGCTGAGCGCGTTCACGCTCAAAACGGGCACGGTTATCATCGTTTGCACGAATAGCCTTGCCCTGTGGCAGCAGATAGTTACGGGCAAAACCCGGACGTACCTTCACCACATCGCCCATCTGACCCAGATGTTCGACGCGCTGAAGCAGGATTACTTCTGTAGCAGCCATTGATCGCTCCCTCAGCTTACAACGTAGGGAAGCAGAGCCAGGAAGCGGGCACGCTTGATAGCCTGTGCCAGTTCACGCTGCTTCTTTGCGGAAACCGCCGTGATACGGCTCGGCACGATCTTGCCACGTTCGGACAGGAAGCGGCTGAGCAGACGCACGTCTTTGTAATCGATCTTCGGCGCGTTAGGGCCGGAGAACGGGCAAGACTTGCGACGACGGTAGAACGGACGACGCGCACCCACGGCCGGGCGACGGGCGGCGGGATTGACTTCCATTGTATCAGACATTCTGGATTACTCCGCTGCTGCGTTGTCAGCTGGCTGTTCGGCGGTGCTGCTGCGGTCTTCACCACCGCTGCGGCGGCCACGGCCACTTTCAAAACGACCACCGGCCTGCTTGGGGCCACGGAAGCCGCCACGGTCACCACGGTCATCACCCTTGCGGGACAGAACCGGAGACGGAGCTTCGTCGATTTCTTCAACGCGCAGTGTTAGCAGACGCAGAACGTCTTCGTTCAGAGCGAGCTGGCGTTCAATTTCTTTCACCAGTTCAGAACGTGCTTCCAGACCCAGAAGAGCGTAGTGGCCCTTGCGGTTCTTTTTGATACGATAGGCAAGGCTGCGCAGGCCCCAGTACTCGCGCTTGCGCACGGCACCGCCATCGGCTTCAATCTGGGCGGCAATACCATCAAGAATGGCATCCACCTGCTGCTGGGAAATATCATTCCGCGCAATCAGCACGGTTTCATAAAGTGGCATGTTAACTCCCTTCGGATACAATCAACCCACCCGTGCCGAACCCTTCCGGCCTACGGTGCTACAGAGTTTTAAAATCTGAAGCTGCGGGTATAGCCGGGCCAATGCCATGAACCCGGCAGGGAAAGAGCAGTCTCAATCATATTTACGCGGCAAAAGCAAGAGAGATTCACACACGCAGATGCTGTGGAACGGGAATGCCAAGCCGATCTGGCACATCCCATACCTCTTCTACACGCCGCATAACCTTGAAGCCTGCCTGCTGATACAAAGCCAACGCGCGTGGATGATCTGCCGTGCAGGTGTTGACGCGCACAGAATGCGGCCTGCCACGCCACGCCAAACGCAGCACGTTATCCAGAAAAGCGCGCCCTACCCCTTGGCCAATCGCCTCGGGAAACAGCCCGAAATAAGAAAGGTTTACAGATTGCGGATCTGCCAGATCCAGCTCAAAAAAACCACGGATCTGCTGCTCTTGCCGTAGCAGGCCAATTTTTACGGGTGCAGTTTCCAAAAAACGGGCCAGAGTGGCATCTGATGCCGCCTGCCGCATCCACCAACAATATTCCCGCCCCACCCGATCTTGCAAAAGCCGATACCCAGCCACATCGGGCTGAATACGCTCCTGCACGTGCCATCCTTCAGGCAAAGCCAGAGGTGCGTGTTGTGGCGGAGAAAACATGCGCATGAAGGTAACAACCACCTTCATGCGCGTTGTGGATTCGGCGTTAAAGTTTAGATCAGTTATCATCCAAGAAGGAACGCAGCTTACGGCTACGGCTTGGATGTTTAAGCTTACGCAGGGCCTTGGCTTCAATCTGGCGGATACGTTCACGCGTCACGTTAAACTGCTGGCCAACTTCTTCCAGCGTGTGATCGGTGTTCATGCCGATACCAAAGCGCATACGCAGCACGCGTTCTTCACGCGGGGTGAGAGAGGCCAGAACGCGGGTTGTGGCCTCACGCAGGTTGGTCTGGATAGCGGCATCCAGCGGGATAATAGCCGTTTTATCCTCGATAAAATCACCCAGATGGCTATCTTCCTCATCCCCTATCGGGGTTTCGAGGGAGATGGGCTCTTTGGCAATTTTTAGCACCTTGCGCACTTTTTCTAGCGGCATACCCAGCTTTTCAGCCAGTTCTTCCGGCGCAGGTTCACGCCCGATTTCATGCAGCATCTGGCGGGATGTGCGCACCAGTTTGTTGATCGTTTCGATCATATGCACCGGAATACGGATGGTACGAGCCTGATCCGCAATGGAGCGCGTAATAGCCTGCCTGATCCACCACGTTGCATAGGTGGAGAACTTGTAGCCACGGCGGTATTCAAACTTATCCACCGCCTTCATCAAGCCGATATTGCCTTCCTGAATCAGATCAAGGAACTGAAGGCCGCGGTTGGTATATTTTTTGGCAATGGAAATAACCAGCCGCAGGTTGGCTTCGATCATTTCCTTTTTAGCGCGGGCAGAATCACGTTCACCACGTGCAACCGTTGCATATACACGGCGGAATTCACCAATCGGCAAACCCGTTTCCTGCGCCAGTTGCGCAACCTGATCACGCAGGCCAACCACTGTGTTGGCGTGCTTGGCCACAAAGTTTTTCCATGAACGGCCAGACAGGGCGGAAACCATGTCCATCCAGCCCGGATCAAGCTCACGCCCACGGTATTTCAGCAAGAAATCTTCACGCGAGACACGGCAGCTTTCTGCCAGACGCAGCATGCGCCCTTCCAGCATGTTCAGCTTCTGGAACATCTGCTTAAGCTGGGCAACTAGATCTTCAATCCGGTTATTGTGCAGGTGCACCTGCTCTACCTTGCCCACCAGTTTTTCACGCAGGGCAACGTAGTTTTCTTCAAAATTACCATCAACATCTTCACCAGATGTCAGGGCTTCAATCCGCTGCACCTGCAACTTGCGCAGGGCTGCATAAAGCGGTTCGATCTCATCAAAATGCGCCAGAATTTCCGGCTTAAGCTTTTCTTCCAGCGCAGAAAGGGAAAGGCCGCTGCCTTCGCTTTCAATATCACCTTCGCCCTCGGTTTCTGGCTCTTCTGCCTCTTCCGAGTCCGAATCGGATTCGGCTTCGTTAAACGTGCCGTCTCCGCCTTCTTCTAGCGGGTTGCCCCCACTTTGCATGGCTTCCAGATCCACAATGTCACGCAGCAGCATTTCATTGTTACGGATCATCTCATGCCAGGAGATGATGGCGCGGAATGTCAGCGGGCTTTCACACAAGCCGCCAATCATTTCATCGCGGCCAGCTTCAATCCGCTTGGCAATAGCAATTTCGCCCTCGCGGGAGAGCAGTTCCACCGTGCCCATTTCGCGCAGATACATCCGCACCGGGTCATCCGTGCGGCCTACGCTTTCAGCATTTACGTTGCCGGTTGGGCTTTCGGCTTCAGCTTCGGCCTCAGCCTCTTCCTCTGCATCTTCGCTTTCAGCGGCGGCTTTTTTGGGTTCGGCTTCTTCGTTGTCGTTATCTTCGTTTTCGACAACCTGAATACCCATTTCAGACAGCACAGCCATAATGTCTTCAATCTGTTCAGAAGACATTTTGTCCTGCGGGAGAACGGCATTCAGCTCATCAAACGTAATGCACCCGCGCTCACGCCCTTTGGCAATCAGTTTTTTGACTGCAGAAGACCGCGTATCAAGCAGGGTGGTATCCCCATCCTGTTCCTGCGCTGCGTTGGTTGATGCCGTTTTTGTCGCCATGCCAGACCTGCTCCTCCCCGCCCGCATCCGAACAGAATGCAGAACGACCAGTTTACTATGTACTGCTCTCTTTTCAGGGCGGGCAGGACGTGGGATATCCTGCGCGTGAAGTCAAGGGGAACACGCCCTGAACACATTTGTTGTCTTATAGCTCGGTGTCGTCCACACCGCCGCGTTTCAGGCGTTCCATTGCCTCTAGCCGCGCCTGTAACCGTTGCCATTCAGCGGAATCTCCGCCTTTTTCAACAAAACGCGCAATCTCACGATTTACTTCCTGAATAAATTGCGGCCCGTAGAGCAAACCATAAAAATGCCACCACTGTGTTCTTGCCGCAACAGTGTGTGCCGGGTCTTCTGCATCACTTTCCGACATCGCAGAGTAGCTTTCACGCATGACAGCGCGAATGGTTTCCTCCGCCCCTTCCGCCTGTAACCATGCATATAATGCCGCAGCGTTATCTGGCAACTCACCCTCGGCAGAAAGATCAAGCAAAAGGGCGCGCACCTCGGCAAATTCTTCTGGCAAATCAAGCCGACATAGCGCCTCTTCCACCTCTGGCACCAGAACAGGATGCAACAGCAGCAACTCCAGCATCAGGCGCTGGCGTTCGCGCGTTTGATCCATATTTACTGGCACGGCACCGGGCACAGAGGCAGGCGCGTTGGCTTTGCGGCCCTGCGGCCCGTTCCATTTGCCGCCACCGCGCCGGAATGTCGTAAAAAACCGATCCAACAACGTGGAGCGATATTCAGACGCCAGCGTTTTATCCGGGATAAGGCCAGCAACTTCCGTCAGCCTGCGCCGCAAGGCTGCACGTTCTTCTGGCCCCGGATTATTGGCGCCAGCGCTGAGCAAATCAAACAGCACTTCGGATAAAGGCTGCGCTGCGGCAAACATTTCCGCTACAGCCTGCCGCCCTCGTGTGCGCACCAGACTGTCTGGGTCTTCTCCATCAGGCAACAAACAGATGCGCAGAGAATAATCCTGCTTGAGCAACGGCAGACCCGTTTCTGCCGCCTTAACCGCAGCCCTCCGCCCCGCTGCATCACCATCAAAACACAGAATGGGCGCACGATCGACCTGCCACAACGCCTCTAGCTGCTCGGGCGTAAGCGCCGTGCCCAGCGGGGCAACTGCCCCTGTAAAACCGGCCTGATGTAGGGCAATAACATCCATATACCCTTCCACCACCACCAGATCCGGCGCCAATACACCTTTGGGGCGTGGTGCACGCACAGCAGCGCGGGCACGATCCAACCCGAACAAAAGCCGCCGTTTGGAAAAAACTGGGGTTTCCGGGCCATTGAGGTATTTAGGCTGCCCATCACCCAGAATACGCCCACCAAAGGAAACCAGACGCCCTTTGCGATCCCGGATGGGGAAAGTGACACGCCCCCAGAACAACTCACCCTTGGGGTGGCCTTGCTCATCCACCCGCATCAGACCTGCTTCGGCCATCATGTCCGGTGTAATGCCTTTGGGTGCGAGGGCAGAAACCAGTTCTCCCCGCTTCTCACTTGCCCAGCCTAAACCGAACGTTTCCAGCGTTTCCCGCGTGAGGCCGCGCCCCAGCAGGTAATCCAGCCCAGCGCGCCCTTCTGGCTTGTATAAGGCGTGAGACCAGATTTCCTGCGTAGCCGCCAGCACATCTTCCAGCGAGCGCACATGCGCCACTTCTTCCTGCGTGCGGCGCGTATCCTTTGGCACTTCCATGCCTGCGCTGGAGGCTAACTCCTCTACAGCTTCGGGGAAGTTTTTGCCCTCCATCTGCATGACAAAGGAGATAACATCTCCATGCACACCGCAGCCAAAGCAGTGGAAGTGATCATCATACACATAAAAGGAAGGCGTTTTTTCACCATGGAAAGGGCAACACCCTTTCCAGTTCCGCCCGGAGCGGGCCAGTTTGACCCTGCGCCCGACAACGGACGCAATGGGCGTGCGGGCCCGCAATTCATCCAGAAAAGCTGAATCAATCGCCATTGACTGTCCGTTTCATCAAGCAGCCCGATTGGGCGGCATAAAACCACCTCAGATCGGGCTGATACTTATTTCAGCAAATATGATGTTTAAAAAACGCTTAGCCCAGACGCGCTTTTACAGCTGCGCTGGCTTTGCCCATATCCAGCGCCACGCCAAACTTGTTTTTCAGTTCAGCCATCACCTTGCCCATGTCCTTCAGGCTTTCTGCCTTTACGGTGGCAACAGCTTCATCCACAGCAGCTTTCAAGGAAGCTTCATCCATTTCTGGCGGCAGATAGCCACGGATCACTTCGATTTCGGCTTCTTCCTTTTCCGCCAACTCGGGGCGGCCGCCTTCTCGGTACATGCCAGCAGATTCCGTGCGGGACTTTACCATCCCACGCAGGGCCGCAATGGCTTCGTTTTCATTCAACCCTTCCTGCCCTTTGCCGCGGCCTGCAATTTCCACGTCTTTCAGTTTAGCCGTAATCATCCGGATTGTGGCCACGCGGGCGCTTTCGCCTGCTTTCATGGCTGTTTTCAGGTCTGCCATCAGGCGTTCACGTAATGTCATTTCCATATGCTCCACTCTTTCTATGCTGCAATCGGGCGCACCATATCACCCAGATTCACAAAAAAACATCACACGGCAAATAAAGAACCTCCCCCCTGCGCGGCACGCATGCAACACTGCGGGAAAAAACTTCCCACCCACTTACAACACAGCATCTTGCAGGTGGGAAATTTCTTCCCACCTTGGAAATCGAGTGCTAGAAGACGGCTTCGGGAGGCACAAGCACGCATATGCCCTTGTCCATAGATACCATTATCGCCCGGATTGGCGGCCCAGACGCCACAGCCAAGCTGACAGGCGTTGGCACAGAAGCCATCCGCAAATGGCGGCAGGCGCAGGCCATTCCGCCCCGCCACTGGCCAGTTATTGCGCAGGCCACAGGCCTTTCCCTGGAAGACCTCCAACCCATTCCGACAGACCGACCCTCCCCCCATGCGGGAGACAGCAAGACAGGATCATCCATGCCCGACGCCCGCCCCGATGGCGCCACCGCCGCGCTTGTTCTCGCAGATGGAACCGTATTGTGGGGGAAAGGCTTTGGCGCTTTCACCTCCAAACCCTCCATTGGCGAAATCTGCTTTTCAACCGGCATGACCGGGTATCAGGAAACACTTACTGATCCATCTTTTGCCGGGCAGATTATTACCTTCACCTTCCCCCATATCGGCAATGTGGGTGCGAATGCAGAAGATGATGAAGCTACAAAAGTATTTGCCCGCGGCCTTGTGGTGAAGGAAGACCCCACAGCACCAGCCAACTGGCGCGCAACGGAAAGCTTTGATGCGTGGCTGAAGGAACGCGGTGTTTCCGGTATTGCCGGTGTGGATACCCGCTCCCTCACCCTGAAAATCCGAGACAAGGGCGCCCAAACGGCTGCGCTGGTTTTCCCGCAGGATGGCAAGTTTGATCTGGATGCCATTTTGGCAGAAGCCAAAGCATGGCCGGGCCTTGAAGGCATGGATCTTGCCAAGGAAGTAACATGCGCCGCCCCTTACGCATGGACAAAAAGCGTGTGGGAATGGCCCAATGGCAGCAAGGAAGCCCCCACAAACCGGCGCAAGGTTGTTGCTGTAGATTACGGCGCAAAACGCAACATTCTGCGCTGCCTTGTTGCTGCCGGGTGTGACGTAACCGTTGTGCCTGCCACCACCACGGGTGAAGAAATTCTGGCTCTTAAACCAGAAGGCGTGTTTCTCTCCAATGGCCCCGGTGATCCGGCAGCTACGGCCACATATGCTGTGCCCGCCATTAAAGCTGTGCTGGATGCTGGCGTGCCGTTATTTGGCATCTGCCTTGGGCATCAGCTTCTGGCCCGTGCGCTGGGTGCCAAAACCTATAAAATGGAACGCGGCCACCGCGGGGCCAACCAGCCGGTGCAGGATCTGGCCACCAAGCGCGTGGAAATTACCAGCCAGAACCATGGCTTTGCTGTGGATGCCGATACCCTGCCCGCCGATGCGCACGTCACACATATCAGCCTGTTTGATGAATCAAACGAAGGCTTGGCATCAGACAAGTATCCGGCGTTTTCCGTCCAGTATCATCCCGAAGCCAGCCCCGGCCCGTCTGACAGCTTCTATCTGTTCAAACGCTTTGTCACCCTGATCGACCTTAACAGCGCCAAGAAATAACGGGAACGAACGTATCATGCCCAAACGGACAGACATCCGCTCCATCCTCATCATCGGCGCTGGCCCTATTGTTATCGGGCAGGCGTGCGAGTTCGATTACTCTGGCGCACAGGCCTGTAAGGCCCTGCGGGAAGAAGGCTACCGGGTTATTCTGGTAAACTCCAACCCGGCCACCATCATGACAGACCCCGGCCTTGCGGACGCCACGTATGTGGAACCCATTACGCCGGAAGTGGTGGAACGCATTATTCTTAAGGAAAAGCCAGATGCCGTGCTGCCCACCATGGGCGGCCAGACAGCGCTGAACACCGCTATGGCGCTGCATGCATCGGGCTTTTTGACCAAGCATAATGTGGAGCTGATTGGCGCAGACGCCGAGGTGATTGACCGGGCCGAAGACCGCCAGAAGTTCCGTGAAACCATGGATGCCATTGGCATTGAAAGCCCCCGTAGCTTTATTGCCCACACGCTGGCAGAAGCGCACGATGCACTTAAGCAGATTGGCTTTCCATCCATTATCCGCCCCTCCTTCACTATGGGCGGTTCCGGCGGTGGCATTGCCTATAACCGTGAAGAATTCGACCAGATCGTGCTTTCCGGGCTGGATGCCTCCCCCACTACGGAAGTGCTGGTGGAAGAATCTGTTCTGGGTTGGAAAGAATATGAAATGGAAGTTGTGCGCGATAAGGCGGACAACTGCATTATCATCTGCTCCATTGAAAACATTGATCCAATGGGTGTGCATACGGGTGATTCCATCACCGTTGCCCCAGCATTAACGCTGACAGACAAAGAATATCAGCGCATGCGTGATGCCTCCATTGCCTGCCTGCGGGCCATTGGCGTGGAAACGGGCGGGTCCAACGTGCAGTTTGGGATCAACCCCAAAGATGGCCGCATGGTGGTTATTGAAATGAACCCCCGCGTGTCCCGCTCTTCTGCGCTGGCCTCTAAGGCAACGGGCTTCCCCATTGCCAAAGTGGCTGCCAAACTGGCCGTTGGTTATACGCTGGATGAGCTGAAAAACGACATCACGCGCACCACTCCGGCTTCCTTCGAACCCACCATTGACTACGTGGTGGTGAAGATCCCGCGCTTTACGTTTGAAAAATTCCCCGGCGCACCGGCTCTGTTGTCCACCTCCATGAAATCGGTTGGGGAAGCCATGGCCATTGGCCGCTCCTTCCCCGAAGCGCTGCAAAAGGGCCTGCGCTCTATGGAAACCGGCCTGCATGGGCTGGACCCTGTAGAACAGCCCGGCGATGGTGGAGAAGATGCCTTCCGTGCGGCTCTTTCCCAGCCCAAGCCGGAACGTATCCTTATGGCCGCACAGGCGCTGCGGGCTGGCCTTTCGGTGGAAGACATTCACGAAGCCTGCAAGTTTGAACCTTGGTTCCTGCGTGAAATGGAAAAAATCATTCACGCAGAACGGGAAGTGGAAAACCACGGCCTGCCCAAGGATGCCCAAAGCCTGCGCCGCCTGAAAGCCCTTGGCTTTTCAGATGTGCAGCTTTCTCGCCTGTCTGGCACGCAGCCTGAAGAAGTGGCCAAATTGCGGGCAGAAGCTGGTGTAACACCGGTTTACAAGCGTATTGATACCTGCGCGGGTGAGTTCGCATCCTCCACCCCGTATATGTATTCCACCTACGAAGGGCAGTTTGCCCCGCCAACCTGTGAATCCAACCCAACAGACCGGGAAAAGATTGTTATTCTGGGTGGTGGCCCCAACCGTATCGGGCAGGGTATTGAGTTCGATTACTGCTGCGTTCATGCTGCTTACGCCCTGCGTGAAGCCGGTTATGAAACCATCATGGTCAACTGCAACCCGGAAACGGTTTCTACCGACTATGACACCTCCGACCGCCTGTATTTTGAACCGCTTACGGCTGAGGATGTCATCTCCCTTATCCGTTGCGAACAGCAAAAAGGCACGGTTAAGGGCTGCATTGTGCAGTATGGCGGGCAAACACCGCTTAAACTCTCCCACGCTCTGGAAGCCGCAGGCATTCCGCTGCTAGGCACCCCGGCTGATGCCATTGACCGGGCAGAAGACCGTGAACGCTTCCAGACCATGCTGCACAAGCTTGGCCTGCGTCAGCCAGAAAACGGCATTGCCCGTACGCCGGAAGAAGCCGAAGCCGTGGCCGAAAAGGTTGGCTATCCGGTTGTGGTGCGCCCTTCCTACGTGCTGGGTGGCCGCGCCATGGAAATTGTGTACGACCGTAACGGCCTACAGCGCTACATGCGCGATGTGCTGACAATGGCCGGGCACGATATTTCCTCCGGCCCGATCCTGCTTGATCGTTACCTGAACGAAGCCATTGAAGCTGATGTGGACTGCATTGCAGACGGCACCGATGTGTATGTGGCTGGCGTGATGGAACACATTGAAGAAGCAGGCATCCACTCTGGCGATAGCGCCTGCGCTCTGCCGCCCTATACCCTCTCCCCCGCCATTGTAACTGAGCTGAAAGCCCAAACAGAAGCCATGGCGCGGGAACTGGGCATTGTGGGCCTGATGAACGTGCAGTACGCCATCAAGGATCAGGAAATCTTTGTTCTTGAGGTAAACCCACGTGCATCCCGCACCGTGCCGTTTGTGGCCAAGGCCACAGGCGTGCCGGTGGCTAAAATTGGTGCGCGCGTTATGGCTGGCGCCAAGCTTTCGGGCTTTAATCTGGATGATCGGGCTGTGGTGCCGCATGTTGCGGTAAAGGAAGCCGTGTTCCCCTTCAACCGCTTTGCGGAAGTAGACACCATTCTGGGGCCAGAAATGCGCTCCACGGGTGAAGTCATGGGGCTGGATACATCCTTCGAGCGCGCTTTTGCCAAATCCCAGCTTGGGGCTGGCGTTAAGCTGCCAACCTCCGGCACGGTGTTTCTTTCCGTGCGTGAAAGTGACAAGCCCCAACTGCCGCCACTAGGCCGCCTGCTGGCTTCCATGGGTTTCCGTATTATGGCCACCCGCGGCACAGCCAAAAAGCTGCGCGATTCCGGCATTGAGGTAAACCTTGTAAACAAGGTGCTGGAAGGACGCCCACATTGTGTGGATGCCATTCGCTCTGGCGAGGTGCAGATGGTTATCAACACGGCGCAGGGTGCGCAGTCTGTAGCGGATAGTTTTGATATCCGCCGCTCCGCCCTTGTGCTGGGTATTCCGCACTACACCACCATGGCTGGCGCGCGGGCTGCAATTCATGCAATTGCGGCAATGCGTGAAGGACCGCTTGATGTTGCGCCACTTCAGTCATACTTTAGTGGAACATTCTAAGCTAAAGGTGCAGGCATAACCTGCCTGCGCCCCCTTAGCCATGTTCGGGTGGCAGCCTGCTTTTGCAGGTTATGCCTTGCCCGTGTAACTGTTTAACTTTTGCGCCGGAACCCGCTGGTTCCGGCTGCTTTTTTAAGTCTGGGGATGCGTCTTGCAGAAAACTCCAATGACGGGCAAGGGCCTGCTGCAGCTAGAAGATGAGCTGCGCAAGCTGAAAGCAGAAGAACGTCCGGCAGTTATCCGCGCCATTGCGGAAGCCCGTAGCCACGGCGATCTTTCTGAAAATGCGGAATATCACGCAGCACGAGAACGACAGTCCTTTATTGAAGGCCGTATTCTGGAGCTGGAAGAACTTATTTCCACCGCAGAAGTTATTGAGCCTACCTCCCTTTCCGGCAAGCAGGTCAAGTTCGGGGCCACTGTGTGCCTTGTGGACGAAGATACGGACAAGGAAATTACGTACCAGATTGTTGGCCTGCACGAAGCAGACATCAAACAACACCGCATTTCCATTTCCTCCCCACTTGCCAAGGCACTGATTGGCAAGGAAGAAGGCGATACCGTTTCTGTGCCCGCACCGGGTGGAGATCGGACTTACGAAATCCTTTCCGTCAAATTCATCTAATATGATCACGTTTGAGGATGTCACAGCCGCGGCAGATCGTATCCGCGGCAATGTGATCCGTACGCCCACCATTGCTTCTCACGCGCTTTCCAAGGCAACTGGGGCTGATATTACCCTTAAGCTTGAAAATCTTCAGGCTGTTGGGTCGTTCAAGGAGCGTGGCGCCGCCAACAAGCTGGCGCTGCTTTCTCCCGAAGAGCGCAGCCGTGGTGTCATTGCCGTATCTGCTGGCAACCATGCGCAGGGTGTGGCCCGCCATGCCAGCCTGCTGGGTATTGATGCCGTTATTGTCATGCCCAAGTTTACACCGGCAGGCAAAGTGGTGCGCACCCGCAATTGGGGGGCCCGTGTTATTCTGGAAGGCGAAAGCTTTGCAGAAGCCCTGATGTTTGCAGAAGACCTGCAAGCGCGTGAAGGCCGCACCTTTATCCATCCGTATGATGATCCCGCAGTTATGGCGGGCCAAGGCACCTGCGCGCTGGAGCTTTTTCAGGACGCCGGGCCGCTGGATGCGCTGGTGGTGCCAATTGGTGGTGGTGGCTTGCTTTCTGGCTGTGCCGTGGCGGCCCGCGCCATGCGCCCGGATATTAAGCTGATTGGCGTACAGGTGGAAAAGTATGATTCCCTGTGTGCTTTTCCCGGCCCGGCCACGCGCCCTAATGGTGGTGCCACCATTGCAGAAGGTATTGCCGTTCTGCAAATTGGCCGCCAAACGGATGAGGTTATCCGCAAGCTGGTTGATCAGGTTCTGGTTGTCTCTGAATCCGCTATTGAAAACGCCATTACCCTGCTGGCTGAGGGCGCCAAACAGGTAAGTGAAGGCGCAGGCGCTGCCGGGCTTGCCGCCCTGCTGACTTACCCGGATATGTTCCGCGGTAAAAAAGTTGCCCTGCCTATTTCTGGCGGAAACATTGATAGCCGTATTCTGGCCAACACCCTGCTGCGCGCCATGCTGCGTGATGGCCGCATTTTGCGCCTGATTATGGAAATTCCAGACCGCCCGGGCGTTCTGGCCGATATTTCCAAAAGCATTGGGGAAGCTGGCGGCAATATTATCGAAGTTTCGCACCAGCGCCTGTTTGCTGCACCTTCCGTGCAGGCTGCTCAGCTGGAAGTAATGATAGAAGCGCGAGACCCGGAACACGCTGCCCTTATCACGCAGGAACTGGGTAAATCTTACATTGTGCGCCGCGCCTGAAAACTTTTAGGCGTTAAGGCTTTTACAAGGGCAGCTTCTGTATGGGGGCTGCCCTTTGTGTTTGGGCATGCGGGCACCTGCTGCACTTGCCCTCTTTGTCTTCATGCAATTTGGTGGCATTATTCACGCATAAACAAAAACATAAAAAGGTTTAAACCTATGGCCTCCACATCCCACCCACAAAAAAGACCAGTTATGCTTGTCATCCTTGATGGGTTTGGATGGCGAGAGGATCAATCAGACAACGCGGTGCAGATTGCCCGCACCCCCAATTTTGACAAGCTGTGGCAGAACAACCCGCACAACTTTGTGCGCACCAGTGGCGAAGATGTGGGCCTGCCTGAAGGGCAAATGGGCAACTCCGAAGTTGGCCATTTAAATATTGGTGCTGGCCGTGTGGTCATGCAGGAACTGCCGCGCATTTTCACCGCCATTCGGGATGGTAGCCTTGCCCGCAACCCGGTGATAGAAAACTTTATTGCCACGCTGAAAAAAACCGGCGGCACCTGCCACCTGATGGGCCTTGTTTCTCCCGGTGGCGTGCATTCCCATCAGGATCATGCCGCAGCCCTCGCACACATTGTTGCGCAAGCGGGCGTGCCGGTGGCGTTCCACCTGTTTACAGATGGGCGCGATACCGCCCCACGCTCTGCGCTGGAGTTTTTGAAAAAACTACGGGCTGATCTGCCTTCTTCCACAACGCTCGCCACCATTTCTGGCCGCTACTACGCCATGGACCGCGATAAACGCTGGGACCGGGTGGAAAAAGCCTACAACGCGATTGTAAGCGCAAAAGGCCCAACGGCTGCAACGCCAGAAGATGCGGTGAACAACGCCTATCAGGCCGATATTTCAGATGAATTTATCGTCCCCACTGTGTTGGAAGGTTACACCGGCATGAAGGATGGAGATGGCATTCTCTCCTTCAACTTCCGTGCAGACCGTATCCGCCAACTGATGGATGCCTTGCTGGAGCCTGATTTCAACGGCTTTGCACGTGGCAAGGTTGTGCAGTTTGCCGCCGCTGTGGCCATGACGCATTACAGCGATACGCTTTCCAAACGCATGTCCATTCTGTTCCCGCCAGAGGAGCTGACAAATCTGTTGGGCGAGGTTGTCTCCCGCGCTGGCCTTAAACAGATGCGCATGGCGGAAACGGAAAAATATCCGCACGTCACCTACTTCATGAACGGTGGACGCGAAACACTGTTTGAAGGGGAAGATCGTATTCTGGTGCCATCCCCCAAAGTAGCCACCTATGATCTGCAACCCGAAATGTCCGCCCCGGAATTAACAGACAAAGCCGTAGCCGCCATTAAAAGTGGTGAATATGATTTGCTTGTTCTCAACTTTGCCAACCCGGACATGGTCGGCCACACGGGTAAGCTGGATGCGGCCGTAAAAGCGGTAGAAGCCGTAGATACCGGCTTGGGCCGTATTGCACAGGCCATAGCAGAACAACATGGTGCGCTGCTGGTAACGGCAGATCATGGTAACTGCGAAACCATGAAAGACCCCAAAACCGGCGGCCCGCATACATCGCACACACTTAACCTTGTGCCCTTTATTGCCTATGGCTCGGGCGCATCCGCCCTACGTGATGGTGGCAGGCTGGCAGATATTGCCCCCACGCTACTGGCTCTCCTCAACTTGCCAAAACCTGCGGAAATGACAGGCTCTTCCCTGCTTGAACGCTGAATGAAACGTATCCGGCCTTTTTCTTCTTCTATCTGCCCGTCTTTCCAGTGGGGGAAACTGGCCGGATACACGGCGGTTCTGGTTGCAGCGCCTGCTTTGCTAGTGGGCTATCCGGCAATGCCTTTGCAGGCTGCAACCACACATCATAAAAAAGCCGCAACAGCACATCATCCCACGCAAACTGCGGCCAAAACCTCTGTGCGGGAAAGCAAGCCCCACAGCACACATACGCGCAAAAGCAAAAAGGCAGCAGAACCTTCCGTGATGTCGGATCGTTCTGTGCGAGAAGCTCAGGCTGCCGTCAACGCAGCCCATGCGCAGCACGAGGCCATGGAGCAGGAAAAGGCCCGGCAAGCCGCCGCTGTTGCACAATCTCGCAGCCAGAATGAGGCTGCGCAGGCTGCCGCGGCAGAAGCCAAAAACCGTGCCCTTGCGCTTTCTGCAGCAACAGTTAGCGCCACATCGCAACTTCAAAGCACAGAACAGCAGCTTTCTGATCTGCAAGATCAGATCTCGGATGTAAAAAAAGAGCAGGCTTCGCTTCAAGCCGCCTTAGTGCAAGATGCTCACGCGCTTGCCCCTATCCTTCCATTGGCAGAACGTCTTTCTCTTTATCCGTCTGATACCTTACTGGCTGCACCCATGCCGCAGGGTGATGCCATTACCGGCTTTTTGGTTTTGCGCGGGCTTTCCCGCCAAATGGAGCAGGAAGCCAAAGGCATGCGCGCCCGTCAAACCCGGCTGACGGCACTCAACACCACGCTAACAAACAAGCTGGCCGAACTGAACCAGCTTGAACAAACCCAAAGCCACCAGCGCGATACCGTGCGCCAACAGGCCGCCCTTGCGCGAGAAGCCCAGAAGCAGGCGTCTGCCACGGCCATAAACACCAACCACCAACTGCAAACAGCAACACAACGGGCTGCCAGTTTGCAGGATGCTGTTTCTAAACTGGATGCCCTCCAGGCACAGGCCGAATCTGCCTTGCAAAAAGAAATAGCTGCCGCAGAACGCGCGCATGAGGCCGCGCGGGCAGAAGCCGCACGCCGCAAAATGGCCGCTATGGTGAAAACACAAGGGCCGGGGCTTACAGAGCATCCTTCTGCTGGATCTGGCCTGCGGCCCGTTGCAGGCACACTTATTTCTACCTGGGGCTCTGCTACCGAATCTGGCCCCGCTACGGGCATGACATACCGCACGCCTCCCGGTGCCAGTGTACGCGCCCCCTGTGCTGGCACGGTGGATTTTGCAGCCCCTTTCCGCACTTATGGGCAAATGCTTATTCTGAATTGCGGCCGCCATTACCGCTTTATCATGGCGGGCCTAAGCGGACTGGCCGTAGATATGGGCCAGAGTTTGACAAAGGGCGCACCTATAGGACAGATGAGCAGTTCCGGAGGCTCTGGCACGCTGTTCATTCAGCTACGCCATGGGCAGAAAACCATCAATCCCGCGCCTTTTCTGTAATGGCAGAAAACACGCTGGCACTTTGCCAAGCAGGATCACAAAGGTTACTCTGCCCAACCAGCGCCAGAACATCTGGTTATGCGCGTAAAACCTTGGCCGCACCCCTATTGTGCTGGCTGAAAAGACAGGAAGAACACGCACGGGCTACATACAGCCCTGCGACAGGAGAGACGATCGCATGAAGTTCCGCACAGGTCTGATGTTCGGCGCCACTGCCTTAACCGGCCTTGCCCTGGCTTTTCATCCGGGCCATTTTTCTGGCTCCGCCCTTGTTGCAGCCCCTGCGCAGGCTGCCACGGCGCCAGATGCCACGCCCACCACAAACCACGCTGAAACATACCGGCTGCTAACGCTGTTTGGCACGGTTATGGACATGATCCGCCAACAGTATGTGGAACCTGTTTCAGACCGTGATCTGATTACCAATGCGCTGAATGGTATGCTGAGCGGGCTGGACCCGCACAGCTCCTACATGACGCAAAAACAGTATGATGACATGATGGTGCAGATGAAGGGCGAATTTGGCGGCCTTGGTCTGGAACTTCAGCAGCAGGATGGGCATATCCGCGTTGTTTCCCCCATTGATGGCACGCCGGGCTTTAGGGCTGGCATCAAGCCGGGTGATTACATTATTGCCGTAGATGGCCACCCGATTGACGGCACCCCGCTGGATGAAGCCGTTAAGAAAATGCGTGGCAAGGCCAACACCAAAATCACCCTGACACTGGTGCGCGAAAAAACACCTAAACCCATTGTGGTAACGCTAACGCGTGAAGTGATTCACATCGATGTTGTGAAATCTGCACTGTATGATCGGGTGGGCTATATCCGCGTAGCTCAGTTTAACGAAACCACGGAAAAAGAGCTGCTGAAAGCTTATAACAGCCTTAAGCAGCAGGCTGGCGGCAAACTGGCCGGGCTGGTGCTGGATCTGCGGAACGATCCGGGTGGCCTGCTGGATCAGGCTGTGGATGTTTCTTCCAACTTCATCCGTTCGGGTGAGATTGTTTCCACCCGCTCGCGCAACCCCAAAGACAGCCAGCGTTGGGATGCACACGGCACCGACATTACAGATGGCCTGCCTTTGGTCGTGCTGATTAACGGTGGCTCCGCCTCGGCTTCCGAAATTGTTTCTGGCGCATTGCAGGATCATCACCGTGCGGTGCTGATTGGTACGCGCTCCTTTGGTAAGGGCTCTGTGCAGTCTATTATCCCCATTCCGGGTAATGGTGCCGTGCGCCTAACCACCGCGCGCTACTATACGCCTTCTGGCCGTTCTATTCAGGCACTGGGCATCACGCCGGATATTGTGGTGAAGGAAACGCGAGAAGATCCGGCCTTCAGCCTGCGCGAAGCTGATCTGGAACATATTCTGAAAAATCAGGGCGGCAACCAGACCAAGGCACAGCCGCGCACGGATCTGCCAGCCATTGCCAAGGATATTCCAAACGAACCGCCAGCAAACTGGCCGGAGTTTGAATACGATAAGCCTGCAACAGACTTCCAGCTTCAGGAAGGCCTGCGCATTGTGCGCTTTATGGCTGGCCTGCCTTCTCCAGATCCGGCTGCATCTCTGCCGCCTGCCAAGCAACCCGCTAAAACGGATAGTGCAACGCACCACTAAGGGCGCGAAAGGGAAAGGCCATGCACACTCCATCGCTCTGGCAGCAACTGCCCTCTAACGGGCGCGCCTTTATTCGCTTTTGGGGCGGGTGCGCTACAGCCGCTGTGGCGCTGGCCATAGGGTTGGAGGTTATGGGGCCGCCCGGCCTTTCCATTGAGGGGCAGGATATTGATGTTTCGGCAGAGTCCGCTGCCAAACAATCCTCCCCCATACAGCGCACCACCATTCCCGGCCCGCAAGCTGATCTGCTGGAAAGCAAGAATGGTCCGGGGGGCTTTCCGCTTCCCAAAGTGGGTGCGCATGATCGCACACCCAAAAAGGTTTATGCCGCTCCTGCTGTGGATGTGCCGCCCGGCACCCCCATGGTGGCTTTGCTGATTGATGGCATAGATCAGACAGATGATCTGACAACAGAAGCCATAAACTCCCTACCCGGTCCGGTTTCTCTGGGTATTTCACCCTATGCCGCCAACCCTGAAGAACTGATGAACGCAGCACGCCAACATCGGCATGAAACACTGCTTTCTCTCCCCATTCAGGATAACGCCAGCAAAAATACAGATGCCGGGCCCAAAGCACTTGGGCTGCTGCTTTCCCCCCAACAGAACATGGATAATCTGAACTGGGCGCTTTCTCATCTGGCGGGATATGTGGGTGTTACCAATGCCTTTGCCGGGCAAAATGGTGGTAGCTTCCCGCAATCTGAAAGCTTTAAATCTTTGGTAAAAGCCATAGATCAGCGCGGCCTGCTTTACTTGGATGCTACACCGGGCACGCAAACCGAAGGCGCCAGTAGTGCTGCTACCGCTGATGTTGTGGTGAACACGGATACCGATATTGTAAATATTGATATCCAGTTGCTGAAACTTCAGCAATTGGCACGGCAGAATGGGCGCGCCATTGGCATTCTGGGGCCATTACGGCCAGTGGCCATGGCCTGCCTGCGCGCATGGTTACCACACCTGAAAGATATGGGCATTGCCTTGGTGCCAGTTAGCCAGATTGTTCTGCCGCCGGATATGTCCGCCTATGGCCCAGCCGCCGCAGATGGCAGCATGCATGTCAACCTCACCAACCCACGGGTGCAGCAGCAAGGCCAACCGCAACAATGAGAGATGTAAGCTCCACGTCCCTTCCGTATCGCCCCAATGTTGGGGCCATGATTTTTCATGCTGATGGGCGCGTTTTTATTGCCCGGCGTACGGATATGCCCGGCGCTGGCGGCCCTTTGAATGAAGGCACATGGCAATGCCCTCAAGGCGGTATTGATGCCGGAGAAGCACCAGAAAAAGCTGTGCTGCGCGAAGTGGCAGAAGAAATTGGCACAAACAAAGTGCGTATTTTGGCCGAACATCCCGAATGGATTACGTATGATTTGCCCCAGCAGCTTATAGGGCGCGCATTGGGTGGCAAGTATCGGGGCCAGACCCAAAAATGGTTTGCTCTGGCTTTTGAAGGCACAGATGCCGATATCCGGCTGGATGCCCAAACCCCTGCGGAATTTGACGCATGGCAATGGATAGATCTGGCCACCCTGCCCCAGCAGAATGTGGGGTTTAAAAAACCAATTTATGAACGTTTGGCGCAGGATTTTGCACAGTTTACAAAACCGCGCTCATAAAAATTAACGCGCAATAAAAAAGCTCCCTGACCGTCTATAGTCAGGGAGCTTTTTTGTATTGGCTTTTTGCTGCGCTGTTTAGTGTGCGCCAGTCGTCTTGCCGCTGCCTGTAATGGCAGAAAACAGGAAGCAGAACGGCACACAAAGAAACGAGCCTATACCCAAGATCATGAACACTTCATTGTAAGACAACATAGCCACCTGCCGGGTGAATTCCTGAAACAGGGTGTGCTGTGCAATGGCCTGTGCCGCGCCGGGGGCGTATCCGTGGGCTGTGGCAACACCCTTGGCCTGCGCCAGATAATCATTATACGGCTGATGGTACGGCGTCATCCACTGCACCATGTAAGACTGATGCGCCTGCCGCCGCTCTGTAAGCAGTGCCGTGGCACCAGAAATAGCCAAAGACCCCAACACGTTACGCGCCATACTGAATAATGCCGAAGCATCTGCATTCAGTTTTTCCGGAATGGTGGAATACGCAATGGTGGAAAGCGGCACGAACAGAAAAGCCAAACAGGCCGTCTGGCTCATGCGGAACAGCATGAGGTGATGGAAGTCCAGCAATGGCAACAAATGGGCTGACCAAAACAGAGCAATGCCCATAAGCCCAAAACCAAGCGCAATCACATTGCGCACAGGCATGAGCGTCATGAGCTTACCCACTATGGGGATCAGGAAGATAACGGCAATCCCCCCCGGAGAAAGCAGCAAACCGGAAATAGTGGCCGTGTACCCCATAACCTGCTGGGCAAACTGCGGAACAATAATAGCGGATGCATAAAGCAGCGCGCCCATTGCCCCCATAAGTGCTGTGCCCACCGCAAAGTTACGATCCTTGAACACGCGCAAATCCACTGCCGGGTTTTTGGCGTGCAACAGCCACAAAACAGCGCCACCAATGCCCAAAAACGCCAGCACACCCATAATGCGGATGAAGGTGGAGCCAAACCAGTCTGCATCCTCACCACGGTCCACCATCACTTCAAGGCTGGCAAACCCAATAGTAATCAGGCTGATACCAATGGCATCCACTGGGGCTTTTTGTTTGCGCGCCCACGGCGGGTCCTCCACCAACGCCATAACGCCAACGGTTGTTAAAAACCCGAATGGCACGTTGATGAAGAAAATCCAGCGCCAAGAGAAGTTATCGGTAATCCACCCACCCAGCGTTGGGCCAATAACCGGCCCCACAACGGCCGCAATGGCGGTAAGGCCAAACGCTGCGGCACGTTTTTCGGGCGGAAAACTATCCAAAATAATGGACTGCTGATTAGGCTGAAGCCCTCCGCCAAAAAAGCCCTGTAACAGACGGAAAACAACCAGTTCTGCAAGGCTGGTGGCCGTACCGCACAAAAACGACGATACGGTAAACATAACAATGCAGATAAGAAAGTAGTTCTTACGGCCAAAAACCTTACCCAGCCAACCGGAAATTGTCAGCACAATCCCGTTGGCCACCAGATAGGCGGTCAATGTCCACGTGGCGTCATCATACGTGCTGGACAGGCTCCCTGCGATATGTGGCAGGGAGACGTTCACAATGGTTGTATCCAGAATTTCCATGAACGCCGCCATGGTAACAACAAAGGCGACTGTCCACGGATTATGCTTCGGCTTCCACCCGCCGGGGGCTACTTCGGCCTGTGTGCTCATTGCGCAGCCGGGGTTGCTGGTTCTGCCCCGTCACGCGGCGGCGCATCAGAATGCCCTTCTGTATCAACATGCACGGTGGGCACCACGGACATACCAAGTGCCAGCGGCTGGTTGGGGTCCAGCCCATCATCAATCAGGATTTTAACCGGCACGCGCTGCACGATTTTTACGTAGTTGCCGGTTGCGTTTTCTGGCGGGAAGGCACTGAACTGCGCGCCCGTGCCTTTTTGCAGTGAATCAATATGCCCATGCACCTTAAGAGATGGATAGGCATCTACCTTGATATCCACCTTTTGGCCGGGCTTCATGCGGGTAATCTGGGTTTCCTTGTAGTTGGCCACCACCCACACTTCTGGCTCTACAATGGAAATAACGCTCTGGCCCTGCTGCACGTAGTTGCCCTGTTCCAGATTACGTTGGGAAATCCAGCCATCATGCGGGGCGCGAATTTCTGTCCATTCCAGATTCAGGTTTGCCGTTTCCAGCCGGGCCTGTGCGGTTTTAACTGCGGCCTCTTCCTGAGTGATCTGGATAGCGGTGTTCTGAATATTGGGTTGCACAGGCATGGCCATCTGCACGGCACCCTGCGCGGCTATCACGCGGGCTTTAGCCGCATCCAACGCAGCGCGGGCTGAATCTATATCCTGCTGCGATGTTGCTGCACGTTCTACCACATGCTGGCGGCGAAAATCTGTTTGCGCCTTAAATTCCTGAGCCTTGGCGGCTTCTAGCTGGCCTTTTGCCTGCAACAGCTTACCGGGAAACTCCAGCATAGCCACCATGTGCATCATGTCACTGGCGTTCTTAGATGCCTGCGCGCTTTCAACCTGTGCAGCAGCCTGATCTCGCGCGGCTTTCCAGTCTCGCGGGTCTATGCGCGCCAGAAGCTGCCCTTTGCGTACAAACTGGTTATCGTTCACCAGCAGTTCTGTCACATACCCGCTAACATGCGGCGCAATGGTAATGGCGCGCCCGGCGGTAAAAGCATCATCGGTTTCAACTTCATTGCGAGTCATAAACCAGTACACACCGGCCCCCACAGCCAGCACGGCAATAACCCCAGTGAGAATGATCTTGCGGCGGGGATTCTCTTTTTTCTTTTCTTCTGGCTTGGCTGGTGCGCCGGTATTTGCGGAAGACTGGTCGTTGTGGTCGTCTGTCATACTGTTCCCTGCCATCTCAAACGCACGGCGCATACCCTGCTTTTTCGGTCAATCCATCTCTGACCGAACTGGTCGGTCAGTTTTGTGGCATGTTCACAAGCAGGCATCAAGTCGCACATGGCATTCAGCACACATGCAACCTGGGTTTTTAATGTTTTGCTGTAAAAAAGACGCAGTTTGCCACGCCCAATCTGCTGCGCTGGCTTTAACGTTCCAGCCCCTGTGTTCTAACCAGCCGCGCATACAGGCCGTTTTGCGCCATGAGTTCATCATGGTTTCCGCATTCCACAGCATGGCCTTCCTGCATGACCACAACCAGATCTGCTGACCGTACGGTGGAAAGACGATGCGCCACCACAAGCGTTGTACGCCCTTTACGCAGGGTTACCAAAGCGTCCTGCACTGCGGCTTCGTTCTCACTATCCAGCGCGCTTGTCGCTTCATCCAACAGCAGAAGGCGTGGGTTGCGCAGTAGGGCGCGCGCCAGAGCCACACGTTGCCTTTGGCCGCCAGAAAGGCGCTGCCCACCCGGCCCCACTATGGTTTCATACCCTGCGGGCAAGGCCAGAATAAACTTTTCAGCCGCGGCTGCCTTGGCCGCTGCCTGAACCTCTTCTTCCGTGGCGGTGGGACGGCCTATTAAAATGTTGTCGCGCACAGAAAGGTCAAACAGCAGCGGATCTTGGCTGACATAAGCGATGGCATCTCGCAAGCTGGCCAGTGTGAGATCCCGCAGATCTTGCCCATCCAACAAAATACAGCCTGATGTGACATCATGCAGCCGCGGCACGAGGGAAAGCGCGGTGGATTTACCCGCACCAGATGGCCCCACAAGCGCTACGGTAAAGCCCGGCTTGGCCTCAAAATTCAGGCCAGAAAGACCAACACGACCATCTGGGTAAACAAAGCCAACATCTTTAAAAACCAGATCACCCTGCCCGGCACCAAGAAGCACAGCATTGGGGCTATCTGCCACGGCGGGTTTTTCATCAATAATTTCAAAAATACGCACAAGCCCAGCCAACCCTTCCTGCAAGGCGGCGTTCAAGGCCCCTAATGCACGCAAGGGGCGTGCTGCCAGCAACAAAGCCGCCACAAAGCCGGAAAAATCCCCCAATGTGGCCCCGCCCATAGCGGCCCGCCACCCTGCAAAACCTAATACGGCAGCCACGGCAGAACCACCCAGCGCTTCCAGCAAGGGGTCAACACGTGCACGACCGCGCGTAATGCGCAGCATGGCCTGATGCAGATGATCGAAGGAAATGGCCGCGCGTTCTTCCTCGCGCTGTTCAAGCCGATACACGCGCACAGTACGAGCCTGACTAAAGCTTTCTGTGAGAAAAGCAGCGGTTTCCCCAATCCGTTCCTGCATGCCGCCAGAAGCACGGCGCACGCGTTTGCCCAGCTTTTGAATAGGTACTGCGGCAATAGGGTAAAGCAGACCGGCTATCAGGCTGAGTTCCCAATCCATATAGAACATGGAGGCAATCAGCCCCACCACGGTCACAACATCACCCAGCGAGTTTACTGCGCGGATCATGGCTTCACGGATAGAAACGGCATCCGTGGTGAAACGTGCTGCCAGTTTGGCCGGAGCTTCACGCTCTACATCGGTAATATCCGCCTGCATCAGATGCGCAAACATCTCGCTTTGCAAACCACGAATAACCTTGAGCACCAACCCCTGAGACGCCAGCGTTTGCGCGTATTGAGAAATGGATTTGGCAACCGTAATCAGCACCACCAACAGCGGCACCTGATACAGAATGCGGGAATCATGGCTGGAAAACATATCCAGCGCACGCTGAATAACCAGCGGGTACAATGCGGTAAGCCCGGCGGTTAGTACCGTAAGCAGCACAACGGCCGTAAGGTTACCGGGAAAATGGCGCACCTGCTCCCGCCATAACCGCCTCAGAAGCACGCGGGTATCATCCGGCAATAAATCGCGGGAAGAACGGGACGAACGGGTAGAGGAAGCAGATGCTTGTGACGTCATGCGTCTTCTCTAACAGCCTCCCCCCCTTTCGCGTAAGAGGCTGACGCATGGTTTTATTATGGCAACGCTTTCGCCAGCTCTAACGCATAGGCCAGACAAGCCTGTTTATCTGCGCTGCAACCGCCTTGTTGCCACCAGTTGCGCACATCTTTCAGCACCTGCCCAACGTGCGGCCCCGGCTGGCAGCCTGCCTCTAGCAAATCTCGCCCTGCTATCGGAAACACAGGTATTTCAAGCTGCGCTAAACGTTGCCGCAGTTCTTCGCCCAAAACATCAGCATACCGTGCCTGATGCAGCCAACTGCGTGCAGCCAAAACATCTGGCGGGGTATCTGCCAATAAATGGCGTAATTGCGCATCGGACATCTCGGGCAAAGGCACCGGTTCAGCCTGCGTGGCTTTGAGGCGTGCGGCTTCAGCGCGAGAAAATTTGAGGCGGCGTGCCATATCTGCGCTTTTATTCGGCACCAAAGCAGCAAGCCGCAGCAGTGCATCTGCTGGCGGATTAAACGCCATCAACTGTGCAAACAAAGGCACATTTGCACCTTCTGGCAACAGAACAGGCAGAATACCGGCCTGCTGCATCAGATACACAACCTCCTGCGCTTTCGGCCCAGCCAGAATGCGCTTAAGTTCAGACCATATCCGCTCAACAGACAGGCCGTTCAGCAACGCCGCCTGCGCCGTAATGGCCTGCATGGCCTGTGCATCTGCCCGCCCACGCCCATAGCGCCCCCAAAAGCGAAAAAACCGCAAAATACGCAGGGCATCTTCCTGTATCCGCAGCGTGGCATCGCCTACAAAGCGCACAATTCCATCTGCCAGATCTTGCTGGCCGCCAAAATAATCATGCACAGCACCCGTGCTGTCACAGGACATGGCGTTGATTGTAAAATCTCGGCGTGCGGCATCTTCCTGCCAGTTGTCTGTCCAGCACACCACGGCGTGCCGTCCATCTGTTTCCACATCGCGCCGTAGGGTGGTGATTTCATAGGGCTCGGAATCGATAACCGCTGTAACTGTGCCATGCGCCAACCCAGTAGGCACAACTGTAATGCCCTGCGCCTTCAGGCCTTGCATAACCTCTTCAGGCGGTTGCGGCACTGCCAGATCAACATCTGCAATAGCGCGCCCCACCATCAGGTCACGCACCACACCGCCAACAAGCCGTGCTTCAGGCAGCACGGCCCATATCTGCTCCAGCGCATGCAAACGCGCAGGAGCCAGCCGGTGCAATAAAGTGCGGGTCATGCGTCGCAATCTGTGCCGGATGATTGCCTGGCAAGCGGAAAAAAGCACCCGCAGCTCCACACGCCCATGCAGGGAATACCTTGGCACATGCCTGGTTCTGCCAAAGCCGCCAGCTCGTACCACACTGGGCGAGACAGACGCGCTTCTAACGGAAAGCGCCTATCATCCCCCTCTCGCAGGCGGATATAGGGCGGGCAACTATCCGGGCACGCTTCTGGCGGCATGTTCCAATCTGTCCGAATCGGGTGCTCCGGCCCGGCCACCACCACTTCATCCATATTGGTGCGAAAACACAGACGCTGCATTCTGCCGCAACCTGTCCAATCCAGCTCTACCGCCAGAAAAGGCACGTCTTCCACTTCAATATACCCGGTCTCAAAAGGAGAGCGCAGCAGGTATGCCCCTTTTTCATCCCGCGTGAGCATGGAGCCAAACATGCACAGCATGGCCTTACGCTTTATGGGCGTGCCCCTATAAAGCCACACGCCATCGCGCCGCACCAGAAAAGGCAGGTATCCCAAGTCATGCCTTTTTCTTTCCGGGCTTTCCTGATGCCCCGAACAGGCAAGACTGTCGCCACTCACTGCGTGTTCGCCTTTCACTGGCCTATCATCCTGTAATACGTGTCCATACCGTCATCCTGATGATATAGGGATGATACCCCGCTTGATGTAAGCCCCGTATGTGCTTCACACTGGAACCATGACCGCATCAGACGCATCGCAGCCCGCGCAACAGCCCTCCTCTCCTCCCGAAGTGCGGGAGGCAGACCGTATCTGCGAACGGCTGCAAGCCGTGCAGCAGGAAACCTCTCGCATTGTTTTTGGCCAAAAACAGGTTATCCGCCAAACGCTTGCCACCATTCTTGCTGGTGGCCACGCGCTTTTGGTGGGGGCACCCGGTTTGGGCAAAACATTGCTGGTCACAACTTTGGGAACAGTGCTGGGGCTTGATTCGCGCCGCGTGCAGTTTACGCCAGACCTTATGCCCTCCGATATTACGGGCAGTGAAATTCTGGATGAAGATGCCTCTGGCCACCGCAGCTTCCGCTTTGTGCCCGGCCCGGTATTCTGCCAGTTGCTGATGGCGGATGAAATCAACCGCGCCAGCCCCCGCACACAGTCTGCCCTGCTGCAAGCCATGCAGGAACACCGCGTAAGCGTAGCCGGAACAGAATACCCTTTGCCACGCCCTTTTCATGTTCTGGCCACCCAGAACCCTATGGAGCAGGAAGGCACCTACCCGCTGCCAGAAGCGCAGCTTGACCGCTTTATGCTGCAAATTCCGCTCTCCTTCCCTGATGAAGCTGCGGAACGGCAGATGCTGCTGGCCACCACCGGCGCACAAACAGAACAGCCCCAAACCCTTATGGATGCTGCAAGCCTGCTGGAAGCACAGGCACTGGTGCGCCGCATTCCGGTAGGTGAAAAAGTGCTGGATGCCATTCTCAACCTGGTGCGCAACGCCCGGCCAGAAACCACGCAGGATGCCACCTTGCGTGAACAAATTGCTTGGGGCCCCGGCCCGCGTGCCGCACAAACGCTTATGCTGGCCACCCGCGCACGCGCCTTGTTGGATGGCAGACTTTCCCCCAGCCTGGATGATGTTGCAGCACTGGCCCAGCCTGTTCTGGCCCACCGCATGGCGCTAACTTTTGCCGCCCGTGCTGAAGGTGTGCAAATTCAGGATGTAATCTCTCGCCTTCTGCAACAACTGGGTTAAAGCCATTGCGCGGCCCCTCCTTTCTTACCGCCGCATTCCGCCGCAATAAGGCTGGCACCACACAGGCTCCGCATTTTGCCGCGCAGGCAGATAGTTCTGCCGCCATCGGGCAACCTGCCACGCTTACTCAGCAGGCGCAGGCCTTGGCGGCACGCATGCCCGATTTAATTGTGCAGGCCAACCGCACAGCCGCCACACTGGCGGCCGGGCAGCACCCGCAACATCGCGCGGGGTGGGGAGATACCTTCTGGCAATATCGCCCAGCCCAGCCGGGAGAGCCCGCTGCGCATATAGACTGGCGACAATCCGCCCGCAGCACCCACGCTTATGTGCGCGAAACAGAAGCCGAAAGCGCGCAAACCATTCTGCTGTGGTGTGATCTTTCTGGCTCCATGAACTGGCAATCACGCACCAACATGCCCACCAAGCTGGAAAGCGCCATTCTGCTCACGCTGGCAATGGCCGCCGCTCTTGCTCGTGGGGGAGAGCGCATTCGGCTGCTTTCTTCATCCGGTATGGTGCATCTGCCTTCTGGGGGCAGCCTTCTGGAGCGTCTGGCATTGGCTTTGGTGTTTCAAGCTTCCTCGCCGCAAAAAAATACGCTGCCCGCCGCTGTAGCGCTGCCGCGCCATGCACATTTACTGCTGACCAGTGATCTGCTGTGTGAAACAGAGGCCCTGCGCGGCCTGCTCCATCAATGTGCAGCGCGCGGTGTGCGCACGCATATTCTCCATATCGCAGATCCGGCAGAACTTTCCCTGCCCTATGAAGGGCGCGTTGAGTTTACGGGGCTGGAGCAGGAACCGCCTATTGAGCTGCCCCATGTGCAAACATTGCGTGCAGATTACACCCATCTGGCATCTGCACGCAGCAGCCAGATTGAGCAAATGGCTACAAGCCTTGGGCATGATTATCTTTGCCATGTTACCGATACTCCAGCCACGCCCACCTTGCTGGCCCTGCATAATTTGATGGGCCGCCGGGTATGATTTTTCTGGCTCCCCTTGCCCTGCTGGGCTTGCTTACGCTGCCGTTGGTGTGGTGGCTTGTGCGTGCAATACCCCCGCGCCCACGCCAACAGGTGTTTCCGCCTGTAAAACTGTTGGCCAGCCTGAAACCACGCCAGACCGAGGCTGCACGCTCTCCGCTGTGGTTGCTGCTCCTGCGTCTGCTTGCTGTTGCTTTGTTGGTTCTTGGCCTGGCGCGGCCAGTGCTACCGGGGCACAATGCCGCCCAGCAAGGATCTGGCCCGGTGTTGCTTATTGTAGATAACGGCATGTTCAGCGCCGCAGACTGGAACGAACGGTTGGCCGCTGCCCAGAATTTTCTGGATGATGCCGAACGCGCCAAACGCCCCGTGCTGTTGCTTACCACCGCGCCGGAAGCCGAAACATCTGTGGCAGAAAACCTTGCCCCCTTGCCTGTTGCTCAAGTGCGGCAGCATCTGAACGCGTTGCGCCCGGAACCTTGGCAAGTAGATCGCTTAGCTGCCGCCCACACACTGGAACATCTAGCGGCACAAACATTTGGCAGCGTTCTGTATCTGGCGGATGGTGTTGCCACCTCCGGCGATGGCGCGTTTACGCACACCCTGCAAAGTTTGGGGCGCGTGCGGGAAGTGCGCTTTCCGCATCAAAACGCTGTGGCTCTGGCTCTGGTGGTCGATAAAGGCAATAACGTCATGGCACGGCTGGTGGCGATGCCTGCGGCGGCTCCACGCAGTTTTAATGTTATTGCGCATACGCAAGATGGGGGCACGCTGGCCGTTGTATCCGCAACCCTGCCCGCACAATCTGGGCACGCCGATATTGCTGTGAACTTGCCTGCCGCCGTGCGTAACCGCATAGATACGCTTACGCTTGCAGGCACAGCCAGCGCGGCCACCACAGTGCTGATGGATGAAAGCAGCCGCCTGCATCCGGTAGGGCTTCTGGCTTCCGGCGGGGCGGATACGCCTTTAGTGGGGTCTTTGTTCTATTTGCGCCGCGCTCTTGCCCCTTCTGCCGAATTGCATGAAGGCACGCCATTGGCGCTTTTAAGCCGCCCGCTTTCTGTTTTAATTGCGCCTGATGGCACATTGGCAGACCCGGAAACACGGGAAAAAGTGCGTGAATGGGTGAAAAATGGCGGCACACTCATCCGCTTTGCAGGACCAGCCCTTGCCGGTGCCCAGCATGATGATGAGACTGAAACCACCGAGAACGACAATACCCAGCAGACCACGCAAGATCTGCTTCCCGTCGCTTTGCTGGATGGGGCACGCCAACTCGGCGGCTCCATGACATGGGGCACCCCGCAAAAACTTGCCAAGTTTGATGCCACCTCCCCATTCGCTGGTTTAGTGCCTCCTCATGATGTCACGGTTTCTCGGCAGGTTCTGGCGCGCCCCTCCGCCACACTTACTGAGCATACATGGGCACGGCTGGCAGATGGCACGCCGCTGGTTACACATGCTGCGCTGGGCAAAGGTGAAATTGTGCTGTTCCATGTCAGCAGCACGACAGATTGGTCTAACCTGCCGCTTTCCGGGTTGTTTGTCTCTATGCTGCAAAGGCTGACAGACCACGCAAACGGCGTAAGTGTGCCTGCGGATGATGCCATATTGCAACCAGCCCTTACCCTGGATGGTGCAGGTATTGCTGGCCCTCCGCCACCTTATGCGCGCGGCCTAAAAGCTTCTGCCTTTGCCACCACGGATGTTTCCCCCGCGCACCCACCGGGCCTGTATGGCCCCGGTTCTGGCCGCCGCGCCTTAAATGCAGCAGACCACGTTGCCACACTGCATCCTGAAAGCGCCGTGGGCCTTATTACAGATCCGGCAGGCCAACAGCCGGATGTGCCACTGGGGCGCTTCTGCCTTCTGGCAGCCATTGTTCTGCTGTTGCTTGATGGCGCTTTGGTTTTGCTGATGCGCAAGGGGCTTTTGGTTAGCAAGCGCGCTCATACGGCTGCATTGCTTATAGGCGGGCTGCTGTTCGGCATGGCCGCTCCGGCCCAGGCAGCCGACACACAACCGCCAGCTCCTGCACAACAAACCTCACCCTCCGTGCCCGGAGCAGCACTTGAAACACGTCTGGCCTACGTGTTGACCGGGCATGAAGATGTAGATGAGGCCTCCCGCCAAGGGCTTCAGGGTTTGGCGGATTTTACGAATGCCCGCACATCTGCCGTGCTGGGCCACCCTGATGGCGTACACCCGGAAACGGATGATCTGGCTTACTATCCATTGCTATACTGGCCGATTACGCCAGATGCCCATACCTCTCCCGCCATGATAGCCGCACTCAACCGCTTTATGGCGCATGGTGGCATTTTGCTCATTGATACCCAAGGGCAGGACACGCCAGACAGCACCACAGATGATGCCAGCTTTGCCGGAGATGCTCCGGGCACACGCGCCGCCCTGCGCCGCGCTACAACAGGGCTAACGGTGCCTCCCCTCGTCACCATGAATGACCACCACCTACTGGCGCATACTTTTTACCTGCTGCATGACTTTCCGGGCCGTTACGCTGGCCAACCCATCTGGGTGGCACGGGAAGGCGATGCCGGGAATGATGAAGTCAGCCCCATTATTATCGGCTCGGCAGATTGGGCACATGCTTGGGCGGTTGATCCATCTGGCAATACGCCCTTTGCGGTTATTCCTGGTGGTGCAGAGCAGCGGTTACTGGCTTATCGCTTTGGGCTAAATATTGTCATTTACGCGCTTACCGGCAGTTATAAGGCAGACCAAGTGCACGTGCCCATGCTGCTAAAACGGCTGGAAGACCGGCCATGATAAACAATTTAATGCAATCCATCGGTTTTGCGCCGCTTCTGCCTTTATGGCTGCTGGCTCTGCTGGGCATTGGGGGCCTGATACTTTGTGCGTGGAGCCTGTATAACGGCGCGCGCGGGGCCTTGTTGCGCTTGGCTGCTCTTGCCTCGCTTCTGTTCTGGCTGGCAGGCCCGCAACATCTGCGTGAAAGCTGGCATAGCCTGCCCCAAACCGCCCTTATGCTGGTAGATCAATCTCCTTCCATGTCTATCGGACAACGGGCAGCTATTGCCCGGCAGGCGGCAGATGCATTGGCCCATATGCAGGTGGAGGGGCTGAATATTCGTACCGTTACAGTGCGCCAGAACGGGCATGACGGTACCCGCCTGTTTGAAGCCCTGGATCAGGCCGCCGCAGACATTCCGCCCGATCAGCTTGCTGGCGCCATGATGGTTACAGATGGTCAGGTTGCTGATATTCCGGCCAGCCTGCCAGATCGCCTGCGCCCGCACACTGCTGCGGGGGAACAAACCACCCTGCCCCTACATGTGTTGCTGACCGCCAAAGGTGAGGAAACAGACCGTAAGCTCCAGATACTAGAAGCACCGCCTTACGCCATTGCCGGGCAACCCGCACATTTACGCGTATTGACCGAAGATTCCGGCCCCGGCACGCATACTGGCACACCAGCGGAACTTACCTTGCGCGTGAATGGGGAAGAGCCTGTGGTCATCCCTGTTGTTACAGGCACGCCGCAAGATATCAGCATCCCTGTTGCACGGCCGGGGCAGATGCTTATCAGCCTTTCGGTTTCTCCTCTGGCGGGGGAAATCTCACAACTGAATAATCAAAGCATCACCCATATTATGGGTATTCGCGACAGGCTGCGGGTTTTGCTGATTTCCGGCACACCCAACCAAGGGGAGCGTGTCTGGCGCCGGTTGCTGAAAGCAGACCCGGCGGTGGATCTGATCCACTTCACCATTCTGCGCCCACCAGAAAAAGATGATGGCACGCCACTATCTGATCTGGCGCTTATTGCTTTTCCCGTAAAGGAACTGTTTCAGGACAAGATCAACCAGTTTGACCTGATTATTCTGGATGGTTTTGAAAACCGCAGCATTCTGCCCCACAGCTATCTGGAAAACATTGCCAACTTTGTGCGCCGTGGTGGTGGGCTGTTGCTAACCGCTGGGCCGGAATTTGTAGGCCCCGGATCACTACAGGAAACCCCTGTAGGCGATGTGCTGCCCGCGCATGTGCCGCCAGAAACAGGCATGGTTGAGCGCCAGTTCCGCCCGCGGTTAACTGCGCAAGGCCGCCAACACCCCGTTACGGCGGCTCTTTCTGGCGCGCCCGATGCCAACGTGCCAGATAGCACCACAACCGTTGCAGGCGCATGGGGGCCTTGGTACCGCGCCCTCAAACCAGACAGCACGCATGGTGAAGTGCTGATGAGCGGGCCAGATGCCGCCCCCCTGCTGGTACTGGACCGGGTGGATCAGGGCCGTGTGGCCCTCCTGCTTTCTGACCAGATCTGGCTTTGGTCTCGCGGTGAAGGTGGTGGCGGACCGCAGGCGGAATTGCTGCGCCGGATTTCTCATTGGCTGATGAAAGAGCCAGAGCTGGAAGAAGAACAACTGGCTGCCAGCATTACGGACAGCGTGTTAACCGTAACGCGCCACAGTATCAGCACCGAAGCCACTCCGCCCGATGTTACCATCACGGCGCCTTCGGGCACGCAAACAACCCTGCACCTGCATGCTGCCCCACAGGATGGCAGCCAGACAGCAACCATGCCCGCCAATGAAGCAGGAATCTGGCAGGTAACAGATGGCACCCACACCGCCTACGCAGCCCCAGTGCAAAGCGATATCCGTGAAATGACGGATTTACGGGCCACAGCCACCAAGCTGGCACCTATTGTGCAGCAGTCTGGCGGTGGTGTGTTCTGGCTGGGTACGCCCGAACATTTGGCCATACCCACCATTCGGATGGCAGAATCCTCCACCCTGCACGGTGCAAATTGGCTGGCCTTCCCGCAACGTGGCGCGCATATTGTAACGGGTAAAAGCGCAGAACCCTTATTGCCAACATGGAGCATGCTGCTGGTATCCCTCGCCTTCCTTTTTGCAGGATGGTGGCGTGAAGGCCGGAATTGATAACAGCAGGGAAAGAGTGGGGTGTGCGGTCTCTCCACTTTCACACCATTATGCGGTGTGATAGCATGACGCATACGTGTAATGATGGACAGACAATGACCCGTTTCTGCCGCCTTGCTTCTTCTGCCGTGCTTATGGGCAGTTTTGCCTGCTTTGCCACCACTCCTGTCTGGGCGCAGGCACAAGGGGGCGATGAAGCAGCTGCTGCTGAAGACGCCAAAAAGGCGGAAGCCGCGCAGGCTGCCAAACAGGCTGCCCCGCCCACCAATATTCCTGGTGCATCAGGCTTGGATGAAGATGACGGGGATAAATCCAACAAGGATGTGGAACCCACAGCCGCCCTGTTTGATGCCATTAACCGTGGCAGCATTTCTGCTGCAAAAGATGCCATTAACCGTGGGGCGGATCTGAACGGGCATAATATTCTGGGTCAGACACCACTGGATATGTCTATCGACCTCAACCGTAACCCCATTACCTTCCTTCTGCTATCCCTCCGCACTCCGGCAGATAACCCGCGTTCTTACGGTGGCAGCATGGATGGTGGTTCCGAACCTGTTGTTTCTGGTGGCATCAACAATGCCCGTTATGAGCAGGACGAACAGAAGCAAATACAAGAACGGCGGTACGATAGCACAGGCGGCACCGCACAACCTTCTGTGGGCTTTTTGGGCTTTGGCGGCAGCTAAAACGCTGCCTTTTTATATCTGTTTTTAAAGTATATTCTTACGCCTTAGAAAACAGCGCAGTTATGCCTGCGCTGTTTTCTGGAGCGTTTCCTGCCGCAGCACATCAAGCTGCAACAATTCCCCTGCCCGTTCAAAATACCAGAATGTCCAGCCATTGCAGGAAGGGGCATTTGTAAGCTGCGCACCCAACTTGTGGATGGAACCACGCTTGGTACCATTTACCAACGTGCCATCGGGCGAAACAGTCGCATGTACGCGGCGTTTTTTGTCACACACCACCGTACCTGCAGCAATAACCCCTTGCTCTACCAATGAGCCGAAAGGAATACGCGGGGCTTCACGCTTATCCTGAGTGGTCTGCACTGCATCGGCTTCCAGCGGCGTTTCAGCGGCCACACGCGCCATGGCAGCTTCTACATAATCCGGGTGGCGTTCAATACCAATGAAATGCCGCCGCAAACGGCGCGCCATGGCAGCCGTGGTGCCCGTGCCGGAAAATGGGTCTAGAATAACATCGTTTACCGTGGTGGAAGCCAGCAGCACGCGGTGCAGCAGGCTTTCGGGTTTTTGGGTCGGATGCAGCTTCAACCCGTGCTCATTCCGCAGGCGCTCATTGCCTGTGCACAGGGGCAGATACCAGTCTGAGCGCATCTGCACATCATCATTCAGCGCCTTCATGGCCTGGTAGTTAAAGCGGTACCGGCTATCCTGCCCACGCGCAGCCCAGATAAGGGTTTCATGTGCGTTGGTAAAACGCCGACCACGGAAATTGGGCATGGGGTTGGATTTACGCCACACAATGTCATTGAGAATCCAGAAGCCCAGATCCTGCAAAATGGCGCCAATGCGGTAGATGTTATGGTAGGAGCCAATCACCCAAATTGTGCCATCCTTGTGCAGCACACGGCGGGCTTCTGCCAACCATGCACGGGTGAAGCGGTCATATTCTTCCAGATCAGAGAATTTGTCCCAGTCATCATCCACGCCATCCACCAGCGTATCATCTGGGCGGCGTAGCTCCCCCCGCAACTGGAGGTTGTATGGCGGATCTGCAAACACGCAATCCACAGAACCAGAAGGCAGGGAACGCATGGTTTCCACGCATTCACCACGGAGGATCTGATCAATAGGGAGTTCCATGGATGCTGATTTTGCGCCGCTCATACCTGCTTCTCCGCCGAATAATGTTCTTCTAGCTGCCGGCGCACTGTGCCGAACGTCTTTCTATGGTGCGGTGTAATGCCCACGCTGATCAGCGCCTTGCGATGAACAGCCGTGCCGTAGCCCGCGTTTTTCTCCCAGCCGTAATCAGGCCAGCGCGCATCCAGCCGGGCCATGGCGCGGTCTCGCACCACTTTGGCCACAATAGATGCCGCAGCAATAGACAGGCTTACCCTGTCTCCGCCCACAATAGCCTGTGCGGCGCAGCCAAAATCCGGCAGCTTGTTGCCATCCACCAGCACGTGGTCTGGCAGGCGCGGCAGGCGGCCTACCGCCCTTTGCATGGCCAGATGGGCTGCATGATGGATGTTCAGCTTATCGATTTCCGCAGTGGAAGCTGCCCCAATGCCGATTTCAATACCCGGCACCTGCGGCAGGCGTTCCGCTATGGCTTCGCGCACAGCTGGTTTTAATTTTTTGGAATCATCAATAACGGCGGCAAGATCAGCAGGCACACCAGCACCAAACACCACGGCGGCAGCAACCACGGGGCCTGCCAGCGGGCCACGGCCCACTTCATCCACCCCGGCCACTCGGCCACCCAGCTGCTGTTCCCGCGTAAAGTCCGGCATTGCTTCTCTTTCCATCCATTTGATGCGACTCGGCTAAATTAACCGAGTCGCATCAACTGCGACTCCGCAGGGAAGGAGAAGCATTTTTTTACCTAGGAGCGCAAGAGTCCCGGTAAACTAAATTTTCAAGAACGCTTGCGACGGGGGAAGATCAGCCAGCCCAGAACAAGGCCAATAGCGGATACAATACCCAATGAAAGCAGGGGCTTATCCCGCACAAAGGTTGCTGCCTTTTCCAGCACGCCTTCACCTTCTTCGTACAGGTCTGCAAAATCCTGCTGCATGTGGCCAGCAAACTGATCGAACTTACCTTCGGCCTGCATGCCAATATTACCTGTCAAACCGCCGACTGCATCTTTAACATGGCCTTTGGCATCTGTTGCTGCGCCTTCAACCTTGCTTTCAACATTCTTGATTTTATCTTCAGCCATGACTTTTTCCTTAAACTTTGAGTGCAATCCTGCCCGCCTGCTTGCCGTAACAAAACAGTGCTTGCAGGATCATAGGTTGCATCAGACCGCAAAAACACGTTTCTGACTAGGCATGCCACGCCCGACCAAAGCGCAGTTCACCGCCCTGATCGTTGCCTCCATGATGTTTATGGAACAGCTTGATGGCACCATTCTGGCAACAGCTCTGCCTTCTATTGCTAACAGTTTACACGTTGATACAGTTGCAACCTCTGTTGCGCTCACATCGTATATTATTGGGTTAGCTATTTTCATACCGGCTTCTGGTGCGTTGGCAGACAGGCTGGGCAGCCGTTCCGTGCTGATGGCGGCCATTTGCATTTTTGTCGCCAGCTCTCTGTTTTGCGCTCAGGCAAACTCCCTTCCCTTTCTGGCCTGCATGCGCACGCTGCAAGGTATTGGCGGCGCCCTTATGGTGCCCATAGGGCGGCTTGTGATTATCCGCAGCACACCGCGTGATCAGCTTGTGCGCACCATGACGTGGATGATGTTGCCCGCAACGCTTGGCCCTTTGCTTGGCCCGGTGGTTGGTGGATTTATCACCACATGGTTTTCATGGCGGTGGAATTTTTACCTCAACATTCCTATCGGGCTGGTCGGGCTGGGGCTTACGTGGCGCTTTATTCCACAAATTCGCGAGCCCTCACCAGCGCCGTTTGATTTAAAGGGCATGGTACTGGCTGGGGGTGGGCTGGCGCTGCTTTCTGTTTTTGCAGAACTATTCAGCCACGCAGAAGGCGCAATAACTTTGCGCGTGGTTATGCTGGGCGCAGGCAGCCTTCTGATGGCCCTTTACTGCATCCATGCCTTTCGTATTCCCGCGCCATTGCTAGATTTCCGGCTCATGCGCATTCCCACATTTCGGATTTCTGTTTTTGCGGGCGCGGCCTCACGCGTGGCTGTGGGTTCGCTGCCCTTTCTCATGCCATCCTTTCTGCAAATCGGCATGGGGCTCAACGCGGCACAAAGCGGGCTGGTGACATTTACAGCCCCCATTGGAGCGTTAATAACGCGGCCCTTTGTACCCGCCATTTTGCGGCGCTGGGGCTTTCGTAAAGTGCTGATGTTCAATGGCGTTTCCGCTGCTGTCGTTTTTACACTGGTGGCGAGCTTTCGGCTGCCGCATGCCTTGTGGCTTTTTTCGCTTATTTTGGCATGTGCCGGAGCTGCGCAAGCTATCCAGTTTTCCGCTTACAACACCATTGCCTATGCTGATGTGCCAGCAAGTAACATGAGCGCTGCAACCAGCCTGTATTCCACCATGCAGCAGATCATGCTTTCTGCTGGCATATGTATTGCTGCGGGCACGCTTACCGTGCTGGGGCAAATATATGGCCACACAACACCCACTTTGGGCGATTTTTCCGCAGGTTTTCTGGCAACCGGGGCTGTATCTCTTCTGGCTGTGCCATTTGCGGCAAGCCTTGCACCTTCTGCCGGGGCCTCCATGAGCGGAAACAAACGTTAAAAAACGTAACAAGCCCTTCCCATATCCATGTGGTACGTTTTACGGTGAAAGCAGGACCTCCTGCTTTCCGGCCCACATCACTTCTCTCAGATGGATTATAAAACCTTATTCTGACCTTTATTTTCCTGTCTGAACCAATATTCCTTATTTTTAGGTAATACGCAGCGCGCCACATGGATGAACATCAGCCAGCCTCTCCCGTTTCTCCGTCTTCACCATCTCCGCGCCCTCCCCGTAAAAAACGGATGTTACTTGCAGGCATAGCTCTGGCAGGCGCATGCGTGCTGGCCTTTGCCTTCCTGCGCCCGCATGGAGACACCAGCAGCGGAACGCATAAAAAGGGCAAACACCACACGGCTGATGCATCTCAGGCGCAGCCCGTTGCCGTGCAAACGGTGCATAGTGGCTCCATGCCCGTGGTGTTTACCGAGTTGGGAACGGTTATCCCCATTACCAACGTGACCGTGCAAACCCGCGTGGAAGGCTACCTGATGAACGTGCTGTTTACGGAAGGGCAGCACGTACACAAAGGTGACCTGCTGGCGCTGATAGACACCCGCCCCTATGAGGTGCTGCTAGCCCAATATGAAGGCCAACTTGCTGCAGATAAAGCCCAGCTTGCACAGGCACGCGTAGATAGCGCGCGTTACCAGCGCCTGATCCGGCAGGACAGTATTGATGCTAAAACGGCCAAGGATCAGCAGTTTATCGTGCAGCAACTGGAAGGCACGGTAAAATCCGATCAGGCTTTGGTGGATAACCAGAAGCTCCAGATCACTTACTGCCATATTATTGCACCCGTAGATGGCCGTATTGGCATACGTGCTGTGGATAAGGGCAATTACGTTACGGCGGGTCAATCTGGCGGGCTGGCTATTCTAACGCAGATGCAGCCTATCTCTGTTATCTTCACACTCCCGCAGGATCAGCTTCCCGAAGTAGCGGAAGAGCTACGCACCCAAAAATCCCTTTCCGTAGAGGCATGGAACAGTTCCAATACGCAAAAAATTGCGGATGGCACCGTCAGCACCTTGGATAGTGAAATAGATACCTCCACCGGCACCGTGCGCCTGCGTGCCATCTTCCCCAACACGGATGAGCATCTGTTTCCCAACCAGTTTGTAAATGCCCGCCTGTTGGTTAAAACACTTAACAATGTGCTGCTACTGCCCACAACAGCAGTGCAAACTGGCCCCAATGGCCTATTTGTTTACGTTGTAAAGGCCGATAACACCGTTGAAGTGCGGCCCGTTACCACGGGCACATCAGATGGCACCAACATTGTTGTTCCCTCTGGCCTGAAGGATGGTGACAGAGTGGTAACAGATGGCACAGACCATCTGCGTGCCGGCATTAAAGTCACCATTCCTGCACAAACCACTCCAGCATCGGATTCCGCGGCAAAGTGAACCCCTCAGCCCTTTTTATTCGCAGGCCGGTTGCCACTACTCTGCTTATGCTGGCCATTTTTATGGCTGGCCTGCTGGGCTACCATTTTCTGCCCGTTTCCGCCCTGCCGCAGGTAGATTATCCAACCATTACGGTTGAAACATTCTACCCCGGCGCTGGGCCAGATGTCATGTCCACCTCTGTAACTGCCCCGCTGGAAACCCAGTTTGGCCAGATGCCGGGGCTGGACCAGATGACATCACGCTCATCTGGTGGGGCATCGGTTATTACCCTGCGTTTTGCGCTGGATACTTCCATAGATGTGGCGGAGCAGGAAGTTCAGGCAGCCATTAACCAGGCCAACTCCCTGCTGCCAACAGATCTGCCAGCCCCTCCGGTTTACGCCAAGGTAAACCCGGCGGATACGCCTGTGCTGACACTGGGCATTACATCCTCCACCATTCCGCTGCCAGAAGTGGAAGACTACGTGGATACGCGTCTGGCGCAAAAAATCAGCCAGATTTCCGGCGTGGGGCTGGTAACGCTTTCTGGTGGCAACCGCAAAGCCATTCGGGTGCGGGTTAACATTCCCAAGCTTACATCCTACGGTATGGATCTGGACACGTTGCGCACCACCATTGGCAACGTGAACGTAAACTCCCCCACCGGTACGTTTGATGGCCCGCAAAAGGCCGCCACGTTGCAGGTGGATGGGCAGATTACCAGTGCAGATGTGCTGCTTAATCAGGTTATCGCCTATCAGAACAACGGCCCTATCCGCCTGCGTGATGTCGCAACGGTGGTTGTTGGTGCGGAAAACACGCAGCTTGCGGCGTGGTCCAACCTTACACCTGCGCTGATCATGAACGTGCAGCGCCAGCCCGGCGCCAACGTAATTTCCGTGGTGGACAACGTAAAAGCCACCCTGCCTGCCCTGCGGGAAACGCTGCCTCCGGGTATTGATATTACCCCGCTAACAGACCGCACCACCACCATTCGCGCCTCTGTGTCCGATGTGCAGGGCGAACTGTTTTTATCCCTCGCGCTGGTTGTGGCGGTTATTTTTGTATTCCTGCGCAATATCCCTGCCACCATTATTCCCAGCCTGTCTGTGCCGCTTTCCATTATCGGCACGCTGGCAGTGATGTATCTGCTGGATTTCTCGCTGGATAATCTTTCGCTTATGGCGCTAACCATCGCCACCGGCTTTGTGGTGGATGATGCCATTGTCATGATCGAGAACATCTCCCGCTACGTGGAGGCGGGAGAAGACCGTATGACAGCCGCCCTGAAAGGGGCCGGGGAAATTGGCTTTACCATTATCTCGCTCACCATCTCGCTGATTGCGGTGCTTATTCCGCTGCTGTTCATGGGCGATGTTGTGGGCCGCCTGTTCCATGAATTTGCGCTTACGCTGGCCGTTACCATCATTCTGTCTGCTGTGGTTTCGCTCACACTGGTGCCGATGATGTGCGCGCGTATTCTTTCTGAACGTGTGCATGATGCCGGTTCTGCCACAACAGCATTCCAGCGCTGGTCTGCCCGGATGGAAGACTACACGGAAAAGCTGATTGCCGGGTATGACCGCATACTGGATGTGGTGCTGGCCCACCGCGTGCTAACCTTGTGCGTGGCTGTAGGTACACTGCTGCTTACAGGTGTGCTGGCGTGGGTTATCCCCAAAGGGTTCTTTCCCGCGCAGGATACGGGGGTTATCCAGGGTATTTCTGTTGCCTCACAAACCATCTCGTTTGAAAGCATGAAAGAGCATCAGCAAGAACTTGCCAAAGTGCTGCTGAAAGACCCGGATGTGGTCTCGCTTTCTTCCTTTATTGGGGTGGATGGGCAGAACGCCACGCTTAATCAGGGCCGGTTTCTTATCAACCTGAAACCACATGATGACCGCACAAGCACAGCGGCGCAAATTGCCCGGCGGCTGGCCGATGAAACCTCACAGGTAGCCGGTATCAAGCTGTATATGCAGCCTATTCAGGATCTTTCTCTGGATACAACAGTTACGGCTACGCAATACCAGTTCCTGCTTGAAAACCCGGAATACGGTGCCTTTGAAACATGGGTGCCAAAGCTGCTGGACCGCCTGAAGCAGGAACCTGCGCTTTCTGATGTCACATCGGATTTGCAGGCATCTGGGCTGGTGGCAAAGGTTACGCTGGATAGAGCCACCGGGGCACGTTATTCCATCACGCCGCAAACCGTTGATAACGTGCTGTATGATAGCTTTGGCCAGCGGCAGATTTCTACCATCTATACGCAGTCCAACCAGTATCGCGTTATTCTGGAAGCAGACCCCAAGTTCCAGACCAACCTTTCCTCACTCTCCCAACTTTATCTGCCCGGTATCAGCGGCAATTCGGGGGAAAGTGTTTCTGGCCCTACGCGTTCACCCACTTCCGGCATGGTGCCGCTAGATGCCGTTACCACCGTTACGCAGGAAACAGCGCCCCTGCTGCTCACACATTTTGGGCAGTTTCCCGCCACCACCATTTCCTTTAATCTGAGCGATGGCTATGCGCTGGGAGATGCCACGGCCGCCATCCGCAAGGTGGAAAAAGAAATCGGGCTACCCTCCACCTTCCAGACATCATTCCAAGGCACGGCGGCCGCGTTTGAAGGCTCACTCAGCAATGAGTTGTTCCTTGTGGCTGCGGCGTTGATTGCCGTGTACATCGTGCTGGGCATTCTTTACGAAAGCTTTGTGCATCCGGTTACCATTCTATCCACCCTGCCCTCCGCCGCCATTGGAGCGCTGTTAACGCTGATGATTGCAGGCGTGGATCTGGATATTATGGGCATTATCGGCATTGTGCTGCTGATTGGCATTGTTAAGAAAAACGCCATCATGATGATCGACTTCGCACTGGAAGCCGAACGCGTGCATGGCATGGACTCCCTTCAATCCATCCGCACTGCCGCCACGCTGCGTTTTCGCCCTATTTTAATGACAACCCTTGCCGCCATGTTGGGTGCTGTGCCCATGGTGATCTCTCATGGCACGGGGTCCGAGCTGCGTTACCCGCTGGGGCTGAGCATTATTGGCGGGCTGGCACTTTCCCAGTTGCTTACGCTGTTTACAACGCCGGTTATTTATCTGGCGCTGGATACGCTGGCCCACAAGTTCAACGCCATGCGGCACCGGCACAGCCAGCCTTCTGCCCCACCTCCGGCTGATGGACATTCCACACCATGAGCATAAGCCGGCTGTTTATTGACCGGCCCGTGGCCACCATTCTGCTTACGGTGGCCATGTTGCTGGGGGGCATTTTAGGCTACCGCACTCTGCCGGTATCTGACCTGCCGAATGTGGATTTTCCGGTGATTATGGTGCAGGCCACGCAGGCCGGCGGCAGCCCGGAAGAAATTGCCAGTTCTGTAGCGGCCCCGCTGGAACGGCATTTGGGGCAGATTGCGGATGTGACGGAAATGACGTCACAATCCTCGCAAAACACCACGCGCATCATGCTGCAATTCTCGCTCTCGCGCGATATCAACGGCGCTGCGCGAGATGTGGAAGCCGCCCTTCAGGCAGCCCATGCGGATATGCCGTCCTCCCTGCGGCAAAACCCGACGTACCGCAAAGCCAACCCTAACGGCGCGCCCATTCTGATTTTAACCCTGACATCAGACACCCATACGCGCCCACAACTTTATGATTACGCCACCAATGTACTGGTGCAGCATCTTTCATCTGTAGAAGGTGTTGGTCAGGTAGAAATCAGCGGGAGTGCGCTGCCAGCTATCCGTGCAGAAATAAACCCTCTGCCGCTTTACCGCTACGGCATCAGCTTTGAAGACGTGCGCGCAGCTCTGGCCTCGGCCAATGCTCATACCCCCAAAGGTATTATTGACCAAGGCGGCATGCGCTTTACGCTGGATACGAATGATCAGGTAAGCAAAGCGCAGGATTATCGGGATCTGATTATCGCATGGCGCAATAATCGGCCCGTGCGGCTGGCGGATATTGCCCAAGTGCGTGATAGCGTGGAAGACCTGCGCAACGCCGGATATTACAATGGCCAGCCCTCGGTTATTGCCATCGTGTTCCCGCAGGCTGGGGCCAACGTGATCCATACAGTGGATCAGATCAACGCTAAGCTGCCCATGCTCAAGGCTGCTCTGCCCGGCGGGGTGGATTTGCACATAGGGTTGGATCGTTCCCTTACCATCCGCGCCTCTCTGGCCGATACACAGCTTACACTGGTTATTTCCGTGGTGCTGGTTGTGCTGATGGTGCTGCTGTTTCTGCACTCTGTTAGAATGACGCTTATTCCCGCCATTGTGGTGCCAGCTTCTATTGTGGCCACGTTTGGGGTAATGGCGCTGTTTGGCTATTCGCTGGACAATATGTCCCTTATGGCGCTTACGGTTTCCACCGGCTTTGTGGTGGATGATGCCATTGTGGTGGTGGAAAATATTGCCCGCTACATAGAACAGGGCCTTCCCCCGCGAGAAGCCGCCATAAAAGGTAGCGGCGAGGTAGCTTTTACCGTTTTCTCCATTTCCATTTCGCTGATTGCGGTTTTTCTGCCCATTTTGCTGATGGGTGGCCTTGCGGGCCGGTTGTTCCATGAATTCGCCATGACGGTCAGCATCACCATCATTATTTCCATGGTGCTATCTCTCACGCTTACCCCCATGATGGCCGCTTACCTGTTGGCCCCACGTGCGCCCGCGCTTGAAACGCAGGAACACGCACCGTTTTCTGCCCGTGTGGCGGCACGTATTACCCGTGCGCTAGATAAACTTCAGGCTGGATATGCGTATTCACTCGATGTTGCGCTGCGGCATAGCAAGCTGGTGTTGCTGAGCCTGCCCTTTACGCTGGCGCTGATTGTCGCGCTGTTTATTCTTATGCCCAAGGGCTTCTTCCCGGTAGAAGATACGGGCCTGTTGATGGGGCATTTGCAGGGGGATCAATCCATCTCGTTTGGCGCTCTCAGCAAAAAACTGGCTGATGTGCAAAAGGCTATTCTGGCGGAATCAGAAGTTAAAAGTGTTTCCTCCTTTATTGGTGGCCGCGGCTCTTCCAACCAAGCCAATCTGTTCTTGCAGTTGCAGGACAAAAGCGAGCGTTCTGATACCCCCACAGACCTTATCAACCGTATCAGCAAACGCCTGAGCAAACTGGTGGGGGCTGATTTCTTTCTGATGGAACCCGGCGCCGTACGTGCGGGCGCCCGGCAGAGCAACGCTTCCTACCAATACACATTGGAAGGTGAAAACGCGTCTGAGCTTTATACATGGACAGACAAGCTCCAAAGTGAATTACGCCGCCACCCACAGTTGACCGATCTTTCATCCGACGTGCAGCAGGGTGGTTCCGCCATGAGCGTGGATATAGACCGTGATACCTCCGCACGTGTCAGCATCACGCCGCAGTTGCTTTCCAACACGTTATACGATGCCTTCGGGCAACGCGCGGCCTCTGTCATCTACAACAGGCTCAATCAGTATCGCGTGGTGATGGAAGCTGACCCAGTGCTGTGGTCCAACCCCCATAGCCTGATGCAAGTGTGGGTTAGTGTGGCCGGTGGCACAGCGGGCGGTGGCACACAATCCAACACCATACGCGTGCGCAACACCAGCGGGCTGGATGAGGCCGGAAGCAGTTCAGCATCTTCCCTCAGTTCGGAATCCTTCAAAAACCAGATTGCCAACGCATTGGCGGGAGGCGCTGGGGCTTCCAACGGGTCTGCTGTCAGCACATCATCAGAAAGCATGGTGCCGCTTACGCTGGTTTCTCAGATTGTGCAGACACGTACACCCCTTTCGGTCAACCATCAGGGTATGGCTGTGGCTTCCACCATCTCCTTCAATCTGGCCAAGGGTGTTTCGCTTAGCACGGCAACGCAGATTATCAACGCCGCACAGGTTACGCTGCATATGCCATCCACCATCCACGGCAGTTTTGCGGGCAATGCCGCACAGTTCCAGAAAGCCGTGAATGATGAACCCCTGCTGATACTGGCAGCCTTGGCCGCGGTGTATATTGTTCTGGGTATTCTGTACGAAAGCTATCTGCACCCGCTCACCATTCTCTCCACCCTTCCTTCTGCTGGCGTGGGAGCCCTGTTGGCGCTGCAACTGGCTGGTGAAGAATTCTCGCTTATCGCCATGATCGGGGTGATTCTGCTGATTGGCATTGTGAAGAAAAACGCCATCATGTTGGTGGACTTTGCCCTTGTGGCAGAGCGTGAACATGGCATGTCTTCGCTTGAGGCCATCCGTACGGCCTGCCTGCTCCGCTTCCGCCCCATTATCATGACATCCGCTGCCGCAGCGCTGGGGGCGGCCCCGCTAATGATCACCAATGGCTATGGGGCAGAACTGCGCCACCCGTTGGGCATTGCCATTGTGGGCGGGTTACTCGTCAGTCAGGCCCTTACACTTTACACCACCCCTGTTATTTATCTTACGCTTGATACGTGGCGGCTGCGTGTTCAGAAAATACGCCTGCGCTCTTTCTTTTCTCGCACCTCCCGGCAGGATAGCTGATGGTTTCGCCTTCTTTTTCCAGCATGATGCTCAAACACAAAAAACTGTCCCGCCGCGCTGCCAGCCTTATGGCACCACTGGCGCTTATGGGCTGCATGGTTGGCCCCAATTATAAACGCCCTTCGGCCATTATCTCTCCGCAGTTCAAGGAGCTACGGCCTGCTGCTGGGTGGAACTATGCACAGCCCAGCTTGGCGGCCATTCCCAAAGGCGCATGGTGGACGCTTTATAATGATCCGCTGCTGAACCAGCTTGAATCTCAGGTGGAAATTAACAACCAGAACGTCGCGCAGTATGAGGCCAGATACCGCAATGCCCGCGCCGCCATTAACGCCATACGGGCAGAGCTGTATCCTACATTAAGCGGTGCCCTCTCCTTCAACCGGCAGAGTTCTGGCCGTGGCTCGCGCTCATCAGGCACGATTATTAACTACGGAGATACAACCTCCTCCGTTGCCTCCAACACCACAGAAAATACCTATGCAATGGGTGCTTCGGCCTCGTGGGATCTGGATTTGTGGGGCAATATCCGCCGTCAGATTCAGGCTCAGGTGACAGAGGCTCAGGCTTCTGCGGCTGATCTGGCCAATGCCAAACTCTCCTATCAGGCGCAGTTGGCAACAGCTTATTTTAACCTGCGGTATCAGGATAGCTTGCACGATCTGCTGCAAAAGAACGTAGATTTTTACGAACGCTCCTACCAGATTACCAAAAACCAGTATGATGCAGGTACGGCTGACCCCACCACCCTGATGCAGGCCAAAACCCAGCTTGAGCAAACACGCGCCCAAGCCACTGCAACAGATGCCGCCCGCGCAGGGTATGAACATGCCATTGCCATTCTGATGGGCAAATCTCCGGCGGATCTTTCCATTCCCCACGGTGCGCTTACGCGGGATATTCCGGCCATTCCTGTTGCCGTGCCCTCAGAGCTATTGCAACGCCGCCCAGATGTTTCTGCCGCAGAACGCAGGATGGAGGAATATAACGCCCAGATTGGTGCAGCACTTGCTGCGTTTTACCCGGATGTAAAATTAACAGCCAGCTACTCCTACAGTGGTGACCCGGTGGGGGCTCTGGTGCAAGTAGCCAACCGTATCTGGGCGCTAGGTGCTTCCGCTACGGAAACCCTCTTTGAGGGGGGCGCACGTACCGCCGCTGTGCGTGAAGCCAACACCAATTATAATTACTACGTAGCCGCCTACCGCCAGACCGTGCTGACAGCCCTGCAACAAGTAGAAGATCAGCTTGCCAACCTGCGCGTACTGGCAGACCAGGCAGACCAGCAGGCTGTTGCTGTAGAAGCCGCCAACAAGGCTGTGCAGATTTCCTTCAACCAGTACATGGCTGGCACCCAGATTTACACCACGGTTATTACAGCGGAAGTAACAGCCCTTTCCAATGCGGAAACGGCACTGCAAATTCAGCAAAGCCGTATTCTGGATTCCGTCACGCTTATTGAGGCTCTTGGTGGTGGGTGGGATGCATCCTCGCTGCCGAGCAAGGATTCCATGCAAACAGACAACCCGCTTCTGCCTTCCTTTATCCAAAAGGATAAAAACTAGGGCGTCCTGCTTTTGCAGCTGCACAAACAAAAACCCCCGGCCTTTTCAGACCGGGGGTTTTTTCATGCTCTGGCTATTCAGAAGCGGTTATTTTGTAATGGCACGCCCAGCCAACAGGGCCACCACCAGAAAAACAACGAACAGAATAATTGCGATAAAGAACAGGATTTTTGCCATTCCCGCGGCTGCGGAGGAAATGCCACCAAAACCGAACAGTCCCGCAATAAGGGAAATAACCAGAAAAAACAGTGCCAGCTTCAGCATGTAATCATCTCCTTCACACCTTCAGGCAGAGTTTTCTGACTGAAAATCTATCAAAATTTTAACGTCGCCGCCGGAGCAGGCCACCAACAATAAAGCTGAAAATTCCCACAACCGGCAGAATCAGGAATGGCTGGTCAATCACCACATCCCGAACAGCTTCCGTTGCAGCACAACGCTTGGCCGGGTTCATTTCATCATAACTGGGGAGCTGGCTGAACAAGCCTTCCGCACCATCCTGAACACGGCCAATACCTTCTTCCAGCGCGTAATCCTTTGTGTTGTCATCGCTCATGCGATGTCTCCCCATTTTGTTGCATGTGAACGCACGACACCCCAGAAAGGATGCGTGTGACTTTTATTTATATGCTTTTCAACTAAATTTCAGCAGAACGCCAGTACGGAGCACCACCGGGGTCTTTTTCCCCCGCAATCATGGCGCGCAAACGGGCCGCATAGGTTCTAAACACCGTGCTTTCGGGGTTTCTTTCATCCATCGTAATGGCAATTTCACCCGTAATACCTGCTGGTGGGCCGCCCGCAAGCACCACTACACGGGTAGCAAGGCGCAAGGCTTCCTCAATATCATGCGTTACAAACAGCACGGTTTTATGCGTTTGTTGCCAGATACGTTGAAGCTCCTCTTGCAGGCTGCTGCGTGTAATAGGGTCTAGCGCGCCAAAAGGCTCATCCATCAACAGCAGATCAGGATTGACTGTAAAAGCACGCGCAACCCCTACACGCTGCCGCTGCCCGCCAGACATACGGCGGGGCCACCGATCTGCCGCTTCCTCCAGCCCAACCAGTTTAAGCGCATCCATGGCGCGCGTGTGCTTTTCTTCACGCGTTAGGCCCAAGCCTTCCAGCCCGAATTCAACATTTTTCAGCACAGAGCGCCACGGCATCAGCCGCGCATCCTGAAAGACCAAGGCACGCCTGCGCCGTTTGGTGCCTGTTTCCTCTGCATCTGTTGTGCAGGCCGAACCACCCACTGTGCCTTCCGTAGGCTGCATGAGCCCCATAAACACGCGCAGAAGCGTGGATTTTCCCACACCAGATGGGCCTAAAAGCGCAACAAATTCACCTTGCTCCAATGTGAGGCTCACATTGCGCAACACAAAATTGGCTCCGCCATCGTGCGAGAGACCGACATTATCCAAGCTGGCAACGCTGTGTTTCTCGCTCATGGTTGCCACCTCAGCACGCGCTTTCTTACAAACCCGAACAGAAAATCAGTTACCGCATAAAGCAAAGCCATGGTGAGCATATAAACAACCACAACATCGGTTGCCAACAAGCTGGATGCCTGCATCATCCGCGCACCAATACCGGGAACGCCAAACAGTTCCGCCGCCACAACAGACATCCAGCCCTGCCCCAAACCTGTGCGCAGGCCAGACATAAGGCCGGGAGAAGCCGCAGGCAGCACCACCTTGAACAAACGCCCCAAAAAGCTGCCATGCCCAAAAGCGGCTGCCAGCTCATACAATTCTGGGTCCACCCCGCGCACGGCACTATGGGCCGCGTAAAAGTTGATCCAGAAAACTGAAATGGCAATCACAAAGGTGGCGCCCGATGTGTTCAGGCCAAACCACAAAATGGCAAAAGGCACCCACGCCAAGCCCGGCACAGGCCGCAGCAGCCGGACAATGCCTTCCAGCAAGCCATCCACAACCGCCACCATGCCGCACAGAATGCCTAAACCAGCCCCCAGCACGGAACCAATAAGCAGGCCCAACAGATAATGATGCAGACTATCTAAAATGGCCTGCTGCCAAAAGCCCCCGCGCACTTCATCCAGCCAGGCTGGCCCTAGTGAACTGGGAGCAGGCACCATACCAGAAGGCAGCAATCCTGTTCGAACTGCTGCCTCCCACCCTCCAAAAAAGACGATAAGCCCGATAAGACCTAACGCCCATTTTGTTGAAAACGAAACTTTATCCCTCACTGCTGGCTCTGCTTCCACATCTCCAGATCGAACAAGCCATCCACTGGCTCGGCCTTACGCAAAAGCCCCTGCTCAACCTCAAAATCCTGCAACTGGCGCACGCCTTCTACAATGCGTGCAGGATCACTCACAAAATGCTGGGCAGAACGTGCAAGGGCTTTTTGCAACACTTCTTCCTTCAGCATACCGCCACCCAGTGCTGTGCGCACGAAAGGAGCTGCTTCGTCCGGATGCTGAGACACCAACGTGTTGGCTTTAACAAACAGGCCTGTAAGCGTTTTTGCCCATGGCACTTCTGTTGGCTTTACAATAGCCAGAACAGAACCCGGCTGATCGGGCAGCATATCATGCCCGGTGGCCAGAATTCTGGCTTCCGGCACACGCATTTTTGCAACTGTTAAAGAAGGTTCGCGCAATACGGCGGCATCTACCGCACCAGCTAGAAAAGCCTGCTGTGCGGCATCAATATCCACACCGGCAATATTGATAACAGAGGCAGGCTGCGCAATATCGAGGCGTTTTTGCAGCCAGTAACGCAGCATGATATCCGGGACGGACCCGGCTGGCTGTGCGGCAACACGCGGCAAATGCCCCTGTTCCTGCTTGAACTTGGCAAAGCCATCCTTAATGATCTGAGCAGACAGACCACCTTCCTGCCCTTCTGGCACGATCTGCGCCAACGGGCCGCGGGCCACCAGCTCCAGTTCCTCAACCGAACCAGAGGCCACAACCTTAACATCCACACCATGCGCACGTGCCTGCAACAGCGGCAACACACCTGCCACGTAGGCATCAATACGCCCGGACACCAAAGCCTGAATAGCCTGAGGGCCAGAGCCAAAGCGCACAAGTTGCAGATCCAAACCAGCCTGCTTGGCCCAGCCTTCACCATCCAGAACAAACAGGGCGGATGAACCCAGAACAGGAATATACCCAATACGCACCGGGGTTCCGGCCCGTGCCTGCTGTGTCAGCCCTACAAAAAGCAGGCTGACCACCAGCATAATCCGCAGAAAAACTCGCCTCATAATGCCACCGTGTTTGTTTGCGCCATTCATTTTGCAATTACTAACGTGCCAGAAGGCTATATTGTCAATATACCATGTTGAAATGGTGTAAATTTTCCAGCCAATTTCACGATATAAAATCGCATCACTCATGCAATTATGAGAGCATAAAAAAAAAGGCCAGCCCATTTCTGAGCCAGCCTTTTTTCTAAAAACCAGATACGTGGCTTATGCAGCCAGATCCTGCTTTTCTTCTGCTTCCGGACGTGGGCCGCTGTCCTGCCCTTTGGCAGACACATCGCGATCAACCAGTTCGATAACAGCCATAGGTGCGGCATCGCCATAACGCACGCCAGCACGCAGAACGCGCGTATAACCGCCGTTACGAGCCTTGTAGCGTTCTGCAATAGCAGCAAACAGCTTTTTCACGATCACATCATCACGCAGCATGGCAAAAGCCTGACGGCGCGCATGCAGGTCGCCCCGCTTGCCCAGCGTAATCAGCTTTTCAACAACCGGACGCAGTTCCTTGGCTTTAGGCAGCGTGGTGGTGATCTGTTCGTGTTTGATCAGTGCAACAGCCATATTGCGAAACATGGCTGCGCGGTGAGAAGAAGTAACGCCGAGCTTTCTGCCGGCAATCCCGTGACGCATAGTTCAGTTCCTACGTATCGTGTGAAAAGTCAGATCAAAACGGCTCATCAAGCCGCTTTGCCAGCTCTTCAATATTTTCCGGCGGCCAAGCCGGCACATTCATACCCAAGGACAGCCCCATAGAAGTGAGAACTTCCTTGATTTCGTTCAGGGATTTCCGGCCAAAGTTCGGAGTACGGAGCATTTCCTGCTCGCTCTTCTGCACCAGATCCCCAATGTAGATGATGTTGTCGTTCTTCAGGCAGTTTGCACTACGAACAGACAGTTCAAGTTCATCCACCTTACGCAGCAGATTACGGTTGAACGGCAGATCATCTTCAGGCTCTTCAGCCTGCACAGGGCGCGGCTCATCAAAGTTAATGAACAGCTGAAGCTGATCCTGCAGAATACGTGCAGCCAAAGCCACAGCATCTTCAGGTGTTACAGCACCATTGGTTTCAACCGTCAGCAGCAGCTTATCATAGTCGGTTACCTGCCCCACGCGGGTAGGCTCAACTTTATAAGACACGCGCTTTACGGGGGAATAAATTGCATCCACCGGAATCAGGCCAATTGGTGCATCTTCCGGGCGGTTAGCCGCGGCAGGCACATAGCCTTTACCCATGTTAACAATAAATTCCATGCCCAGCTTAACGCCATCATCCAGCGTGCAGATAACAAGATCGGGGTTCATGATCTCGATATCATGGCCGGTCTGGATCTGGCGGGCACGCACTTCGCCGGGGCCTGTGGCCGTCAGCATCATACGCTTTGGCCCTTCGCCATGCATACGCAGTGCCAGCTGCTTGATGTTCAGCACGATGTCCGTGACATCTTCCCGAACGCCCGCAACAGACGAGAACTCATGCAGCACGCCGTCAATCTGCACAGCAGTAACAGCCGCACCCTGAAGCGAGGACAGCAGAACACGCCGCAGCGCATTCCCCAGTGTCATCCCGAACCCGCGTTCCAGAGGTTCTGCAACCACGGTTGCGATGCGTGCTGGCTCCACACCGGATTCGACCTCAAGCTTTTCAGGCTTGATCAGAGATTGCCAGTTTTTCTGAAGGACCAAGGTACCGGCCTTTCAATACGAAAAACCACTGCAATCGCAGCGATTTCTCTGAAGTGGACACAACAACCGGAAGACAGCTTAAATTGATAAGCTGCCTTCCTGCTCAGGACTTAGACGCGGCGACGCTTACGCGGGCGGCAACCATTGTGCGGAACCGGCGTCATATCGCGGATGGAGGTGATGGTGAAACCAACAGCCTGCAAAGCACGCAGTGCGCTTTCACGCCCTGACCCAGGACCGGAAACTTCGATTTCCAGAGTTTCCATACCATGTTCGCGAGCCTTGCGACCTGCGTCTTCCGCCGCAACCTGCGCCGCATAAGGCGTAGATTTCCGAGACCCCTTAAAACCCTGCGCGCCAGCGGAAGACCAAGAAATGGCATTCCCCTGTGCATCAGAGATGGTGATCATGGTGTTGTTGAACGTGGAGAGCACATGCGCCACGCCAGAAATAATGTTCTTACGCTCTTTTTTGCGAATACGCGGAGTTGCGGCTTTCGCCATGTCTTTTCTACCTCAGTCCCTGCCCAGAGCCTGCCGCAGCAGGGTTAGACATCCTAACCAGTTGGATTAGCGCGTTGCTTTTTTCTTGCCTGCAATCGCCACAGCCTTGCCCTTGCGCGTGCGAGCATTGGTGTGTGTGCGCTGACCGTGCACAGGCAGACCACGACGATGGCGCAGACCGCGGTAGCAGCCCAGATCCATCAGACGCTTGATGTTCATTGCGATTTCACGACGCAGATCGCCTTCAACGCGATACTTGCTGTCGATCAGTTCACGCACCTTCAGGATTTCGTCATCGCTCAGCTCGTTTACCCGCTTTGCTTCTGGAATTTCCAGAGCCTTGCAGATTTCAGCAGCCTTAGTTGCGCCAATCCCGTAAATATACTGAAGCCCGATAACAACCCGTTTGTTGGTCGGGACATTCACGCCGGCAATACGTGCCACGCCTTATACTCCTGTTCGCCCGCCTTAACCACGAACGCTCATAGCCCTTGGGGCAGATTTCACTTGGTGGCCGCGAAATATACCGGCCACCGCCACAAGTCAACGAAAACGGATCACTTTTTCGTGATCAACCCCTCGCTGGCAAGCGCATCTTCGATTTCGCCTGTCACTTCAGGGGCCGACAGCATGCCGTTAATTTTGTGCAGCCGTCCGGTTTTTTCATAAAACGGCAGAATCGGCGCCGTCAGTTTCCGGTACTCTTTCAGCCGTTCAACAACGGTTTCCCGCTTATCGTCCGCCCGGCGCTTGAACTCATGGCTACCGCAAGAATCACAGACCCCATCCACCTTGGGTGGGTTAGAGACCTCGTTGTACGTCTTGCCGCAGTTGCCACAAGTAAAGCGACCGGAAATCCGATCTGCCAGAATTTCTTCGTCCACATCCAGGAAGAGGACAGTATCAATTTTCTTCCCGTCTGAAGAAAGCATGCTGTCCAGCTCTTCAGCCTGCGCCAGCGTGCGCGGAAAACCATCCAGAATGAAACCATTCTGGCAATCCGCCTGCGCAATCCGGCTTTTCAGCATCGCAATAATCAACTCATCAGGAACCAGTTTCCCGGCATCCATAAGAGCTTTTGCCTGCTTTCCTGTTTCAGATCCCTTGGCCACTTCTGCGCGCAGCATATCGCCCGTAGAAATCTGAATCAGCCCATACCGCTCTTCAAGAAGTTTGGACTGTGTACCTTTTCCCGCGCCGGGAGGGCCCAGAAAAATAATATTCATCGTCTGATGATCCTCTGCTTCCTACCGCCGCGCGATTTACGCATCAGCCCCTGATATTGATGCGCCACCAGATGAGACTGAATTTGTGTCACCGTATCAATAGTTACAGACACAATAATAATCAGACTCGTTCCGCCAAAATAGAACGGTACGTTGTAGTGACTGATCAGGATCTGAGGCAACAGACAGACTGCCACCATATACGCTGCACCGATCGTGGTCAGACGGGTGAGAATTTTATCAAAATACGATGCTGTAGAAGCACCTGGGCGCACGCCAGGGATAAAACCACCCTGCTTTCTCAAATTATCGGCTGTTTCCGTCGGATTGAAGGTAACGGCCGCATAAAAATATGAGAAAAACACAATCATGGCAGCATAGAACAGCATATACAGCGGCTGCCCTTGCCCAAGTTCCTGCCCCAGAAAGGAAAGCCAGCCCGGCAGTGATTTGCCGTTCATAAAACCAGCAATCGTTACCGGAATCAGGAGCACTGAAGAGGCAAAGATCGGTGGTATAACGCCGGCCGTATTCACTTTCAGCGGCATATGGGTTGTGTCCCCTCCAAACATCCGCTGCCCCATCTGGCGCTTTGGATACTGGATAACAACCCGACGCTGCGCCTGTTCCATGAACACAATGAACATGATGGTAAGCGCTGCAAGAACCAAGAAAAGCAGCACAAAGAACGGCGAAAGCGCGCCCGTGTAACCAAGCTGGAAGAGGCTTGCCAATGCATGCGGCAAGTTTGCCACAATACCAGCAAAGATAATGAGCGAGATCCCATTACCCACACCACGCGCGGTAATTTGCTCACCCAGCCACATCAGAAACATGGTTCCGCCAACAAGCGTGGTTACGCATGAAAGCAAAAAGAACATACCTGGATGAACAACAGCAGCGCCTGCAGCGCTATGCACGTTCTCCAGCCCCACAGCTATCCCATACGCCTGAAACAGCGCGATAAGAACAGTTAGGTAACGTGTATACTGATTAAGCTTTTTACGCCCCTGTTCACCTTCCTTCTTGAGAGCCTCAAGAGAAGGCACAGCAGTAGACATAAGCTGCACAATAATAGACGCAGAGATATATGGCATGATGTTCAGCGCGAACACGGTCATACGCCCAAGCGCACCCCCCGTGAACATATTGAACATGCCCAGAATGCCACCCTGATGCTGCGCCAGAAGCTGCCCCATAACTGTGGCATCTACCCCCGGAACCGGGATGTATGTGCCCAAGCGGTAAACAATCAGCGCACCCAGCGTAAACCAGATTCGCTTTTTAAGTTCAGTCGCTTTGGCAAAAGAGCCTACATTAAAGTTGGCAGCCAGTTGTTCGGCCGCGGAAGCCATGCATCCGTCCTTTCATACAAACAGCGCCACCACGGCTGTGGAGACGCTGGCACAATCGCCTGAAAAATTCAGACAACATTCTGAGAAGGAACAAGAAAGGAGAACAGTGCGAACACTGCTCTCCTTTTTGCAACATCAGGAAGCGCTGGCTTCAGCAGCTTTAGGCTGCAGCAGCTTAACGCTACCTCCGGCTTTTTCTACTGCAGCAACAGCAGAAGCTGATGCACCAGAGACTTCAAACGTAACAGCTTTTGTCAGCTCACCTTCGGCCAGAATGCGCACGCCAGCATATTTGCCAGTGCCAACCAGACCTGCTTTTTTCAAAGCTTCTTCAGTAACAGGTGTGCCTGCTGCCAGTTTGCCATCAGCCAAGGCTTTTTCCACCGCGCCAAGGTTTACAGGAGCATAAACCTTGCGGAAGATGTTTTTGAAGCCACGCTTAGGCAGACGACGATAGATAGGGAGCTGCCCACCTTCAAACCCGTTCAGGGAAACCCCTTCACGTGCTTTCTGGCCTTTTACACCCCTACCAGACGTCTTACCCTTACCAGAACCAATACCGCGCCCAAGACGCTTTTTCCGGTAACGGGAACCTTCGTTATCACGAAGTTCGTTGAGCTTCATTTCAATCCTCCACCTTCACCAGGTGGGCCACTTTGCGTACCATACCCCGGACAGACGGAGTATCTTCCAGAACGCGTTCACGGCCAATCTTGTTCAGACCCAGACCGATCAAAGTTGCCTGCTGTCCAGGCTTACGTCCGTTACCGGACGCAATCTGCACAACCTTAAAGGTTTTCTTATCAGACATCAGCGGCCTCCGCAGCAACAGCCTGTTCACGCTTACCGAAGATTTCAGCAACCTTCTTACCGCGACGGCTAGCTACAGAACGTGGGCTTGCACAACGTGCCAGCGCATCAAAAGTTGCCTTAACCATGTTGTGCGGGTTCCGGGTGCCCAGAGACTTCGCAACCACATCGTTAATACCAAGGCTTTCGAATACAGCACGCATAGGACCACCAGCGATGATCCCCGTCCCTGCTTCGGCTGACCGCAGCACAACCTTACCGGCACCGAAGTGACCAGCAACATCATGATGCAGTGTACGGCCTTCCTTCATCGGGACACGGATCATGCCACGTTTGGCGCGTTCCGTAGCCTTACGAATTGCTTCAGGAACTTCGCGCGCCTTACCTGCACCGTAGCCAACACGCCCCTTCTGGTCACCAACAACAACCAGAGCAGCGAAAGCAAACCGACGACCACCCTTAACCACTTTCGCAACGCGATTGATGGTTACCAGCTTATCGACCAGTTCATCCCCTTCGCGTTCACGCTCACGGCCGCCTCGACCGCCTTCTCTTGGTTCACGAGCCATTCCGTGATCCTTTCCTCAGAAGGAGAGACCGCCCTCACGGGCCGCCTCTGCCAGGGCCTTGACGCGCCCGTGATAAAGATAAGACCCCCTGTCGAACACGACCTGAGATACACCTGCAGCAACGGCGCGCTGTGCAACCAGCTTACCGACAGCGCCAGCGCTTTCCTGCGTGGAACCTTTTTTCAGATCCGTCTGCAGCTCCTTATCCAAGGAGGACGCTGAGGCCAAAGTACGGCCCTGCGCATCGTCGATCACCTGAGCATAAATGTTCTTGCCAGACCGGAAAACAGACAGACGCGGACGCCCACCTGCCTTGCGGCGCAGCTGAAAACGGAGACGCGCCCGACGGCGGTTCCGCAATTCCTGCTGAGTGCTCATTATTTCTTCTTGCCTTCCTTACGACGAATGGTTTCCGTTTCGTACCGAACACCTTTGCCCTTGTAAGGTTCAGGCTTACGGAAGCTGCGGATATCAAGAGCCACCTGGCCCACCCGCTGCTTATCGATCCCTTCCACCACAATAGCCGTCGGACGCGGCGTAGAAATCTTGATGCCTGCAGGAATCGGATACACAACATCATGGGAGAACCCAAGGTTCATCACCAGATTGGAACCCTGCACAGCTGCACGGTAACCTGTGCCGTTAATTTCCAGAGCCTTAGAAAAACCTTCCGAAACCCCTTTAACAGCCGTTGCGATCAGAGCACGTGTTGTGCCCCACATCATGCGAGCCTGAGCAGCAGTGCCCACTGGCTGCACAACAACCTTACCATCCTGCACATCAACGGAAACATGTGAAGAAAGCGGCAGAGCCAGCTCCCCCAATTTCCCTTTGGCCTTCAGAACACCATCTGCAATAGCGATGGTTACCCCTGCCGGCACTTCAACAGGATACTTGCCTACGCGTGACATTTACCCCTCCTTAGAAAACACGGCAGAGGACTTCACCGCCAACATTGGCAGCACGAGCCTCAACATCGGAAAGAACACCACGCGGCGTGGAAAGGATGGAAACACCCAGACCTGCACAAACGCGAGGAAGTTCCTTAATTTTGGAATATACGCGACGACCAGGGCGTGAAACGCGCTGAATTTCGCGAATAACTGGCTCACCGTCAGTGTATTTCAGCTCAATATGCAGCTGAGCAATACCCTTACGGACGTCTTCACGCTTATAGCCACGAATGTAGCCTTCACGCTGCAGAGCTTCCAGAACACTCACGCGCAACTTGGAAGCCGGAGCAACACAAGCATTGTGACGCGCACGCTGAGCATTACGAATACGGGTGAGCATATCACCCAAAGGATCAGAAAGTGACATCTCGCGCCCTTACCAGCTTGCTTTAACCACGCCCGGAATCTGGCCTTCAGATGCCAGATCACGGAAAGCAATACGGCACAGTTCAAACTTGCGGTAGTTACCGCGAGAACGACCTGTCAGTTTGCAACGCAGACGAACCCGCACGCGCGAACCATTGCGCGGCAGTTCAGCCAACTTCAAAGACGCATCAAACCGATCCTCCACGGGAAGAGAACGATCCATAACGATATTTTTGAGAGCTACCCGCTTCTCTTTATCCCGTGCCGCCATGCGCGCGCGCTTTGCGTTACGCAGAATGGCAGAAGTCTTAGCCATACAAATTACCTCCGGAACCCTTCGAAAACCTTCGACGGTTTTCCAAGATCACACATTAAAACACCCAGAAGGGTCTGTATCATCCCAAGAAGGGAAGATCAAACGCCTTAAGCAGGGCCTTGGCTTCTGCATCTGTCTTTGCACTGGTTACGAACACCACGTCCATGCCGCGGATTTCATCTACCTTATCGTATTCGATTTCGGGGAAGATGATCTGTTCTTTCAAGCCCAGAGCAAAGTTACCACGACCGTCAAAACCTTTGGTAGCCGGCAGACCACGGAAATCGCGGATGCGCGGCATAGCAATGGTTACCAGACGATCAAGGAATTCATACATCCGTGCACGGCGCAGAGTGACCTTACAGCCAATCGGCAGACCTTCACGGATTTTGAAGCCCGCGATAGCTTTCTTCGCCACTGTTTTAACAGGCTTCTGACCAGCAATAAGCGCCATTTCTGCAACAGCAGCATCTAGCTTCTTCTGATCGCCAGCAGCCTCACCCACGCCCATATTCAGGACGATTTTTTCGAGGTGAGGCACCTGCATTTCATTTTTGTAACCAAACTGCTTACGCAGGTTGGCACGCAGTTCGCTTTCATACCGCTGCTGAAAGCGCGGCAGGGAACGACCTTCCTGTTTCGCACTCATTCGTAGCCCCTCAACCTTCAATAGCTTCGCCGGTCGCCTTAGCGATGCGAACTTTTTTGCCGTTTTCCAGCACTCGGAAACCAACTCGCGTCGGCTTTTTAGAGGCTGGATCAATCAGCTTCAGGTTAGAAAGGTGAATGGGTGCTTCACGGGTAATAATCCCGCTTTCTTCACCCATGCGGCGCGCACGCTGATGACGCTTGATTAGCGCCACACCACGCACAACAGCACGGTTTTCGGAAGGACGAACCTCCAGAACTTCTCCCTGCGTCCCCTTGGAGGAACCGCTGATGACGACAACCGTATCGCCTTTTTTAATACGGGCAGCCATTACAACACCTCCGGCGCGAGAGAGATGATCTTCATGAACTTCTTCGCACGCAATTCGCGCACAACCGGTCCAAAAATACGCGTACCAATCGGTTCCTGCTGCTTGTTAATCAGCACAGCTGCGTTTTTATCGAAACGGATGGCGCTACCATCAGGCCGACGGACTGGATAGGAAGTCCGCACGATAACAGCCTGGTGAACGTCGCCCTTCTTCACTTTCCCGCGGGGGATAGCTTCTTTGACGGAAACGACGATCACGTCGCCGACCGAGGCGGACTTCCGCTTGGAGCCGCCCAGCACCTTGATGCACTGCACCTGACGTGCGCCGGAATTATCGGCGACGTCAAGGTTGGTCTCGGGATGGATCATAACCTAAATATCCTTACGTTAGGCCGATGCACCGGCTTCCGCACCAACGACTTCGCCGTTGCGGGAAATCACAGTCCACGTCTTGCGGCGTGAAATAGGCGGACATTCAACAATCCGCACGGAGTCACCAACCTTGCAGATATTTTCTTCATCATGCGCCGCATATTTTTTAGAGCGACGAATGAATTTCTTATAGAGCGGATGCATGACGCGACGATCAACAAGAACCGTAATGGTTTTGTCCATCTTATCGCTGGTCACACGCCCGGTCAGGACGCGCCTTGGCATCGGCTAACTCTCCTCAGGCATTGGCAGCAGATGTTTTTGCACCTGCTGCAGTCTTTGCATTTTGCACCGCAATCGTCTTGATTCGTGCAATCTCACGGCGCACCGCACGCATACGGCTTTGCGCTTCAGTCTGACCCGTGGCCTGCTGGAAACGCAGATTAAGCTGCTCACGCTTCAATTCAACCAGACGAGCTTCAAGCTCGTCTGGAGTCTTGGCGCGCAAATCGGCTGGCTTAGTTGCCTTTACCATCTCACGCATCTCCAATTCGGGTCACAAACTTGGTCTTGATCGGCAGTTTTGCTGCACCCAGAGCCAACGCTTCACGCGCCAGTTCAGGGGGCACACCTTCGATCTCAAACAGAATGCGACCTGGCTTCACACGGGCCACCCAGTATTCTGGGGAACCCTTACCGGAGCCCATACGCACTTCTGCAGGTTTTGTCGAGACCGGAAGGTCAGGAAAAATACGAATCCAGACGCGACCTGCACGTTTCATGGCACGTGTGATAGCCCGACGAGAGGCTTCAATCTGGCGTGCCGTAATACGTTCCGGCTGAAGAGCCTTCAGTCCAAACGTACCGAAGTTCAACGTGGTGCCACTTTTTGCAAGGCCGTGGATACGGCCTTTGTGGGCTTTACGGAATTTTGTCCGCTTCGGGGAAAGCATGTTGTTTTATCCCTCTCCTCAGCGCTGAGGAGCCTGTTCGGCCGCCCGGCGATCCTGAGCCATCGGATCATGAGCAAGAATTTCGCCCTTAAAGATCCAGACTTTTACACCGCAAGTGCCATAGGTGGTCTTTGCTGTCGCTGTGCCATAATCGATATCAGCACGCAGGGTGTGCAGAGGCACACGACCTTCACGATACCATTCGATACGTGCGATTTCCGCACCGCCAAGACGACCAGAGCAGTTAATACGAATGCCCTGTGCGCCCAGACGCATAGCAGACTGCACTGCACGCTTCATGGCACGACGGAAAGCCACACGGCGTTCCAGCTGCTGAGCAATGTTTTCTGCAACCAGTGTAGCGTCGATTTCTGGCTTACGGATTTCAACGATGTTCAGCGCAACTTCCGTGCCAGCCATACGCGTCAGCTCCTTACGGAGCGCATCGATGTCCTGACCCTTCTTACCAATCACAACACCCGGACGGGCAGCGTAAATGGTTACGCGAGGCTTTTTGGCAGGACGTTCGATAACGACACGAGACACACCAGCGCCAACCAGCTTGCGACGCAGGAATGCACGCAGCTTCAGGTCTTCATGAAGCAGCTTTGAATAGTCGGAATCGGCATACCACCGGCTATCCCATGTGCGGTTGATACCGAGCCGCAGCCCGATTGGATTGACTTTATGTCCCATACCTCAGGCCGCCTTCTGTTCGGAAGAAGCTGCTTCAGGCTCAGCAGCCCGTTCAGCTACAACAATCTTCAGGTGACTGAAAAACTTTTCAACACGAGCAGAACGCCCACGACCACGGGCATGGAAACGCCGCATGACAATGGATTTTCCAACTTCAGCTGTTTTCACCACCAGCTGGTCAACGTCCAGCTGGTGATTGTTTTCAGCGTTAGCGATTGCGCTTTCCAGCGTCTTTTTCACTTCCTGAGCGATACGGCGCTTAGAGAACGTCAACGTTGCAACTGCCTGAGAAGCAGGCTTGTTGCGGATCAGGCCGGCCACAAGGTTCAGCTTGCGGGGGCTAACCCGGATGTTGCGCGTAACTGCCTGCGCTTCTGTTTCCGCGAGTGTGCGCGGATGCTTCGGCTTGCTCATCTCTGCTTAGCCCCGCTTAGACTTCTTGTCAGCGCCATGCCCATGGAATGTACGGGTCGGAGAAAATTCGCCGAACTTATGTCCGACCATGTTTTCCGTAACCTGTACGGGCAGAAACTTCTGACCGTTATAAACACCGAACGTCAGACCGACGAACTGCGGAAGAATTGTAGAACGACGAGACCAGATCTTGATCACTTCGTTACGACCCGACGCGCGGGATACCTCAGCTTTATTCAGCAGATACCCGTCGACGAACGGGCCTTTCCAGACGGAACGTGCCATCTTCTATTGCCCCTTACTTGCCGGTCTTTCGACGACGGATAATCAGACTGTCCGTCCGCTTGTTGACCCGAGTTTTGTACCCTTTGGTTGGCTTGCCCCATGGCGTAACCGGATGACGGCCACCAGAGGTACGACCTTCACCACCACCATGCGGATGATCAACAGGGTTCATCACCACACCACGGTTATGAGGACGACGCCCCAACCAACGAGAACGCCCAGCCTTACCCATATGCTGGTTCATGTTATCCGGATTGGACACGGCACCAACGGTAGCCATGCACTCACCACGAACAACACGCAGCTCACCAGACTGCAGCTTGATCTGGGCGTAACCGGAATCCTTACCAACGAGCTGGGCATATGTGCCAGCAGAACGTGCGAGCTTACCGCCTGCACCCTGCTTCAGTTCGATGTTATGGATAATCGTTCCCACCGGAATGGAAGCCAACGGCATAGCATTACCAGGCTTAATATCCACGCGTGCACCAGCGATGACATTGTCACCAACTTTCAGACGCTGCGGAGCCAGAATATATGCAAGCTCGCCATCTTCATACTTCACCAGCGCAATAAATGCAGTGCGGTTCGGATCATATTCCAGACGTTCTACCGTACCCAGAACATCAAACTTACGACGTTTGAAGTCTACGTAACGGTAAGACTGCTTATGACCACCCCCACGGAAACGGGAAGTGATACGACCGTTATTATTACGACCGCCTGTCTTGTTTTTACCTTCGGTCAACTGTTTGACCGGCTTACCTTTCCAAAGGTCAGCACGATCAACCAGCACCGTACCACGCAAGCTTGGCGTGACAGGATTAAAGTGCTTCAGAGCCATGAATTTCTACCTTCGGTCACGCCAGCTTGGCGGTAAGATCAATGGACTGACCTTCCGCAAGCTGAACGAACGCCTTCTTCACGTCAGAACGCTGCCCAACACGCCCTTTAAAGCGCTTGGTTTTTCCCTTCTGAACCAAGGTGTTGACACCAACAACCTTGACCCCGAACAGCGTTTCCACCGCAACCTTGATTTCAGGCTTCGTAGCGGACATTGCCACTTTGAAAACAACCTGGTTCTTTTCAGAAAGCGCCGTAGCTTTTTCCGTAATCACAGGTGTACGCACGATGTCGTACATTGCTTCACGGGAAAGACGCTCGGCTTTCTTGCGAATGGCAAGAATATTCGTCATGCCAGGCGCTCCTTCAGTCCTTCAAGGCCGGCCTGCGTAATCGCAAGCACCTCGTGGTTCAGAATGTCGTAAACATTCGCACCAATGGTCGGCAGAATGTCGATCTTGGGCAGGTTACGGGCGGCACGACCGAAGTTCTCATCTACAGCAGCATCCACGATCAGCGCAGATGTCCAACCCAGAGACTTCAGTTTCTTTGCCAGTTCGCTGGTCTTATCAACGCCAGAAGCAGACTGCAGCACAATAAGCTTGCCGTCTTTTGCCTTCTGAGAAAGCGCAGAGATCAGACCAAGGCGGCGCACTTTTTTCGGCAGATCGTAACCGTGGTCACGCACAACCGGGCCATGTACTGCCCCACCGGTACGATACTGCGGCGCACGCAACGAACCCTGACGGGCGCTACCTGTGCCTTTCTGGCGGTATGGCTTTTTGGTGGTGCCGGACACTTCGCCCATGCCCTTCACCTTATGCGTGCCTGCGCGGCGCTTAGCCAGCTGCCAGTGCACAACACGAGCCATGATATCTGCACGCGGCGCAACGGCGAAAATTTCGTCCGGAAGCGTTGCAGAACCGGCGCTGCTGTTATCTAGCGTCTTGATTTCGATTTCCATGACCTCAGCCCTCCGCCTTCACGAGGCCGGCCGGATAAGGCGCGTCACCATGGCGGGCTTTTTTAATGGCGTCACGGATCAGAACAACACCGTTCTTCGCTCCTGGCACGGAGCCACGAACCATGATCAGATTCTTTTCCGGATCGACCGCTGCGATTTCCAGATTCAAGGTGGTCACGCGTTCATCACCGAGATGACCAGCCATCTTCTTGTTCTTAAAGGTCTTGCCGGGATCCTGGCGATTACCAGTCGAACCATGCGAACGGTGCGAAATAGACACACCATGCGTGGCTTCAAGACCAGCAAAATTCCAGCGCTTCATTGCGCCAGCAAATCCCTTACCTTTGCTTACACCTGTAACGTCAACCTTTTGGCCAACAACAAAGTGAGAAGCTGAAAGGGTAGCACCAACCTCAAGAGCGGCATCATCAGCTACACGAAATTCGCGAAGCGCCTGCTTAGGCTCCACCTTCGTGCGAGCAAAATGCCCACGATTCGGCTTGGTTACGTTTTTCACCTTGGCTTTACCCATACCCAGCTGAACAGCTACGTAGCCATCCCGCTCCTGGTTACGGACATCAACCACCTGCACATCATCAACATGCAGGACGGTAACAGGCACATGCGTGCCATCTTCCTTGAACAGTCGGGACATGCCCAACTTCTTTGCGATCAATCCGGTGCGCATCGTCTGGACCTTAGAGTTTGATCTCGACATCAACGCCAGCGGCGAGGTCGAGCTTCATGAGAGCGTCCACGGTCTGCGGAGTGGGCTCAACAATGTCGAGCAGACGGCGATGAGTTCGAATTTCGAACTGCTCGCGGCTCTTTTTATCAACGTGAGGAGAACGGTTAACCGTAAACCGTTCGATATGCGTAGGCAGCGGGATAGGACCCCGAACCCGCGCACCCGTACGCTTCGCCGTATTCACGATCTCTTTCGTGCTGTTATCCAGCACCCGATGATCGTACGCTTTCAGGCGAATGCGGATGTTCTGGTTGTCCATTTGTTTTTTAGTCCAACACTTTACTTATCCGGGGAATCCCGGCCGCCAAGTAAGACCCCGACCAAAATCAATCGGTCGGGGCCACTTAGGCTCATATCCTCTATCGATTACTCGATAATGGAGGAAACAACGCCAGCACCAACCGTGCGGCCACCTTCGCGAATAGCGAAACGCAGACCTTCGTCCATGGCGATTGGAGCAATCAGCTCAACTTCCATGGCGCAGTTGTCGCCCGGCATCACCATTTCGGTGCCTTCCGGCAGGTGCACAACACCCGTCACGTCAGTCGTACGGAAGTAGAACTGCGGACGATAGTTGGTGAAGAATGGCGTATGACGGCCACCTTCTTCCTTCGTCAGGATGTAGGCTTCTGCCTTGAACTTCTTATGCGGCGTAATGGAGCCTGGCTTTGCCAGAACCTGACCACGTTCCACATCTTCGCGCTTGGTGCCACGCAGCAGAGCGCCGATGTTGTCACCAGCTTCACCGCGATCAAGCAGCTTACGGAACATTTCAACGCCGGTTACGGTTGTCTTCGTGGTCGGCTTCAGACCAACGATTTCAATTTCGTCACCAACATTGATCACACCACGTTCCACACGACCCGTTACCACGGTGCCACGACCAGAGATGGAGAACACATCTTCGATCGGCATCAGGAACGGACGGTCAACCGGACGTTCCGGCTGCGGGATGTAGGCATCAACAGCGTCCATCAGATCGCGAACGCGGTTTTCACCGATTTCCGGATCACCATCTTCCAGAGTTACCAGAGCGGAACCCTTGATGATCGGCACATCGTCGCCAGGGAACTGATAGGAAGACAGAAGTTCACGAACTTCCATTTCAACCAGCTCAAGCAGTTCCGGATCGTCAACCTGGTCAACCTTGTTCAGGAAGACAACCAGAGCCGGCACACCGACCTGACGAGCAAGCAGGATGTGTTCGCGGGTCTGCGGCATCGGGCCGTCAGCTGCGGACACAACCAGGATTGCGCCGTCCATCTGCGCTGCACCCGTGATCATGTTTTTCACGTAGTCAGCATGTCCGGGGCAGTCAACGTGCGCGTAGTGACGCTTGTCGGTTTCATATTCCACGTGAGCTGTGGAAATGGTGATGCCGCGAGCGCGTTCTTCCGGAGCAGCGTCGATCTGGTCATACGCCTTAAATTCAGCGCCGCCCTTAGCAGCAAGCGTCTTGGTGATCGCAGCCGTCAGAGAGGTCTTACCATGGTCAACGTGACCAATGGTGCCGATGTTGCAGTGCGGTTTATTCCGCTCAAATTTAGCCTTAGCCATTTTTTACTCCATGCCCCAAAAACCATTCGGGATGCAGTTGTTATAAGCCCTGCAAACTCACTGCAAGAGGAAATGCAGCAGCTTTTTTCATTACCAGCGATAGTGGCTGAATGCTTTGTTAGCTTCCGCCATACGGTGGGTATCTTCCCGCTTCTTCACTGCTGCGCCACGATTGTTGACGGCATCCAGAAGCTCATTGGAAAGCCGATCCTGCATGGTGTTTTCGCCACGCTTGCGCGCAGCATCAATCACCCAACGGATCGCCAACGCCTGACGGCGGTCTGCGCGAACTTCAACCGGCACCTGGTAGGTTGCCCCACCAACACGGCGAGAACGCACTTCAACAGCCGGCTTTACGTTATCCAGCGCACTGTGGAACAGCACCACTGCATCCGCACCGTTACCGCTACGACGCACCATGGCATCCAGCGCACCGTATACGATTCTTTCTGCAGCAGACTTCTTACCATCGTACATCAGCGCATTCATGAAACGCGTGACAACGATATCTCCGAATTTCGGATCGGGAAGGATCTCGCGCTTTACTGCGCGATGACGGCGACTCATACCTGTTCTTCCTCTTATTTCGGACGCTTGGCGCCATACAGCGAACGACGCTGACGCCGCTTGGCAATACCCTGCGTATCCAGAACACCACGAAGGATGTGATAACGCACACCCGGCAAATCCTTCACACGACCGCCGCGGATCAGCACAACACTATGTTCCTGAAGGTTATGACCTTCACCCGGAATATAGCTGACCACCTCATAGCCGTTCGTCAGACGCACCTTAGCGACTTTACGCAGTGCGGAGTTCGGCTTTTTTGGCGTCGTGGTATAAACGCGGGTGCAAACACCGCGCTTTTGGGGGCATCCTTGCAGCGCGGGCACCTTGTTGCGCTTGACCGCAGGCTTGCGCCCCTTGGCAATGAGCTGGTTGATGGTCGGCATGCGCCTTTCCCGATCCTTACACAGTTCGGCCGGCCGCCATGATTTCTGACTGCCGACTTTCATTAAAAAAGATCCCATCAGGCATTTGCCTGTATGGGGCTATGTTGGCATCCGGCCCCGCTTCCACCCCGGAAGCCAACCGCATGCTAGACTCACACAGAAAACCTAATTGCTCTTTCTATCCACAGGGATATCCAGAGCTGAGGGCTGCTACCTAACCCTCCCCCCGCTGGGAGTCAAGTTTTACCCTGCGATTCTTAAAGAATTGCGTACGCTGTACATGAAAAAAGGACCAAGGTTTCCCCTGATCCTTCCTTCATGAAGCATATTTGCAACGTTTATTCGGCTGCAGAACGCCCAACACGTTGGCGATCCTGCTCTGCCGCAATAGCCCGCAGACGCTTCATAACACTGCCCGTGCCTGCTGGGATCAGTCGCCCAACAATCACGTTTTCCTTCAGGCCCATCAGCTTATCCACTTTCCCTGCCGTAGCAGCTTCTGTGAGCACGCGTGTGGTTTCCTGGAACGATGCAGCAGAGATAAAGGACTGCGTCTGCAGAGATGCCTTGGTGATGCCCTGCAGCACCGGCATACCCTGAGCTGGCCGTTCACCTGCTTTGAGGCTCTTGGCATTTTCAGCCTCGAACTCAATACGATCAACAGTTTCGCCAATCAGATATGTCGTATCACCCGGCTCCAGAATTTCTACCTTCTGAAGCATCTGACGCACGATAACTTCAATATGCTTATCGTTAATCTTCACACCCTGAAGACGATACACATCCTGAATTTCGTTGATCAGGTAATCAGACAGAGCCTCTACGCCCATCACCTTCAGGATATCGTGGGGCACCCGCGGACCATCGACCAGCGGATCACCTTTTTCCACAAAGTCACCTTCCTGAACGGAAATGTGCTTGCCTTTCGGGATCAGGTATTCCTGTTCCTCGCCCGTTTCATCGTTCTTCACGATAACACGGCGCTTGGACTTGTAATCCTTCCCGAATTCAACGCGCCCTTCCATTTCCGCGATAATAGCGTGGTCTTTTGGCCGACGTGCTTCAAACAATTCAGCAACACGCGGCAGACCACCCGTAATATCACGGGTTTTAGACCCTTCACGTGGCAGACGCGCCAGAACGTCACCGGCATTTACTTCCGTACCGTTTTCAACAGACAGAAGCGTTTCGGGAGAGAGGAAGTAACGGGCATCTGCACCGTTATCCAACTTCACCACATCACCGTTGGCATCCTTAAGCTGCAGACGTGGGCGCAGATCCACACCTTTACCTGCCTGCTTATAGTCAACCACCACTTTGGAGGTCAGGCCTGTTACTTCGTCCATACGCTCAACAAGCGTGATGGAGTCAATCAGATCCAGGTATTCAACCTTACCGGCTTTTTCCGTGATAATCGGCAGGGTGTACGGATCCCACTCAGCCAGTTTCTGACCGCGGGCAACTTTTGCCCCTTCTTCTGTCAGCAAACGGGCACCATACGGCACACGGTAACGGGCTTTCTCCACACCGTTTTCGTCAGACAGAAGAATTTCACAGTTACGCGCCATCACGATCGGCACGTTCTGACTGTTATGCACAACGTTGCGGTTACGGATCACAACCTGACCATCACGAGAGGCTTCGATCATGGACTGTTCCGCACCACGCTGCGCCGCACCACCGATATGGAAGGTACGCATTGTCAGCTGTGTGCCCGGCTCACCAATGGACTGAGCGGCGATAACACCCACAGCTTCACCGATGTTGACCGGCGTGCCGCGTGCAAGATCACGACCATAGCAGTGACCACACACACCAACGCGGCTATCACAGGTCAGCACAGAACGGATATGAACCGTTTCCACACCAGATTTTTCAATCCGTTCGGCATCGGCTTCATCAATCAGATGATTGCGCGGAACGATCACTTCGTTGGTGCCTGGCGCCACCACATCGGAAGCAACCGTACGGCCAAGGATACGTTCGGACAGAGAAGCTACAACTTCCCCGCCATCCATCACCGCACGCACCGTCAGGCCGCGTTCACTACCGCAATCTTCTTCGATAATGATGCTGTCCTGCGCCACGTCCACCAGACGACGGGTAAGATACCCGGAGTTAGCGGTTTTCAGCGCGGTATCAGCCAGACCTTTACGTGCACCATGGGTAGAGGTGAAGTAATCGAGAACCGACAGGCCTTCTTTAAAGTTGGCAATAATCGGCTGTTCAATAATTTCACCAGATGGCTTGGCCATCAGACCACGCATACCGGCCAGCTGCTTCATCTGAGCCGGCGACCCACGAGCCCCGGAGTGGCTCATCATCCACACCGAGTTGATCTGCTTACCAACTTCCTGACGAGAAATTTCTTTGGTCATGGCCGCCTGCACTTCGTCTGTGCAACGAGACCATGCGTCCACCACCTTATTGTAGCGTTCGCCAGCTGTGATCAGACCATCCTGATACTGCTGTTCAAACTCTTTAACTTCGGCAGCCGTGCGATCAACCAGTTCTTTCTTTTCGGGCGGGATGATCATGTCATCCTTACCAAAGGAAATACCAGCCTTAGCAGCATGACGGAAACCCAGAGCCATCAGACGGTCACAGAAGATAACTGCTTCTTTCTGACCGCAATGACGATACACCGTATCAATAACGTCAGACACAGCCTTTTTGGTGAGCTGACGGTTGATGAGGGAGAACGGCACGGCTTCATGCTGCGGCAGGATCTGCGCAATCAACACACGGCCAGGCGTGGTCACGGCTGTTTCGTAGGTGACCTTGCCATCTGTGCCGACCTTCTGGAAGCGTGCACGAATTTTATCATGCAGCTTCAGTGCACCGGCGCTGAGTGCGTATTCCACTTCACCAATAGAAGAGAAAGATGGCGCACCTTCTTTGGTCAGAGCACCTGTGTTCTCATCATATTCACAGCGATCTGGCGTAACCTTGAATTCAGGTGTTTCGAGGCTGAGATAATACAGCCCCAAAACGATATCCTGAGAAGGCACGATAATCGGCTTACCATTGGCTGGGCTGAGGATGTTGTTGGTGGACATCATCAGCACACGTGCTTCAAGCTGGGCTTCAAGGCTCAGCGGCACATGCACGGCCATCTGGTCACCGTCAAAGTCTGCGTTAAACGCGGTGCAGACCAACGGATGCAGCTGAATAGCTTTACCTTCAACCAGCACTGGTTCAAACGCCTGAATACCCAGACGATGCAGCGTAGGCGCACGGTTAAGCATAACCGGATGTTCGCGGATAACTTCTTCAAGAATATCCCAAACTTCCGGACGCTCTTTTTCCACCATCCGCTTTGCAGCTTTAATGGTGGTGGCGTGGCCGTATTTTTCCAGCTTGGCGTAAATGAACGGCTTGAACAGCTCCAGCGCCATCTTTTTGGGAAGACCACACTGATGGAGCTTAAGCTCCGGACCCACCACAATAACAGAACGGCCAGAATAATCGACGCGCTTACCAAGCAGGTTCTGACGGAAACGCCCCTGCTTGCCTTTAAGCATATCGGAAAGGGATTTCAGCGGACGCTTGTTAGCACCCGTGATCGCACGGCCACGACGCCCGTTATCGAACAACGCATCCACAGCTTCCTGCAGCATACGCTTTTCGTTACGCACGATAATATCAGGCGCACGCAGTTCCATCAGGCGCTTCAGGCGGTTATTACGATTGATAACACGCCGATACAGATCGTTCAGATCAGACGTTGCAAAACGCCCGCCATCCAGCGGCACCAGCGGACGCAGATCCGGCGGAATAACCGGAACCAGATCCAGAATCATCCATTCTGGGCGGGAACCGCTTTCTGCAAACGCTTCAATCAGCTTCAGGCGCTTAACAAGCTTTTTGCGTTTGGCTTCTGAAGTGGTTTCCTTAAGTTCCTGCCGCAGCTCTACCTTTTCGGCATCGCAGTCAATGCGTTCCAGAACCTTTTTAATGGCTTCTGCGCCAATGCCAACTTCAACACCTTCATCGCCATATTCATCCATGGCATCAAGGTACTGTTCTTCCGTCAGCAAGGAATACTGCTTCAGCGGAGATGTGCCGGGTTCCAGAACCAGGTAGCTTTCAAAGTAAAGCACCTTTTCCAGATCTTTCAGCGTCATATCAACCATCAGGCCGATACGGCTGGGCAGAGACTTCAGGAACCAGATATGGGCAACGGGGCTGGCAAGCTGAATATGGCCCATGCGCTCACGACGCACCTTGGCCAGCGTAACTTCAACACCGCACTTTTCGCAGATAATACCGCGGAATTTCATCCGCTTGTATTTACCGCAAAGGCATTCATAATCCTTGATCGGACCAAAAATACGCGCACAGAACAGGCCGTCCCGCTCTGGCTTGAACGTACGATAGTTGATGGTCTCGGGCTTCTTGATTTCGCCATAAGACCAGGAACGGATTTGTTCGGGCGATGCCAGCTGAATCTTAATCTGATCAAATGTCATCGCCTGGCCGGTCTGGCCAAGAATTTTCATGAGCTCATTCATGTGCCGAAGCCCCCAGCGGGAAACGGGGAGCCGAGGTTTCTACCCCGGCCTCCCCTTTGAAATAAGAACGGATGGTGGTGGCGAAATTCACCGTCACTCGGCCCCCTGCTCCAGTTCTACGTTCAGACCCAGAGACTTCAGCTCTTTGATCAGAACGTTAAAGCTTTCCGGAATACCGGCCTCAAAATCATCCTGCTCACGCACGATGGATTCATAAACTTTGGTTCGGCCGGAAACGTCATCCGACTTCACAGTCAGCATTTCCTGCAGAGTGTAAGCTGCGCCATATGCTTCCAGCGCCCACACTTCCATTTCCCCAAAGCGCTGACCACCAAACTGCGCCTTACCACCCAGAGGCTGCTGTGTAACCAGCGAGTATGGGCCGATAGAGCGTGCATGGATCTTGTCATCAACAAGATGGTGCAGCTTGAGCATGTAGATGTAGCCAACCGTTGTTTTACGTTCGAACGGCTCGCCCGTGCGCCCGTCAATCAACTGAGACTGACCGGATTTATTAACACCAGCTTTTTCAAGCATGGCTTCAATATCCGGAATGGAAGCACCATCGAACACTGGCGTTGCAATCGGCACGCCTTTGCGCAGGTTATTGGCCAGTTCAATCAGCTCATCATTGCTCATATTGGCAATGTCTTCGCTGTAAACTTTATCCCCGTACACATCTTTCAGGCGGTCCAGCAGTTCCTGACGTTTTTCGCCATTACGCTGGTATTCATCCACCATGTCACCAATGCCACGGCCGATTTTAGCGCAGGCCCAACCCAGATGCGTTTCCAGAATCTGCCCCACGTTCATACGTGAAGGCACACCCAGAGGGTTCAGCACCAGATCAACAGCCGTGCCATCTTCCAGGAACGGCATGTCTTCAACTGGAACAACGCGGGAAACCACACCCTTGTTACCATGACGACCGGCCATTTTATCCCCTGGCTGCAGCTTACGCTTAACAGCCACGAAAACCTTGACCATCTTCATCACGCCAGGTGGCAGTTCATCACCACGCTGAAGTTTTTCAACCTTGCTTTCAAAACGTGCCTGAATACGTGCAATAGCCGCATCAAATTCACGCCGCAGAGTTTCCAGTTCCGCCATAACGCTGTCAGAAGCGACAACAATCTGACGCCACGTGGCACGCGGATGTTCATCCAGAACGGCATCTGTAATCTCGGTTCCAGAGCGAATGCCCTTAAACCCAGCGCCAGCAACCTGCCCCAGAAGTTTTTCACGCAGACGGCTATAGAAAGAACGTTCCTGAATAGCGCGTTCATCATCACGGTCTTTGGCAAGACGTTCGATTTCCGCACGTTCAATGGCCATGGCGCGTTCGTCTTTATCCACACCACGGCGGGAGAACACACGCACATCAACAATTGTGCCAGATGTGCCAGGTGGCAGACGCAAAGACGTATCACGCACATCGGAGGCTTTTTCACCAAAGATGGCACGCAGAAGTTTTTCTTCCGGTGTCATCGGGCTTTCGCCCTTTGGCGTTACCTTACCGATCAGAATATCGCCCGGATTAACTTCGGCACCTACATACACAATGCCGGCTTCATCCAAATTCCGCAGGGCTTCTTCACCCACATTCGGAATATCACGCGTGATTTCTTCCTGACCCAGCTTGGTATCACGGGCCATGACTTCGAATTCCTCGATATGGATCGAGGTGAAAACGTCATCCTTGGCAATCCGTTCGGAAATCAGGATGGAGTCTTCGAAGTTGTAACCATTCCAAGGCATAAACGCGACCAGCACGTTACGGCCCAGTGCCAGTTCACCCAGCTCTGTGGAAGGACCATCGGCAATAATATCGCCTGCCCGCACATTGTCACCAACATGCACCAGCGGGCGCTGGTTAATACAGGTGGACTGGTTGGAACGGGAATACTTACGCAGACGGTAGATATCTACACCCTGCGTAGAACCTGCCGCATTTGTTGCGCGCACTACGATACGGGCACCGTCAATCTGGTCCACAATACCTTCGCGCTTGGCAACAATTGTTGCGCCGGAATCACGCGCCACAGCAGCTTCCATGCCTGTGCCAACCAACGGTGCATCGGAACGCACCAGCGGCACAGCCTGACGCTGCATGTTGGAACCCATCAGTGCACGGTTCGCGTCATCGTTTTCCAGGAACGGAATGAGCGCCGCAGCAACGGAAACGAGCTGCTTGGGGGAAACGTCACACGCTGTTACTTCTGTTGGCGGAACCAGACGGAAATCACCGTTACGCCGCACAGAAATCAGATCGCTGGTGAGCGCACCCTGATCATTCACCTTGGCATCTGCCTGCGCAACAACCAGCTTTTCCTCTTCCATAGCGGAGAGGTACTTCCAGCCGTCCTGCAGCACGCCGTCCTTTACCAGACGGTAAGGTGTTTCAATAAAGCCGTATTTGTTCACTTTGGCATAGGTTGCCAGAGAGTTGATCAGACCAATGTTCGGGCCTTCCGGCGTTTCAATTGGGCAGATACGACCATAGTGCGTTGGGTGAACGTCACGCACTTCAAAGCCTGCGCGCTCACGGGTCAAACCACCTGGGCCAAGCGCTGAAAGACGACGCTTGTGCGTCACTTCAGACAGCGGATTGGTCTGATCCATAAACTGGCTGAGCTGGGAAGAACCAAAGAACTCACGCACAGCAGCGGCAGCAGGTTTGGCGTTGATCAGATCATGCGGCATGACCGTATCAATATCCACAGAACCCATACGCTCACGGATAGCACGTTCCATCCGCAGCAGGCCAATGCGGTACTGATTTTCCATCAGCTCACCAACCGAGCGCACACGGCGGTTACCAAGGTTATCAATATCGTCAATCTGGCCGCGACCGTCCTTCAGGTCGCACAGTGTTTTAATGGTGCGCAGAATATCTTCTTTACGCAACACGCGCACTGTGTCTGGCACGTCCATATCCAGACGCATGTTCATCTTCACGCGCCCAACGGCGGAAAGATCATAACGGTCGGGATCAAAGAACAAGCCATTCAGCATGGCTTCGGCTGTTTCAGCCGTTGGCGGCTCACCGGGGCGCATTACGCGGTAGATATCAATCAGCGCTTCATCACGCGTGCTGTTTTTATCTACTGTAAGCGTATCACGGATCCACGGCCCGTTAGCGGCATCAATTGCCAGCAGGGGAAGTTCCGTAATTCCGGCTTCTTCCAAAGCAGCAAGACGTGCTTCCGTGATTTCTTCACCAGCTTCGCCATAGATTTCGCCAGTCTGCATATTGACGATATCGTGGGCGATGTAACGGCCAAGCAGATCGATCTCACCCACCAGCACTTCACGCGTTTTTTCCGCGATCTTGCGCACCATGCGGGCTGTCAGCTTGGTTTCGGCTTCCGCCACCACTTCACCGGTTTCTGCATCCACCAGCGGCGCCAGCAGCTTGAGGCCACGGAAGGAATCCGCGTCAAACGGACGAGCCCAGCCTTTGGCTGTTTTTATGAATGTGACAGCATTATAGAAGTAGGAGAGGATTTCATTGGCATCCATCCCCTTGATTTCCATAGAGTCAACATCACCGCCTTCAGCCGCTTTAGCTTTGCGCGCAGCTTCAGATGCTGCACCTTCAAGCGCATACAGCAGCGTGGTGACAGGCAGCTTACGCTTACGGTCGATACGAACGTAAAGCAGATCTTTGGCGTCAAACTCGAAGTCCAGCCAGGAACCACGGTAAGGGATAACACGCGCAGCAAACAGATATTTGCCAGAAGAATGCGTTTTACCTTTATCATGATCAAAGAACACACCGGGTGAACGGTGCATCTGGCTGACGATAACACGCTCCGTACCGTTGACGATAAAGGTGCCATTGTCTGTCATGAGCGGCATATCGCCCATATAGACTGGCTGTTCCTTAATATCGCGAATGGAACGAGACCCCGTATCTTCGTCCACATCCCACACGATCAAGCGCAGAATAACCTTCAGCGGCGCGGCATACGTCAGGCCACGCTGAATGCATTCTTCCACATCATATTTAGGCTCTTCAAATTCGTAACTGACGAATTCCAGACGCCCCCGCCCCGCAAAATCATTGATGGGGAAAACGGAACGGAATACCTCCTGCAAACCTGTTGGAGTACGCGCATCAGGCGATACATTTGCCTGAAGGAATGTCTCGTAAGACGCACGCTGCACGTCAATCAGGTTCGGCATCGGGGCGATTTCGGGAATCCGCCCGAAACTTTTGCGAATCCGCTTCCGTCCTGTGAACGATTTAGTGATTGCGTTCATCGTCGCTCCTGCCCCGCCCATTTATCTCGGACCATCATGCCCGTGGTCATCCCGCGAGCCTGATGGTCCGACCTAATTTTGGTCTCAAGCCCATACCGGGTTTTACCCGGCTCCTGTTTCAGATCAACCCGAAACAGGCAAACGGGCAGAGGCACAGCGCCCCTACCCGAAAACCTTTTTTCCATTTCCCTGATGCCATGCATCAGAAATTTGGCAAACTTACTTGACTTCGACGGTTGCCCCGGCGCCTTCAAGAGCCTTTTTGATCTTGTCAGCTTCGTCCTTGCTGACACCTTCTTTAACGGTCTTCGGCGCACCTTCAACCAGATCCTTGGCTTCTTTCAGGCCCAGACCGGTGATGCCGCGGATTTCCTTAATCACGTTGATCTTCTTGTCGCCAGCGCCAGCCAGAACAACCGTGAATTCGGTTTTTTCTTCAGCCGGAGCAGCAGCAGCACCAGGTGCAGCAGCAGCAACTGCTACAGGAGCAGCAGCGGAAACGCCCCATTTTTCTTCGAGCAGCTTGGAAAGTTCAGCAGCTTCAAGAACGGTCAGAGCGGACAGTTCGTCAACAAGCTTAGCAAGATCAGCCATAGTTTGACTTCCTAATATAGATACTGGTTAGCAGAACGCAACCTTCAAGCACGAAGGCAGCGCAAAATTCTTTAACATTCCTTCATGCAAAGGAATGAAATCAGGCAGCTTCACCCGTTTTGGCATAGGCCCCAAAAACACGTGCAAGCTGGCCTGCCGGCGCCTGAGTAACGCTGGCGATACGCGTAGCTGGCGTGGAGATAAGACCCACGAGCTGCGCGCGCAGCGCATCAAGAGACGGCAGCTCGGCCAGAGCCTTGATTCCATCGGCGTCAAGCACCTGAGAACCAAGAGAACCACCAAGCAGCACAAGCTTGTCATTTGTTTTGGCGAACTCAACGACAGCCTTAGCCACAGCCACAGGGTCTTCAGACCACGCAAGCGCGGTCGGGCCTTGCAGCAGCGGCGCGATGCCGTTGAACTGGGTCCCATCCAGGGCGAGAGTTGCCAGCCGGTTTTTAGCGACCTTATAGTTCGCACCCGCTGCACGCACCTTACGCCGCAGTTCCGTCACAGCAGCCACAGTCAGCCCGTCATTACGGGTGACCACAACCATGGACGTCTGGGCGAAAACGGCGGCCAGAGAGGCGATAAAGGCCTTCTTTTCCGTACGGTTCAAATCCCGTCTCCGTCTTGTTCCATTAAGCTTGCGCCCAACAGAACGGGTTGCCCTTTAGGTTCCGCTATACATAACGGAACCCGCTCGCCTGTCCTTGAAACGGAATATCTGGCGTGCCGTAAATACGACCTGTAACCAGCATTCCCGTCTTACCGTTCGCCAACCCGAAGGCTGATTAAAACCGAAGTTGCGCACGGTCTCGGACAGGAAGAAGGAGCAGCCGCAACCACCCCTTCATGCACCGCACCAGCCCGAAAGCGAGTGCGGCGTCATTCTTTCTCAGCCAGCGAAGGCAGAGAGGTCCAGCTGAACGCCAGGGCCCATGGTGGAGGACAGAGCGCCCTTCTTCATGTAAGCACCTTTTGCGCCAGACGGACGGGCCTTCTGCACGGCATCAATAAATGCACGCACGTTTTCAGCCAGCTTGTCTTCGCTGAAGGAAGCCTTGCCAACGCCAGCATGCACAATACCGCTCTTTTCAGCGCGATATTCAACCTGACCAGACTTAGCCGCTTCAACAGCGCCCTTTACGTTCATGGTCACGGTGCCCAGCTTGGGGTTCGGCATCAGCCCACGTGGGCCGAGGATCTTACCCAGACGGCCCACCAGAGCCATCATGTCAGGCGTAGCAATGCAGCGGTCGAAGTTGATTTCGCCAGCCTGCACTTTTTCCATCAGGTCTTCCGCACCCACGATGTCTGCACCAGCAGCCTGAGCTTCTTCAGCTTTCGGGCCACGTGCAAACACGGCAACGCGCAGGGTTTTGCCTGTGCCGTTCGGCAGGGAAACAAAGCCACGAACCATCTGGTCTGCATGACGCGGGTCAATACCCAGGTTCAGTGCAATTTCAACGGTTTCGTCAAATTTAGCTGTCGCATTGCCTTTTACCAGCGCGATAGCTTCATCAACACCGTAAACTTTACCAGCTTCAATCTTGGCACGTGCAGCAGCGATACGCTTGTTCTTTGCCATGATATTAGCCCTCCACCACATCAATGCCCATGGAGCGGGCAGAGCCGATCAGCATGCGCACTGCGCCATCCAGATCGTTTGCGTTCATGTCCTGCTGTTTCTGTTCAGCAATTTCACGAAGCTGGCTCATGGTCACTTTACCAACGCTACCACCCTTACCAACTGTCTGGCTGCCTTTGGAAATTTTGGCGGCCTTCAGCAGGAAGTAGGTGTTCGGCGGGGTTTTGGTGATGAAGCTGAACGTACGGTCTGCATATGCGGTGATAACCACCGGAATCGGCATACCCGGCTCAAGACCCTGGGTCTTGGCGTTAAATGCCTTACAGAATTCCATGATATTCAGACCGCGCTGACCCAATGCCGGACCAACCGGCGGGGAAGGATTAGCCTTACCAGCGGGGATCTGAAGTTTGATGTAGCCAACAACTTTTTTGGCCATATCCGGGACTCCTCAAAATGAACCCGGACCGCGGTTCTCTCGATTCCACACCACGCACAGGGCGCAGACAAGAATCTCCCGCGTTCCGATCAGAAGTGCCGCGCTTACCGGGGCGCTGGCTGCGTGTCAAGTGGTTGTGTATTTTTCATGCCGCCTGTCAGATCATTGGAAACCGGATCTGTCTGGGTGCTGATGCCACCCAAAGGCGCTGCATGGCGCAGGTTTTCATACTGCAAGGGCTTGAAAGGCATGATGGTTTCCTCACCATGCGGCAATTGGCTACGAGACCACCCACCACCAAGGGCACGCACAAGCTGCACACGTGCATCCACCTGTCGGGTTTGCGCCTGCACTAATGAAATGCGGGCATTCAGCGCTGCCACCTGCGCCACCACAACATCCAGATAATTGGTTAGGCCGCCAGTATAGAGCGCCATAGTCATACCCTGCGTGCGCAAGGCAGCATCTACGGCGTTGCTTTCCTGCTTAACCTGCGTTTTCAAACGATTGGTGCGCGTGAGATTGTCTTCCACTTCCTGAAAGGCATCTAACACCGTGCTGCGGTAAAGATCTTCTGTTTGCCGATAACCCGACCACGTGCGCTGCAATTCTGCACGCCGCAAACCACCTTGGAACAACGGCAGCACTGCTTGTGCCCCAAACTGATACATAGCGTTGTACAACGAAGCCAGATCGAACCCGTTATCCATAAAGCCTGTCATGGCGTTAAACGTAACGTGCGGATAAAACGCGGCACGAGACACACCGATGGCCCTGTTTGCCTGCGCCATGCGCCGTTCTGCTGCGGCAATATCCGGCCTGCGTTCCAGCAAAGTGGATGGCAGCGCTATGGGTGGCTCTTTTTCCTCGAACGTCAGCTTTGTAACCGGTGCGATATGGAATGAGGCCGGAGCCTGATTAACCAGCACGGCTATGGCGTGTTCCATCACATCACGCTGGGTGCGAATATCGGTTTCCTGCGCCTGCGTGGTGTAAAGCTGGGCTTCTGCGCGGGAAACATCCATGCCCGGCGCAATAGCCCCTGCCAGACGCATGCGCGTAACTTGCACGGCTGTCTGATAATACCGGATAGAATCCTTATACACCGCATCCTGCGCATCCAACCCACGCAGAATAACGTAATCCGATGCCAGTTCTGCCTGAAGGCTTAAGCGTGCAGAGGCATAATTTGCGGCATCTTCCTGCACACCCTGCTTGGCCATACGGATACGGTTGCGGATAGCAGACCAGAAATCCGGCTCCCACGTTGCGGTGGCCGAATACTGCTCGGACGACATATACATCGGCCCGGTTGCCCCGGCCCCACGCCATAGCCGGTGTTGGGAGCCTTTATATTTGGCCCCACTCGCCGCCCCGTTTAACTGCGGGTAAAGGTGGGATTTGGCTTCCGCTGCCATATCGCGCGATTGCATGAACGCCTCTGCCTGCGCCTGCAAATCCGGGTTCAGGCGCATGGCCTGATCTTCCAGCCAGTTGAGTTCCGGATCACCCAGCATTGTCCACCAATCGGGCCGAATGGCATCATCCGATGGGTGGGCGGGCTTCATCACGCCCTGCCCGCTCCAGTTATCGGGCAGCACAAATTGTGCAGGCTTATAACGGGGTGCCATATCGCAGCCCACCAAGGCCGATGTTGCCACCCCTACCAGCAGAATATGTGTAACTTTACGCGGCAGAATGTTCCCCTTCCTCATGGGCGGGCCCCAGCTTCAGACATATCCGCACTATCATCAGGCATCGCGCGGGTGTCATCCCCATCTTCCTCTTGGGATGATTTGGTGGGAGGGGCTGGCTTTTTGGGTTCTGGTTTTTTAACGGCTGGCGGCGTGCTGGGCATGTTATAGCCCGGTGTGCCTTTAACAATGCGCACTTCCTGCCCATCCAGCAGCCCAGCAGACGGATTGTTGATCACCCGATCCGTTTTTTTCACACCACGCAGAATCTGCACCGTGGTTCCGAAGTTGGTGCCTAGCGTAACATTCACCAGATGCACGTGGTTGGTATCATCCACCAGCGCAACCTGCGTGCCTTCCGCCCTGAACACAATCGCACCCAGCGGCAGAATCAGCTCTTCCGTATCACCGGGAGCATGGAACGTGGCTGTGGCGTAGGAATTGGGCCAGAGTTCACCAGATTTATTGTCCAGCGTAAGTTCTGTGGTAACGGTACGGGTAGATGCATTAAAGGCCGAAGCCGTGGCCAGAAAATGTGCCCGGAATGTGCGTTCAGGATATTGCGGAATACTTAAATCTGCCTCCAACCGAGGGGAGATAATATCTGCATAATCCTGCGGCACGGCCACAAACACACGCATGGCATGCACATCCGCCACACTAAACAATTCGGTGGCATTGCCGTGAGCATCTACATCCCCACGTCCTGCGTTGACGTAATCCCCCACATCCGCCAAGCGCGATGTAACAACGCCATCAAAAGGCGCAACAATCTTTTTGAACGCTTCCAGCGCAGCATAACGCTCTACATCATGCTGTGCTGCTTCTACCTCGGCCTTTTGGGCTTCTGCGTTGGCTGCCTGCACATCCACTTCCTGCTGAGAAACAGCTTGCGTGCCTTGCAGGGCCTTCCAGCGTTTTGCTGTAATCTGGGCCAGCTTGTACCGCGCCAGCGCCACATTCAGGTTAGCTTTGGCTGCGGCAAATTGGGCATCTAACCCCGGTGTATCAATTTCGGCCAGCACATCGCCCGCCTTCACCTTGGCGCCGAAATCTTTGTACCACATTTTCACGTAGCCAGAGACCTGCGCATAAATGGGCGCCTGATACCATGCGGCTATATTGGCAGGCAGGGAAAGCGTGCGTTCATCCGGCCCCGGCTGGGGGTAGATAACCTGCACGGATGGAATAGCGTTATGTGCCGTTTCGTGCGCCAGATTAACGTACTGCGTATGGCGCTGAACAATACCCACCACTGCCAGCAGGATGGCAACCCCGCCAACAGCCACAAACCCGATCTTGCGTTTACGTGTGCTGCCAGCCGGCGTGGGAGATTGAGGCCCTGAAGCGTCTGGATGCTCTTGGGTCATGCGGCAGCTTCCTCTTGTTCGGTTTCATGCGGTTTTTTACGTGTGTGCAGCATGGCAAAAACACAGGGCACGAACAGCAGAGTGGCAACTGTTGCCACCATCAGGCCGCCCATAACTGCCTTACCCAAGGGTGCGTTTTGCGAATTACTTAAAGACATGGGCAACATGCCGATAATCATGGCGGAGGCTGTCATCAGCACTGGGCGAATACGCTCAAACCCAGCTTCCAGCGCGGCCTGAATGGCATCACCATGTTCTTCCAGACGTTCACGCGCAAAAGCTACGACCAGAATAGCATTGGCCGTGGCGGTGCCCATGCACATAATGGCCCCTGTAAGGGCCGGCACGGAAAGCGTGGTGTGCGTTAGAAACAGGCTCCATGAAATACCAGCCAGCGCACCGGGCAACGCGGTGATGATGATGAACGGGTCCAACCAGGACTGAAAGTTCACCACAATCAGCAGGTAAACCAACAGCACAGACATGGCCAAGCCACCTAGCAACTGGGCGTAAGCGCTGTTCATGGTAACGGCCTGCCCCAGCACACTGAGGGAGGAGCCATGCGGCAGATCACCCTGCACTTCATCTACAATACGCGACACCTCGCGTGAGACCGTGCCGAGGTCTATCCCCTCATTCGTGGCGTAAATATCAAACACCGGCATGATATTGTAATGCGCCACCTCTGCCGGGGTGCCGATCTGATCGATCTTGCTCAACCCACCCAAGATTTGCGGATCTTGCCCAGACGGGTTGCCATCCCCTTTATCAACAGGCGTGATTTCCAGATCATTCATGGTCTGGAGGAACGGCGCTGGCGTTTGAATATCAATCAGATGCGAAACACCGGTTTTGGTATCCAACCAGTACACCTGCCCCACCTGAGAACTGCCGGACAGAGAAACCAGTGCGTTATTGGCAACATCGGATTCTGTAATGCCAGTTCCCAGCGCGTAAGTACGGCGGGTATTCACCATAAGTGTGGGGGTTGTCATGGGCTGTTGCACAAACACGTCTGTCAGGCCCGTAACATGGCGCAGACGTTCTGCCAGGCGGTTTGCAAAGCGGAAGTTTTCCGCCAGATTGCGCCCAACCACCTGCACATCAATAGGTGATGGCAAACCAAAGTTCAGGATTTTGGCTGTCAGATCCCCCGGCAGGAAGGAAAACTGTGTGCCGGGGAACTTCATGTTCAGGTTATGGCGCAAAAGCCGCCGATATTCGGCCACAGGAGATGCCGGATTTTTAAGTGAAACCGTAATATCGCAATCCTGCGTGCCCACTGTTGGCGTTGGAATATAAGCCTGATTCAACGGGCTAAAGGGCAGGCCGCAGTTATCAACCAACCCTTCTACCTGCCCCGGCAATGTGCGTTCGATCTCATCATTCACAAGCTGGGAAATCTTGCCGGATTCTTCCAACCTTGTGCCAATGGGCGCACGCATATGCAGGGCAATGGCATCTGAGTTCACTTCGGGAAAGAAATCCTGCCCCACAAAGAACAGCAGCCCCAAGGAGCCAAGCGAGCACAGCACAAACACCGGCACAAACGTACCACGCGTTGCCACCAGATGAGACAGCAGCTCGTGATAGCGATGCCGGAACTGTTCGAACTTATGCTCAAACCCACGCTGAAAGCGGCCAAAAATGGTTTTGGGCTCCTGCGGGCCATGTGCATGCGCGGCCACCTGTGCCGCCAGCATGTATTTGGCCATGGTGGGCACCAGTGTTCGGGACAGGATAAAGGAGGCGATCATGGCAAAAATGATGGCTTCCGCCATGGGCATGAACAGCCAGCCCGCAACACCCGTAAGCTGGAACAACGGCATCCACACAATGCAGATACACATGGTGGATACAAAGGTGGGGATAACAATCTGGTTTGCGGCATCAATAATGGCCGTTTCCAGATCTTTTTCCATCTCAAGATGCGCGTCGATGTTTTCGATCATCACCGTGGCGTCATCCACCAAAATCCCCACGGCCAGCGCCAAGCCGCCCAGTGTCATGACATTGATGGTCTGCCCAGCCCAACCCAGCCCGATAACCGAGCACAGCATGGCCAGCGGAATGGAGGTGGCAATAATAACGGTAGAACGCCAAGAGCCCAGAAACAGCAGCACCACAAGCCCGGTGAGGCACGCAGCGGTAAGCATTTCACGCACCACGTCCTGCACGGATTCTTTCACGAAGGTAGAGGCATCATTCAAAATCTTGATGCTCACGCCCTCTGGCAGGGTTTTTACAATGCCCGGCAGCAGCTTTTTAACCCCCGCCACAACATCCAGCGTAGAGGCATCGCCACTTTTCATAATAACAATCAGAACGCCCTGCTGCCCTTTAACCAGCACAAGGTTGGTTTGTGGCGGGCCGCCTGCATGCACCCATGCCACATCCTGCAACCGCACCACGGCATCCCCCACCTGTTTGATGGGGATCATGTTCAGCTCTTCCATATTTTTGGGAGAGGCGTTGGTCTGCACCATCCAGTCAAACGGGCCAATGCGCTGATCCCCCGCAGGCAGCACAATGTTCTGGCTGTTCAACGCGCGCGAGACATCAACCGGGGAAAGCCGATGCGCCAGCAGTTTTACCGGGTCCAGATCCACCATGATATTACCCGGCTGCCCCCCGTACGGGTTGGGAATGGCAGCCCCCGCCACGGAAACAAGCGCCGGACGGATAAGGTTGGAGGACATGTCGTAAATTTGTGAGGCCGTCATGGAGGTGGAAGACACCTGCAATGTCACAACCGGCACAGAGGATGCGTTATAAGCCAACACCAGCGGCGGTGTAGAGCCCGTGGGCATCTGTTTGATAACTGTCTGCGATACCGAGGTAATCTGGGTTTGCGCCACAGATGTATCTGTACCGGGCTGGAAGTAGATCTTCACAATCCCGCGGCCATAATACGATTGGCTCTCGATATGCTCGATATTATTCACGGTCGCGGTGAGAGCGCGCTCGTAATAATACACGACGCGGCCAGACATATCCTCTGGCATCAGGCCCGTATAGGTCCAGACCACTGCCACAACAGGAATACGAATGCTGGGAAATACGTCTGTAGGCGTATTGAATATTCCCCTGATTCCGAACACCAGAATCAGGATGGAAAGCACCACAAACGTATACGGCTTTTTAAGCGCGGTAACGACAATTTCGTTCATGCGCTCCAACCTTGCACAGTTAGAGACGCTGCATTGCAGACAGGCAGATTTGGCATGGTTTTATCGTTACATACATATCTGCGGCCCGCCAACATCATTACGTGCAATCTTCAACCTTTTGTAAAAAAGCGGATGGAAAGGTAATTCTGAAACAGGTGCCAACACCCTCCGCCCCTGTTTCAATGGTGACATGGGCTTCGTGCAGATGCGCAATGGCACACACAAGGCTAAGCCCCAGCCCACTCCCCGGTACGTGGCGGCTTTTGTCCGACCGATAAAAGCGTGAAAGCACAGCTTCTCTTTCAGCCGGCGCAATACCTACGCCCGTATCCGTAACAAACAGAGATGCCGCACCGTTGATGCGTTGCGAGCCAAGGATAATGCGCCCACCTTCTGGTGTAAATTTTATGGCATTATCAACCAGATTGGCCAAAAGCTCGATCAACAAGTGCCGGTCCCCCCATACAAAGCAGGGGGCTTCGCCCTCCTTTGTAACCAGCACTTTATCTTCCATTTCAGCTATGGGTTCATACAAATCAAATACGTCTGCCACCAGATCGGCTAAAAGCACCTGCCCAAAGCCTGCTTTTCTGCGGCTATTTTCTATTTCCGCAATACGCAGCAACGCAGTGATAATACCCAGACACTGGTCCAGATCATCTACAGCACGCCCTACTGCCGCCTCCAGCGCCTCTGGCTCTGTGCCAGCAGAAAGAGCGCGTTCCAATCTGGCACGCATGCGAGAAAGCGGGGTGCGCAAATCATGCGCAATATCATTCCCCACTTCCCGCATATCGTCCATCAACCGTTCCAGCCGGTCCAGCATACGGTTTACACTACCGGCCAAGCGTTCCAGATCATCCCGTTCCTTGGCAGCGGGCAAACGTTCATGGATATCCCCGGCCATAATGCGGTCTATGGCCTCGTGCATTTCCTTCACGCGGGAAAGAGCACGATGGCTGAGCACGATGCCCAGAAACAGCGCAAACACAAAGGTAGGAATAGCCGCCACCAACATGGTGTGGCGCAGCATGAGCTTTTGTTCGGAAAGCAGATGAAAGCTGCGCCCCAACACCAGAATGGTGCCATCTGGCAGTTTTTCCGCCAGCACACGCAGGGGGTACGAATCCCCTTCTTCGGGGTAAATTTCTACATTGTGGGGTTTGCCATCTGCCTTTAGGCCCTTGGGCCAAGTGCGCAAATCCCCTGCAATAAGGGCATGGCCGGAATCAAACAGCCCGGCACTGTTAATGATCAGTCGCAGATCATCCGTGGCGCGGCGGCGGATAACGTATTCCAGATGCTCGGGAGACATCTGGGCCAGCAGTTCGGCCTCACCTTTCAGCAACTCGGTGGAACGGCGCGATTCCACGGCCTCAAGCTGCGCGTAAACCAGACCAAACTGCATGACCATCACCCCCGCCATGGCGGCCAGCGCCATAAGGGTGATGCGGAAGGTAGCTGTGCGAAAAAGTTCAGTCAGGAACACGCAGCCGGAATCCCGTTCCGCGAATACTTTCGATCAACGGTTCCTCTCCCGGCCCATCAATTTTGCGCCGTAACTTGCCGATATGCACATCCACCAGATTGGTGCGCGGGATAAACCGATATTGCCACACATCCTCCAGCAACATGGAACGTGTAAGCACCTGCCCCGGCCTGCGCATAAGGTATTCAAGCAAACGGAATTCACGCGGCAGCAGCTCTATTTCCCGCCCATCGCGCCAGACGCGGCGTTCTATCAGGTCCATATCAATTGGGCCCAGATGCAGCTTGGTGCTGCGCGTATCATCCGGCCTACGCAGCAGGGCTTCTATCCGGGCCACCAGCTCTTCTATGGCGAAGGGCTTGGTCAGATAATCATCGCCCCCAGCCTTAAGGCCTGTTACCCGATCATCCACCGCAGAAAGGGCAGAAAGCACCAGTACAGGCAGGCGTATGCCCTGCTGGCGCATGGTTTCTATAACGCTCAAACCATCCAGACCGGGCAAAAGACGGTCCACCACCATGACGTCTGCTTCTAACCGTAAGGCAGCTTCCAGCCCGGCATCACCTGTGGCTTCGTGCAGCACTTTAAAACCGCGGGCTGTCAGTTCAGCTGCAATTTCCTCGGCTATGGTGCCGTCATCTTCTACCAGAAGCACCGTTTTCCCATTGGGTGAGAAAAAATCGGCATCTTCCTTAAGCATATCCGCTGTTCCATTCATCTTTTACACTGATGCCGCCCCATTTGAATCAACACCAGTAAATTCAATTTCAGACTCTTCTGTTCCGGCGGCATTGTCTTCCGGTTCATCCAGTTCACGCAACTTGCGGCTAACCGAACGTGTGCGCCTACGGGCTTCCTCGATAGAAAAGGACATGGCCTGTGCATTTCGCGCCAGTTTATCCAGCACGCCATCCATCTTGATCATTTCCTGCCGCGTGGCCCCCAGCAGGCGCGCAATGGTTTCTGTCCGCTCTTCCAGCGCAAGTGTAACGTACCCCAGATGGATTGTGCGCAACATGGCTGGCATAAGAGCGGGCCCCATAACCATAACCCGAAACTGCCGCCCCAACTCATCAATCAGCCCCGGCATACGTGCCACTTCTGTATATAACCCATCTGTGGGCAGATACAGTACGGCAAACTCCACCGTTTTGGGTGGGTGAATATATTTGCTGGAAATCTTGCGCGCTTCCACCCGCATGGTGTTTTCTAGAGATTTACGCGCAGCTTTTTCTGCCGCCGCATCACCTTCATCCGCAGCGTTGAGCAGCCGCTCATAAGCTTCTGTGGGAAATTTGCTATCCACTGGCAAAAGCGGAGGCGTGCTGGATTTAACGGGCATGCGGATGGCAAATTCCACCACATCGTTTCCGTTGCCAATCCGCACATTGCTTTCATACGTGCCGGGTGGCAGCACATCATCCAAAATGGCGCGTAGCTGGGCTTCCCCCCAGCCACCACGGGTTTTGACATTGCTGAACAGGCGCTTGAGGTCTCCAATCTGGCCCGTCATGGCCCTCACTTCGCCCATGGCTTTTTGCATGGCGGAAAATTGCTCCAGCACACGCTGGAACGATGTTTGCATCTGCTGCTCTACAGCTTCGTGCAGTTGCTCCGTAACCGCATGGCGGATAGAGGCCAACTGCTGGGCAGATGTATCCGCCAGATTGCGCAGGGCTTCGGCCTGAGCGGCACGGGCCTCCGCCTGTTCTCGCCCCAGCCCCCCGGCCAACGCACCAAGCTGTTCCGCCAGCTCCGTGCGCATGCGCTCAATACGCCCACCCATGGCGCGTTCCATTTCCATCATGCCATTGCGTTGCGCGGCACTCTCGGAACGTGCCGTCGCACTCTCATGCTCTACCAGAACATACAGCCGGGCCAGCAGATCTGCATCCGTGCCGCCTCCAGCTTTAGGGCGCAGCACCACAACAAGACCCGCCCCCAGCAACAAGGCGCACACAGCAACACTTAAAAGAACAATTACAGAACTCATGCCCCGTTTTGTCTTATGTCCGCAACAAGAGCAAGCACCAGAAACGCATAGAATGCCCGCCAGAACAGCTTTATCGCGGCACCGTAATGACAATCGACCACTGGCAATGGTATGACCTGCCCCTTAGCCTGCCCTGCGTGCAGAACATGCGCTGTGTGGCAGGCCAATAAAAACACATCATTCAGGCCGCGGATTTAAATAACACCGTGCCCTTTCCGGACAGGAGAACAATAGAGTGAACACGGCACAGCGCATCCGCGGCATTGTGGCAGGTTCCGCAGGCAACCTGCTGGAATATTTTGATTGGTATGTTTATTCCTCTTTCACCATTTACTTTGCGCATGCCTTTTTCCCGCATGGCAACCCCACGGTTGAGCTGCTAAATGCGGCTGCGGTATTTGCTGTGGGCTTTTTTATGCGCCCTGTGGGTGGGTGGCTGTTGGGTATGGCGGCAGATCGGTATGGCCGACGCAGCGCACTCACCATTTCCGTGCTCACAATGTGTTTAGGGTCTTTGGCCATTGCCGTATGCCCAACATATGACCAGATCGGCCTTGCCGCCCCGCTGCTCCTGTTAATTGCCCGCCTGTTGCAAGGCCTAAGCCTTGGGGGAGAATACGGAGCATCCGCCACCTATCTGGCAGAAGTCGCCACACCCGAGCACCGCGGATTCTGGTCTGGTTTTTTGTATGTGACGCTGGTTATGGGCCAACTGCTCGCCCTTGTTCTGCTCATGCTCATGCAATACGTGCTGCTTACCCCCCAGCAGATTGCAAGCTGGGGCTGGCGTGTGCCGTTTCTGATAGGTGCTTTGGGGGCTGTGCTGGTGTTCTGGCTACGCCGCCAGATGACAGAAAGTGACAGCTTTAAAAACGCGCATACAGAAGAAGAAAAAGGCGGCATTCGCGTTCTTCTGCACCACTGGCGGGCTGTATTAACGGTATGTGGCCTTACCCTTGGTGGCACCGTGGCCTTTTATACCTACACCATTTACATGCAGAAATATCTGGCCAACACGCTGGGTTTTCCTAAGGAAACAGCAACCCTTATTTCTACTGCCAGCCTTGTGGTGTTTGCCGCCATGCAGCCTGTTTTTGGGGCTCTTTCAGATAAAATTGGCCGCAAGCCATTGCTGCTGTTTTTTGGCTTTGGCGCAACATTTGGCACCATTCCGCTGCTGCATGTGCTTGCGGGGGCCTCATCCCCTTGGGCGGCTTTTGCCCTGATTGTTACGGCGCTGTTTGTTGCCTCTGGCTACACATCCATTAACGCTATTGTAAAAGCGGAGCTCTTTCCCACCCGTATTCGCGCTTTGGGTGTGGCCCTGCCTTATGCGCTTACGGTTTCCATTTTTGGTGGCACCACGGAATATATTGCCCTGTGGTGTAAACAGATCGGGCACGAAAACTGGTTTGCCGGATATGTTTCCATCTGTGCGGCCGTTACCCTGTTTACGGTTTTGCGTTTGAAACAGGCAGATCGCATTACCGCGCCAGCCGGTGCACCTGCACGCTCCTGATATTTCGGTGCGCGGCATGTTGCTCTTTGTTAAAAAAGCAGCATGCCCATTCCGGGTAACCAAGTACGGGCCTTGTTGTTTCATAAAATCAGATTGCAAAATAACGCCGCGGATACGCCTTTAATTTGCCATAAGACGCGCCATTATTTGAGATGAGACAAAGAACGCAGGTGTAATCCTGTTTCAAGGAGGCTCATTTCATGCGCCAGATTACCAAACTTCTTATGGCCCTGCCCGTTATTACGGGCCTTGGCTTGGCAAGCGTGCCGATGGCGCAGGCACAACCCGGCCCGCATATGATGGGCGGCCCAGGTTGGGGCGGCGGCCCACGTGGCGGACCGGGCGGCCCCGGTTGGGGTGGCCCCAGAGGTGGTTATTACCATCACCGTGGCCCCGGTGGCGGTGCCATTGCAGGTGCCCTTATTGGCGGCTTGGCCGTAGGGGCGTTGGCTGGCGCCACAATAGCTGGCGGCCCGCCTGTAGCTTACGGACCACCGCTGCCCCCTCCGCCGCCGCCAACAGCTTACGTGGTGCCTGCTGTGCCAGTTATGCCCGGCCCCGGTTACGGCTATTACGGCCCGCGCGGGTATTACCAAGCATGGTAAAAGAAGCTGAAGCCTGAAAGTAAAAAATCAGGCACTGCCCGCCAGTGTGCGGGCAGCTTCCAGCACAGCTTCAACATGGCCCGGCACTTTAACCTTGGGCCAGATATGCGCAATTTTACCATCCGCCCCAATCAGGAAGGTTGTGCGCTCAATACCCATATACTGGCGGCCATAATTGGTTTTTTCCACCCACACGCCATAGGCTTCTGTCACGCTGCCAGATTCATCTGATGCCAAGGGAAATGTCAGATCATATTTGGCAGCAAAGGCATCCAGCTTTTTGACCGGATCGCGCGAAACGCCAATAACGGTTAATCCGGCTTTATCAAAATCCTTTAGGGCCTCGTTAAATCCGCAGGCTTCCTTTGTGCATCCGGGTGTATCTGCCTTGGGGTAGAAATACAGAACAAACGGCTTGCCCTTAAAATCTGCCAACGTCACCTTACGGCCACCGCTTGCTTCCATATCAAACGCAGGCGCAGCATCACCTACCTGAAGCGTGTGTTTTTCCGTCATGCTTGTTTTCCTTCTTTTAAAATCTCTTACGCCAGAGTGAACGTGCAGGATCTGCAAGCTGTTCCAGCGCCAAGCCTGCCTTATTCCACCGGACCAACCAGCCGGGCAAAAACTGCATGCACATCACGCGCCAGAATATTCGCCTTTTCAATCAGATCTGGCAGCGTTTCCAACTTCATGGCTTTCAGCAGCACGTTTAACGATGCCGGGGCCAGATCACGCGCCAGATCGACAGGTGGCGTGGCCCCACACAGCAGCCGCAACACAGCCTGAAGCTGGCGCCAGAACAGTTCAGCCTGCTTTAAAAACTGAGTATCCTCGGCACTTAGCAGTCCTGCCTTTTCCAGCCGCCCCAGCGCCAAACGCGTGCTTACATCCCGCACGGCACTATTTGCGCCAATTAGCTGATAAATCTGGGCAATAAATTCCACATCTATCAACCCACCCAGCCGCCGCTTTACATCCCACACAGAAGATGCAGGCAGATCACGCGCCAAGCGTGCGCGCATGGCGCTGGCATCTTTGAGCAACGTTGCGCGAGATGCTGGTTCGGCCCGTAAACGCCCATCCAGAATGGTATCCAGATCCTGCCTTAAAGCATGCTTCAATTCTGCTGGAGCGGCCACAATACGGGCACGGGTCAGGGCCATGCACTCCCATGTCCATGCGGATTCTGTGTGGTAACGCAAAAAAGCGGGGCGAGAGACAGCAACCGGCCCCGCCGCACCAGAAGGACGCAACCGCATATCCACCGCGTATAAGGGCCCTTCTGGGCCTGGGGCTGTCAGCGCCGCAATAAAGGCGTGGGCCAGCCGTGTGTAATATTGTGCCACCCCCAAAGAACGCGGGGCAGAAAACAGCGGACGCTCTGCTTTTGTATCCGCCTGCGGCACCTCACTGGCCTGCACATCTTCGGGGTGATCAAACACCATCAGCAAATCAAGGTCAGACCGCGGCATCATCTCGCGCGAACCGGCTTTGCCAAGTGCCACAATGGCCATGCCACCACCCGGAACATGCCCATACCGGCGTGTGTGTTCTATTTCCACCGCGTGTTTTACAATGGTGATAATGGTATCCGCCAACACTGTGCGCTGCTTTTCGGCCTCGTTTTCCGTTATGCGGCTTTCCAGCAGGGCAACTGATAGACGAAACTCCTCCCCACGCAAAAGTGGGCGCAAAGCCGTTACCAGCTCTTCAACATCTGCCATTTCTTCCGCCAGATGTTGAAGGCGCGCGACAACCGTGCGCCCTTCTTCTGGCGCGGATTCCAAAAGCCCTTCCAGCGCAGAGGGTTTGTCTGCCAAGTAATCTGCCAGAAAAACGGAGGCATCAAAGATATTGGCAATGCGGTCTACTAATGCCGGATTACGTTCAAACAGAGAAAGAAGCTGCACTCCAGCATGTTGCCGCGCCAGCAACGCATCAAACCGACGTAAACAGGCCAACGGATTGCTGCGCGCACCAAAGCTGGCCAGCAATGTGGGCAACAGCACTCGCAACAACGCATGTGCGCGCTCAGACCGCAAAGCCCGCAAGCTGTTGCCGCGCCAGCGGGTAAGAACCTGTGTGGCTTCCTGCACCTGTTCGGGCGGGAAACCGTGCTTTTGCAACAGTTCCGCCGTTTGCCCATCTTCCGGCCCCGGCACCAGTACGCTGCCTTCCACTTCTTCGGGCTGGGCGGAATGCAGCACAAAATGTCGCTCGAAAATGCGCCGTGCCTCACGCATACGGGGCAACATATCCAGCGCCAGAACCTCGGCATCCGGATAGTTCATAAAAATGGCAAAGGCCTCAAACCCTTCCCGCGTGTCTGGCAGGCTGTGGGTTTGGTGGTCTGCCCGCATTTGCAAACGGTGTTCGGCATCACGCAAAAAACGATAGGTGCGGGCCAGAACCTCGGCTTCTTCTCGGGGCAGACGGCCTGAGCCTACAAGCTTTTTAAGCGCACCAAAGGTGGTTTTGTCGCGCAGGGTAGGCTCACGCCCACCCCAAACAAGCTGCATGGCCTGCGCGATAAATTCAATTTCACGAATCCCGCCCTGCCCCAGCTTGAGGTTATGCCCCAACAACCACTCTATGCTGGCGGAAGGATCTGCCAGCACGGCATCTGGCAAGTTACTTAAATCTGTCCGGCCCGCCTTACGGTAACGATCTATCCGGGCCTTCATGTCATGCAGATCATCAATCAATGCAAAATCCAGATGCCTGCGCCAGATAAACGGCCGAATAGCCACCAGAAAACGCCGCCCCAGTGTGAGATCCCCCGCCACAGGGCGCGCTTTTGTCATGGCCGCGCGTTCCCACGTTTGGCCGAGACTTTCATAATACAGGATGGCGGCCTGCACCGTTACCGCCGGAGGGGTGGAAGATGGATCGGGCCGCAGCCTTAAATCTGTGCGAAAAACGTATCCGTTGGCATCTCGTGCTTCCATCAGGCTGACAAGATCGCTAGTCATACGCACGAACACACGCCGCACTGTGTCCGACTGAGGGTACGCTGTGGGATCATACAGCACCATCAGGTCTATATCGGATGAAAAATTCAGCTCCCGCGCGCCTAACTTGCCCATGGCCAGAATTACAAAGCCGCAGCCCTGTGCGGGGTGTTCCGGGTTGGGCAAAGCCAGTTGCCCCGCCTGAAAGGCGCACCACAACAAATGCCTGACAGCCAGATCCAGCGCGGTATCAGCCAGGCGGCTCAGGGCATGTGTTACTTCCTCCAAAGACCAGAAGCCACCCAGATCCGCCACAGCGCAAATAAAAGCTATGCGTTTTTTTGTATGCCGCAAAAAAGCCGCGACACACTCTCGCCCCGATGTTGTGTCAAATTTTGCGCATGTTGCAAACGCATCCTGCACACACATATCCGGCCCCTGTTCCAGCAGGGCCGCAAAGGCCAGAACGTCTTCTCGCGCCAGATCTGCCAGATACGGACTGTTGCCCCCAAGACACGCCAGCAGTTCCCGCGCGCCCGGCTGTATCATGACAGATTGCGCAACACCTGCTTCCTGCGCCAGAACCAGCATGTCCTGCGTAAACAGATCAGCCGCACGTGTATCTGCTGGGGCGGGCCAGTCTGCATCTGGCCACATGCGGGAACCGTGCCCTCTAGGTTGCCTTACGTCTCGAAAAAGGGAATGGTCTGCCTGCGTCATGATCTGGCCCGTGCTGTGAACAATAAAGGCTTGCTGCGTTGACTTCCAACGGTCAAGACACCACGCGCCCACGGCGCACAAAAACCCGGCAATTTCTGGTCTATGGTGCCTATGCCATGGTGGGGCTGCCTGTTGTGGGCACAGTTTTGCTGTTTGCACGCATGGCGCTTGGGCCAATAAATGTTACGCCGTTGGTGCGCCCTTTTTTGCCTGTTACCGTTATTTCCGGCGGCAAAAAACAGCCTCCGGTCGCTACGCTGGGGTTAAGGCGCGCCTATCTGGAATGGAACGGCCTGCGCGATGGGTTCACATCTCCGCTCATGCTTGCGCTGCATGATATTGCCGTTAAAGGGCCGGACCGTACAGTGGTCGATACCGTGCACGAAGCCCATGTTACGCTGGATACACTGGCCCTGCTACATGGTGGCATTGCCCTGCGCGCCGTAGAGTTGGAAGGCGTAAACCTTGCCCTCCGGCGCGGTAAAAACGGTGCTGTGGGGTTTGATTTTGATACCCCTCCGACCGTAGGCGCAAGTGATAGCGGAAGCGTGGATACTGCCGGACTGGACCGTGCCGTGATCTCGCACGCTGTTGTGCGTATGAATGATCAGCTCACCGGCACGCATTGGGTGGCTTCTCCGCTAGATGCCACACTGCATATGGCATCAGCCCAAGGCAAAAAGGGCATAACGGGTGCCGTGCAATTTGCCGTAACGGGGGAAGAAGACCCTGATTGCCACATAGAGGTAAAAGCCAACAGCCTGCCAGATACAGATGGCAAAGGCATTGTGTGGCATCTGGCAACCAATGCCGTTAAGCCAGCCAGCTTTTCCCATATCTCGCATGACCTGCAACATATCAGAACACCTATTACGGTGACATCCGATGTCAGCTTTCTGCCCGCGCCGGGTTCGGAGTGGCTGATGCCAGGCGCGATGGACCTGCATGCAGATGCACAAAGCGGCAAGGTTACTGCCGCTGGGGCACGCTATTTTTTAAACGGCGGCTCTGCCAATATTACCCTGCGGCTTGACCATCTTAAGGATGGCAGCACGCCTGCACATATTATTGTGCACAACATCACCGCCAACCTGCGCAATCCAGACCACCCGGAAGATGAGGCCAGAGGGCTTCATCTGGCTGTATCCGGGCAAGTAGATGCCACAGATCTGATAAACCCTACCACCGTTTCCGGGCAGGTTACTGCCGATATTCCGCAGGTGTACTTTCCCGATCTGGTTTATTATTGGCCAGACAAGGCCGCCAAGGGCGGTAAAAAATGGGTAACCAAGAATATTACAGATGGCGTGGCCTACAACCTGCACACCACTGTTTCTTTATCCAGCAAAACGGGCTGGAATGGTGTGGATGTTAGCAACATTGCTGGCGGGCTGGATGCCAAGGGGCTGACCATCTACTGGCTACGGCCTATTTCCCCACTAAGGGGCATGGATGCCCATATGGATGTGGACGGGCTGGACAAGCTGAGCATCAAGTTTGACCACGGCTACCAGCTTGTTGATCGCGCCGGAAAGAACGTAGGCCAAAATGGTATTGGCCGCATTGCTGCTGGCCCCGGCAGCATGGATATTGTGGGCCTGACCAAAAAAGACCAGACCGGTATTATCAACACACAACTAGATGGCAAATTACAGGATGTGATGGCTCTTTTGGCCGAACCACGCCTGCACCTGCTTTCTCGCCACCCGCTGGATCTTCGCAACCCACGTGGGCGCGCCAAACTTCAGCTTATGCTTAGCCTCCCTTTGAAAGACGATGTCAGCATTGATGACATGGACATTAAGGGCCATGCCGATATCACGCAGGCATCGCTTGATAACGTGGTTGCCGGGCGCGGTGTAAGGCGAGCTGATATCAAGCTGGATGCCACGGCAGATGGCCTTTCTCTTGCCGGGCATGGGGTGTTGGGTGGGCTGCCCTCCAACATCTCCTACTCAACGGATTTCCGGCATGTACCGCCAACCGGGCTTTTGGAACAGGCGCACCTGACATCCCGCATTACCCCACAAACCGCAACAGCCGCCGGTTTTGCAACGGGAGACCATTTTGGTGGCTCTGCTGATGCCGTGGTGGATTACCGCCAATATGGAGATCACCACGGGTTGGTGGATATCAACCTCAACCTCAAAAACTCCCAAATTCGCATTCCGCTCTGGCATAAGGCACCGGGGCGGGCTGCACAGGCCACCGCTACGCTGGGGCTAAAAAACGGCCAGATTGTTGCGGTGGATCGTATTTTGGCTACCGGGCCGGATCTGGATGTACGTGGCAAAGCCCGCCTACGCCCCAACCATGCGCCCCAACTGCTTATCTCTTCCTTCCGGGTTGCTCATTCCACCGGCCATGCCATGCTGGAACTGCCACAAAAAGGTGTGGCAGGCTCGGTTATTCATGTTGGCGTCTATGCAGACATGCTGGATCTTTCCCCTTTGGTGACGGGTGATCCATCAGACCCCAAACCCGCACAGCCCGCCAGTAGCGGGTACCACGTGCCAGAGGCAGCAACAGGCAAGCTACACGGCCCTCCGGGTACAGCATGGGCTATTGATCTGACAGCCAACACATTGCGCTACAATCCGGACAAACCATCTTTAAAAGCTGTAAAAGCCTATTTTGAGGATAACGGCCAACGTCTGGAAAAAATGTATTTTGCCATGCACGGGCCAACCCCCGTAAGCATGACACTTACCCCCAAAGGTGCGGGGCGAGACCTGCGCGTTTCTATCCCCAACATGGGCGCGTTTCTGTCTGACTTTAAAATTGTGCCGGATGTAGAAGGTGGCCATGCCGTTTTAAGCGGATCTTTTGATGATACGGAGGCTTCCGCCCCGTTTAACGGCCGCATAACCGTAACGCCATTTGTGCTTAAAAAAGCCCCAACAGCCCTGCGTATGGCACGGAATATCTCATTTTACGGCTGGTTGGCCGCACATAATACATCGGAATTTACCGTTACACATCTTGTGCTGCCCGTAACGTTCAAAGATGGCGTGCTGAATATTCATGATGGCAGAACAGGCAACAATGCACTGGGCGCAACACTTGAAGGCGACGTTAATCTGGATAAGAACAGCATAGATTTACACGGCACCGTGGTACCTATTTTTGCTATTAATAAACTGCCCGGAAAGCTGCCGGGCATTGGCTGGGTGTTTAGCCCGGAAAAAGACGGTGGGCTTGTGGCCATAACCTTTGGTGTGGCCGGGCAAATGAGCAACCCTTCACTGCACGTAAACCCCTATTCCATCTTTCTGCCGGGGGCCTTGCGCCGGATTTTTTAACCCGGTTGCAGCCCCTTTGCAGGGGCCATATTATTTATCATCAATAGCGGGGTCTTCTCCATCCGCATTGGGGGGAAGATCAGCCGCCCCTTCCATCAGAGATACAGCATCTGTTAGCGGGCTGCGCACTGTGGCCGTAATGCCCCCTGCCCGCACGATATCCCGAAAAGATGCACCCTCATCATCAAAAGCGGTATCTAGGCCGTTGCCGCTGACTTCCCCTATGGCATGAAACACCACGCCAGATTGCGCGGTTATGGGGGAAACCAGCCAATGCCGTGTGTGCGAGATAACAGAGGATGCATCTGCATCCATACACGGCTGCATATGGGTAAGGGTGACAGTTTCTGTGGTAACCAAGGCTTCGTTTTCTTCCCCAGCCTTACGGCCACCGGCTTTGGCTTGCGCTGTAAACACGGTGCCAGATGCCACCACCTGCATGGCTTGGGGCGGTTGCGCAATATCCGCACGCAAACATACGGAAACCGTGCCGGAACTTCCATCATCCGCCTGCGCAAGAGCAGGCAGGCTTACCCCAGCAAGAAACAGATAGAAAAGTGCAAAGCTGGGGCGGATTTTCATGGCGACGTTCTCTTTTTCCGTTTTCTGCCGCCCGAAACATCAAACCTTATGGGTGTGCAGGGGCTTCCCGCTTCAGCCCGGACGGAATGGCAAACACGCTATCTGGCTGGGTGGCACGGCTTACACTTACTGCGCGCACCGTAACCTGCCCTTTCTGCGCAACCTGCAAAAGCAGGCCGTCTGGCGTATAGCATGCATCTGTTGGATGCCCCTCGGCATCCGTTGTGCGCCACAATGTGCACTGTTCACCCGCCACAACGGAATTCCCCAATCGTGCATAGGTGCCAGCCGCTGCGGGCTGCCCTGGGGGAGTAATCTGCTGTGGGCCTGGTACGGGCATCACACTGGCCCGCTTGCGTGCGGTATCCACCACTGTAAGGGTGTGATCTGTCCATGATGTAATCATGAACACGTCAGAATTCTGCGGGTCCAGCCGTTGGCGCAAGGAGCTAACCTGCCAGCGCATACGTTGCTGGGTGGGGGCATCCCCTTGGGCGGAGTTCAGCTCATACAACACATCTGCATCAACAGATGGCGTTACCACCGGCGCATCTGTTGGGCTTATTTGTGTTGGCTCTGGCGTTTGCGGCTGTATCTGGGCATGGGCGACACCGCCAGAAGCCGCAGCCCCCAACAGCACAAACCCCACACCAGCAAGAAAGCGTTTTGCAACCATCTTACGGTGTTCCTTCCGCGCTATTTGGAGCTGGGGTAGATATCATTGGCCCTACGCCAGAAGGCGCAGCAGGTTGTGCCGAAGCGCCACCCGCTGAACCTCCGCCGTTTTTATTGCCACTATGCGGGTTAACTTCCTGAAAGCCTGCGGGCGGCTGAAATACGCTATCGGGCACGGGCTCGTAAGATACTTTCATGGCGCGGATACGGCCATTTAGCCCATCCACATCAATACCGGTTTGGGAAAGAATAAAGCCATCATCCGTTACGCACGCCGTAGCCTGCCCTTGGGCAGATTGTGCGGCCCAGACGGTGCAGGGTTGCCCGGCCACAACATCACTGCCCTTGCGTGTAAACTGCATGGACAGATCAAGCAGAAACGGGTTGCGGATACCTTCCTGCTGCACAAGGCGAGTGTAGATATGCCGATCATTCAAAAGCACCAACACTTCCTGCGAGGCGCGGTTGATAATCACAGCCCCTCGGCTGTCATCCCCTTCCATGCTGGTCATGTAGTTAATGCGCATCAACCCGCCATCGCCAGAGAACATCACCTGCACATGGCGCGTTGCTATGGGTGTGTCTGGCTTAACACCATTTTCCAAATCCTGCGCTGTGGGCTGGGGCTGAAAGCTGTAATCAATAATAGCATCACGCGCGGGCGTTAGGCGTGGATGATCCAGCGCAACCTGTGCCTGTGCCTGCCCAGAAAACACCGTGCCCAGCACAGGCACAGCCGCCCCCAGAACACCCATCAGGCAAAAAAAACGCATACGACCATACAGGCGTGTGCTCATGATATCATCCATTCCAGTCATTCAAATTACAGGCCCGCACTTGGTTACCACCTTGGGCGCAAGCAACATGCTGCAAGCCTAAGGCATGCCACGGGCCGGAATATGGCAGTTACTTACATGTTTCGGATTTCTGCTTCCAGCACATCAGCCGGAATATTCTGCTGCCAACGCGGCTGCATGCTTACGGCCTTTTCCAGCATGGCTTTATATGCGGCTGCTGGTATTTCCTCACCCCCAAAGCGGGCCAGGTGTTCGGTGCCAAATTGTGTGTCCAGCACAACAAACCCACACACGCGCAACCGCGCCACCAAATGCACCAAAGCCACCTTGGAGGCATCCGTTGTGCGGCTGAACATGCTTTCTCCAAAAAAAGCACCACCAAGGGCTACGCCGTACAGGCCGCCAACCAGATTACCATTCTGCCAACACTCCACACTGTGGCTGAAACCCATGTTATGCAGAGCACAGAACAGGCGATAGATCTCGCTATTTATCCATGTGGTTTCACGCCCCGGCGCGGGGGCAGCACATGCGCGCATAACAGCGGGAAAATCCCTGTTCACACACACATCAAACTGGCCAGACAACACGGTGCGGCGCAAGCGGCGCGGAAGATGAAAACCATCAAGCGGCAAAATACCGCGGGGGTCGGGGTCATACCACCGCAGGGTCGTATCCGTTGCATCGGACGCCATAGGAAACAGCCCCGCCGCATATGCACCCAGCATGATCTGTGGGGTAAGTTCCTGTGTCATCTGCTGCATGTTCCTTTCCTGCAACCCATCATCCCGCAAGCCAAGGCAACCTCTGGCTTTGCATTCCGTTATGGAGTGTCATAGCCCATATGTTGTCTGACCCTGCTTGATGCCAGCCCGCATTGGGCACAAACTTGTGCCAGACAGCCACCGACTCACCAGCCTACGGAGTTGCCTGTGAGCACAGAAGCACCTCGCCTTATCCGCTCCATCCGCCTGTTAGATGCTGCGGAAGATCGTATTAAAACAGAATTTACAGCCCCGCCTCCGCCAGAAAAAAGCCTGAACACACAGGCCCTTCTGGAATTGGCTAAGGAATTTCAGCCTTTTGCTGTTATGGTTACCAATAACGCACCTCTTAAAGGCAAGGATGTAGAAGCTCTGCCAGAATGCGTAAAACTGGTTTCTACCGTAAGCGTTGGCCTAGACCATCTGGATCTTCCCGCCCTACATGCGCGTGGTATTGCGGTTTCCAACACCCCAAATGTGCTGACAGATTGTAATGCTGATTTAAGCATGATGCTGATTCTGGCCGCCTGCCGCCGCGCTGCCGAATATTATACGCTCATGAAAAAAGGCTGGCACCACGGCATGGGTATGGGCGGCATGTTGGGCCACCGCGTTACCGGCAAACGGCTGGGCATTGTGGGTATGGGCCGTATTGGGCAGGCTGTGGCAAAACGCGCACGTGGCTTTGACATGACCATTCTGTACCACAACCGCAGCCGCCTTTCCGCCGCGGAAGAAGCCGGTGCCACCTATTTTGAAAAGCTGGAAGACATGCTGCCCCATTGCGATGTGCTAACATTGCACATGCCGGGTTCACCTTCTGCGCCCCCCCTCATGAACAGCCAGACATTTTCTCTGCTGCCCAAAGGGAGTGTGTTTGTAAATGCGGCGCGCGGGTCTTTGGTGGATGAAGATGCGCTGATAGAGGCTTTGGAATCTGGCCATCTGTTTGGGGCTGGGCTGGACGTTTACCGGCAGGAACCCAACCCCAACCCAAGGCTGACAGCCTTGCCCAATATCTTCATGACACCGCACGCAGGCAGCGCCACCATAGAAACGCGCACCGCCATGTGCATGTTGGCGCTAGATAATGTTGAGGCTTTGGCAAAAGGCTTGCCCATGCCTTCTCCCGTTACGGCGTAAGGAGCAACCTTTGCCATGAACATGCGCCTGTCTTGCCTGATTGGTATTGTGGTGTGCTTTGCCGTGAATATGTGGGCGCCGCATTACCATTTGGCGGCCAAGGTTATTGGCATCACGCTGCTTGGATTTGCCATTCTCACTACGTTTCTGGAGGGTGAACCGCCCCGCAAGGTCGCGAAAAAACCCGCCTAAACAGCAAAAAGGCCAGCCCATAAAGGTGCTGGCCTTTTTTGCATCTCTCTTACTTTGGCAAAAAGCGGTTCAGGCTTCCGCCCCACGTTCGGCCAGATCTTCGCGCATAGACATAGCGGTATCACGCACAACCGGCCCGTGTTCACGCTCTAAGCGCCGAATGGTGAAATGTGCACGGGCAAGCGCACGGTAATGGTTGAAGAACGCCGTATTCAAAGAGGCCCCACACAGCGCACCTGCCACAGGCATAAGCTGGAGAGAAATTTTCTGTCCCAGCGCCAAGCCGTAATGCGAGGCCACTTCAGCAATCAACATCACAACCGGGCGGCCGCGTAGCACGGCACGGGCCGAAAAATAGCCCAGTTCGCTTTCTTCGCCCGTTCTGCTGTTCGGGAAGGCTTTAAGGGCAAACACTTCCAAACATGCACGGCGGGCATCGGGGTCAGACAGGTCTTCCCCTTCTTCCCGCGCAACGCGTGCAATTTCGCGCATGATTGTAAGCGTTGTAAAACCAATATCCGGGCCCAAACCGGCCAAGCCGCTAAACCCACCAACTGCACCAGAAACAGCTACAGCGGCTTGCAGTGCCGGGCCACGCCAACGGGCTTCTGCCATCTGGCTATCTGCGCGGCCTTTCATGCCCACAATGGCAACATCAAACGCACGTGCAATGGCAGTTTCTGCCAGCCCGCGCATTTTTTCTTCCATATTGGGGGCCATGCCCAAACCACGCAGGCCCAAACGTGCAGCATGCCCCACGGCACCGCCCATAAGGTCTGCCAAACGCACCAGAACGCCCCGGCCAGATTCCACATCAGCCAGAGCCTGTTCCAGTTCTGCCAGTTCGTGCCCCTCCAAAAGCATGGGGGCCAGGGCATTCCCTGCTGTTTTTTGTGTGCTCATCCGTGCCTCTCCTGCCTGCTGCATGCCACGCCCGTTTGCGAGCGAAGCAGCGACGCACTCTGGCGCCTTATTTTTCTCTATTCCGTTGTAATCATAACAGGCACAGGGCACGAAAAACAGCACCCAGCACCTTATCCACCCTGCATACGCGGCCCGCGCCGTTGTAAGGCTTGCATAAAGCCCTTACACACTCCAAAGCAGAAATACCGTTCTCCACCCAGGCGCACACCTTATTGCGGAGTATCCTGACATGACCGATCCTTCACCCACCCAGCGTTCCGTGCGGCGCTTTCTGCGGCTGGCGCCGCTGGCTGCCCTTGTTGCAACCGCTGCCTGCGCCACCCAGCAGCAGCAGACATATGAAACCCGGCTGGCTGAAGCGCGCACTGCACCAGATCTGTGCCAGTCTGACCGTTTCCACGTTCTGGTGGCAAAAGCATGGGAAAAGGCACATGAAGCCGGTGGTGCAGATGTAGAGGATGCCTCTCCCAACCCCAATACGCCTGCGCCCGCCATACAGGTACAGGCTTCTTCCGCCATGCCGGATGTAAGCTTTCCGCCTTATTCACAACGCTCTTGCCGCATGACAGTTCAATCTGGCACGGCTGCGCCTGAAACAGGCTTTTTCACGGTGGCTTACTTTATGCACAACGGCAAGGTGGATACCTCCGTGCCATTGTGGGATTCTGATAAAGAGGTTTCCGACTACTATAATGAGCTGAAAGAAAAGATCCGCTCTGGCGTGGATATGAACAATCCCACCCTAAAAGCTTGCATGCGGCATTACCCAGACCTGCACCCAAACAGCACAGATCCAGCCGTACAGCAGGCAGCTATCAGCCTGCGTGCCGTGTTGGTGCGCCACTGCCTGGCAGACCATGCCGCATTGAAAAACCTGTACTCAGACATGTACTTTATTCACCGCTAAACAAATATCCGGGCATACCCGCTTTTGGGTCTGGCTGCTTTGATCTTGCATTCAGCCCCAAAAGCCGCATTGTACGGCAGTTCTTTTTAGCTTTCAGGATACCTATTCCCATGCAGTATCATTCTGTTTCCCCCGATTTTGCAGTTTCCCCCCAGATTACAGTGGATGATATTCCGCTTATTCATGGTGCAGGGTTCAAAACCATTATTTGTAACCGCCCGGACGGTGAAGAAGCTGGCCAGCCATCTGCTGAAACCATTGGTGAAGCCGCACGCAAAGCGGGCCTTTCCTTTATTGCCATTCCCGTTTCTGCACCGCTCACACCTTCTTCCGATGCCGTGATTGAAACGCAGGAAGCTATCAACACCCTGCCTGGCCCAATTTTTGCCTATTGCCGTTCTGGCAACCGTTCCGCTCAGGCATGGACACTGGCAACACAGAGCTAATTTTTACTCTGCACTGCTTGCAAAAAAGGCCGCCCTTTATGGGCGGCCTTTTTTGTTTGTATGTATTTTGCCCATTACTACAAAATATCGTGAACACAGGCTGTGTTTCAGGCAGGCTCTTGCCACCCGCCCATATCACACAAAATCTGCCAGTGTTCTGCCGATACAGGGCAGACAGATAAGCGAGACTGCCGCACCAAAGCCAGATCTTCCAGCGTAGGTTCGGCCTTAATCTGCGCCAGTGTTACGGGGTTAGGCATGGGGGCTATGGCTTTCACATCCACACATACCCATTTATCTGTTTCTGCCGTTGGGTCTGGGTAACCTTCACGCACCACTTCCACCACGCCAACAATGGCGCGTTGCACGTTGGAATGGTAGAAAAAAGCGCGGTCTCCCGCCTTCATGGCCGCAAGGTTCTTTTTGGCCTGATGGTTGCGCACACCTGTCCATGGCTCTACGCCATTGGCCACCTGCTCATCCCAGCTAAAGGCATCCGGCTCACTTTTCACCAGCCAGTAGGCCATGATTATTCTGCCATCTGGCCATCACGGAACACGGTCCGCAACGGGCGAATAATCACGCTTTCAAACAGATTAACCTTTGCGTATGGGTCTGCCGCAGCAAAACCTTCTGCCGTGGCGCGATCTGGGGCTTCCAGCAGAACAAGGCTGCCACAGGGGGCGCTATTGGCATCCAGTTGCGGGCCTGCAAAAAGGATACCGTCTTTATGGGCTTCCAAAAATGCCAGATGCTGCGCACGTGTGGCCTTGCGCAATTCCAGCGCGCCGGGGCGATCCGTACAGGTAATGGCAAACAGCATAATTTCCTCCGTTGTGTTGTGCGGGCAAGACGCCCATGAACAACTGCATCGTGTCAAGAGGCACGGAATGTTGTAAAAGGGGACACAGGTAGTCCTTTTCCCACTTCCACAATGGCGGTGAAAGAGGAAAACCACAGGATTGAACCAGATACAGATGGAACGGACTGACTTTTGAGCGCCTCTCCGACCTTTGTCGCGCGTACCGGCAATTTTTTCCATCGGTATGCCAATCCCGGCCAGTTTCTTAAGCTGGGGGCACGCCTGCAGCCGTGGCTAACGTGGCCTGCCATTATTCTTACCCTTACGGGGCTGGGCTGGGGGTTGTTTTTCTCCCCCGCAGACTGGCAGCAGGGCGATTCCGTGCGCATTATGTATGTGCATGTGCCTGCCGCCATGCTGGCTTCTGCCGGGTATGCTGGGCTGGCCATATGTGGCCTGCTCTCACTTGTATGGCGGCACCCGCTGGCTGATTTGGCAGCGGTGGAAATTGGGCCTGTTGGGGCATCTATCACCGCGCTTTGCCTTGCTACGGGTTCCCTTTGGGGCAAACCCATGTGGGGTACGTGGTGGGTGTGGGATGCACGGCTGACCTCCGTTTTAGTGCTGTTTTTCCTGTATCTGGGCCATATTGCCCTTATTCGGGCGTTTGATGATCCGCAGCGAGGGTACAAAGCCGCCGCTATTTTGGCCCTTGCTGGTGCAGTGGATCTGCCCATTATCAAGTTTAGTGTGCAGTGGTGGAATACCCTGCATCAGCCAGACAGCATTACCCTTACGGGTGCGCCCACCATGTCTTCTTCCATGCTGTGGCCTTTGGCTTTGTCTGCCTTGGGTATGGGGCTTGGGTTTGCCGCCATTGTTGTGGCCCGCACCCGTGCCGCCGTAATGGAAAGCCGTATTCGCGCCCTGCTGTCCTCCCCTCGCCGCAGAGGCAACGCTGCATGACCCATCTGCCTTATATTGCCGCCAGCTACGGCCTGTTTGCCATTATGGCGCTTGTGTTTTCTATTGGTGCTGCCCTGCGCCTGAAGCGCGACCGCATCCGGCTGGCCACCCTTGAACAAAAAGCCCCCCGCAAGGCAGGAGCCGCTCCACAATCATGACCCGCAAAACCCGTCGCCTTTGGCTTGTCATTGCCTGCGTGGCGTGCCTTGGCACTGCCGCAGCTTTGATCCTGCGGGCTTTTTCTTCCGATATCGTGTTTTTTGTCACACCTTCACAGGTTATGGCCTCCCCCCCACCTGCGGATAGAACCGTTAAGCTGGGCGGTATGGTGGTTGCTGGCTCTGTGCACCGTGAACGCAAGGGTGAAACACCTGTGGCCACGTTTAACGTCACAGATGGTCAGGCCGCTGTTACCGTGCATTACGAGGGCATTTTGCCAGACCTGTTCCGTGAAGGGCAGAGCGTTGTCGCCATTGGCACCGTGCAGCCTTCGCACGATTTTGCCGCTACCGAAGTGCTGGCCAAGCATGATGAAACCTACATGCCCAAGGAAGTGGCCGAGGCCCTGAAAAAGGCCGGGAAGTGGGACCCACGTTTTGGCCCGCCCCCCAGTGCGGATAGCTGGAACAAAATGACGGTGCAGGATGCCCGCAAAAACACCGCCACCCAGCCTGCCACCAACTAAATACAGACCTGAAAAAGCGGGAGCCTACCCCCTGACATGCTGAGCCCCGAACTCGGACACTACGCCCTTGCGCTGGCCTGCGTGCTTGCTGCCATACAAGGTATTCTCCCCCTTATGGGTGCACGCCGCCGCGATGTGCGGCTGATGGCATTGGCCCCCGGCCTTGCCATTGGCCAGCTTATTGCGCTGCTAACCTCTTTTCTCTGCCTGGTTTATGCCGCTGTTACGGATGATTTTTCTGTCCAGAACATTGCGGCCAACAGCGCGGTTTCCAAACCGCTGCTGTATAAAATTACCGGCGTGTGGGGGAACCACGAAGGCTCCATTCTTTTGTGGGCGCTTATTCTGGGCCTATGCGGCGCGGCTGTTGCCGCTTTTGGGCGCAACCTGCCTTCTGCCCTGCGCGCCCGCGTCATTGGCGTGCTGGGGCTGGTGGCCACCGGGTTTGAGCTGTTCTGCCTTACCACGTCTGATCCATTTGCCCGTATCTGGCCTGCGCCTATGGATGGGCAGGGCATGAACCCCCTGCTGCAAGACCCCGGCCTGGCTTTCCACCCACCTATTCTCTACACGGGTTATGTCGGCTTTGCCGTGCCATTTGCCTTTGCCATTGCCGCTTTGCTGGAAGGCCGGGTAGATGCCGCATGGGGCCGTTGGGTGCGCCCGTGGGCCGTGGCCGCGTGGTGCTTCCTAACCTGCGGAATCGCAATGGGGTCTTGGTGGTCTTATTACGTGCTGGGTTGGGGCGGTTACTGGTTTTGGGATCCGGTGGAAAATGCCTCGCTCATTCCGTGGCTAACTGGCACCGCCCTTATTCACTCCGCCATTGTGGTGGAAAAGCGCGAAGCCCTTAAAATCTGGACAGTGCTGCTGGCTATTGGCACGTTCTCGTTCTCGCTTTCCGGCACATTCCTTGTGCGTTCGGGCATCCTGAACTCTGTGCATGCCTTTGCGAATGACCCTGCACGCGGTGTGTTTATTCTGGGCTTGCTGGCTGTGGTGATTGGTGGCTCCCTGGCGCTATTTGCTTATCGCGCACCTTCGCTTACCTCCGGCGGGCTGTTTGCCCCGGTCTCGCGCGAAGGGGCATTGGTGCTGAACAACATTTTGCTGTGTTCGCTCTGCGCCGTAGTGCTAACGGGTACAATGTATCCGCCGTTTATGTCCCTGCTGTTTGACCGCACCATTTCTGTGGGCAAACCGTTTTTTGATGCCACCACCATTCCGCTGGCGCTGCCGCTTTTCATCTTCATGGGGTTTGGCCCCATGCTGCCGTGGAAGCGTGCGCAGCTTTGGCCCATTTTGCAAAAGCTATGGGTTGCCGCTGTTATCACCGCCATTGCTTGCGCCGTTGCAGCCTTTCGCCTTTCTGGCGTTCTGCCAATTCTGTGCGCCGCAGCTTCTATCTGGATTATTACATCCACCATTACGGATGTTGTAGAACGTGTGCGCCTGTTCCGTGCACCGCTTGCCACAAGCATTCAGCGTGCACGTATGTTGCCCCGCGCCATTATTGGCACCGCCATTGCACATATTGGCGTGGGCATTACGGTGCTTGGGCTTTCCGCCATGTCTCAGGCCCAGCATAAAATTGTGGAAGTGCCCATTGGCACCACAGAACATCTGGCTGGGTATGACTGGACACTTACAAACGTAAAGCAGGAACCGGGGCCAAACTACACCGCCATGGTGGGCACGTTAGAAGTGCGACACAACGGGCACCTTGTAACCGTTATGCACCCTTCCAAACGCAGCTTTAATACGCAAAACCAGACCACAACCGATGTGGCCATCCATACCAACCTGCTGGCAGATCTGTACGGTGTGCTGGGTGACAAACATGGGCCGGATAGCAACCCAACTTACGTGCTGCGCTTGCACTATAATCCGTTAGCTCCGTGGATGTGGCTGGGTGCGCTGGTTATGGCTTTTGGTGGCGCGCTTTCCCTGTCTGACCGTCGTGTCCGTGTGGGTGCGCCGCAGCGTGCCAAATCTTCTGCCGAAATGAGTGCAGCATCATGAGCAATTCAGAAACACCCCCCAATGCTTCCCGCCGTCGGCTGCTTATGGCTTTGCCATTGGCAGGGGCTGGCGTAGTGGGCGTTGCGTTTTGGAAAATGCTTTCCGGTATGGAGCATGGCTCCTTCAACCCGCATGATATCAATGCGCCAGTGCTTAACCGGCCCGTGCCAGATTTCACGCTGCCAGATCAGCCCCCCATGCAGGGCTTTAACACGCAGGACTTACGCAACCTGACACAGCCTGTGCTGGTGAACTTTTTTGCATCGTGGTGCATTCCCTGCCTTGCGGAAATGCCAACCCTGATGACGCTCAAAGACAAGCTGACCATGTGGGGCATTGCCTACAAGGACAGGCCAGAAAATGCGGAAAACTTTCTTAAGCATTCCGGCAACCCGTTCTCCCGTCTTGGAAGTGACCATGAAGGCAGGGTGGGTATTGAATGGGGTATTTCTGGCGTGCCAGAAACATTCCTAATCGGCCCCGGTGGCGTTATCCGCTGGCACACGGCAGCCCCCCTTACGGATGACATTCTGAGCCAGACACTTCTGCCTTTGGTTGAAAAGTTGAAAACGCCATGAACATGCGCCGTTTTCTGGCAGCCTCCTGCGTTGGGTTCTCCCTTATTGCGGCACCTGCACTGGTGCTGGCGGTGGATGACCCCATGGAAATGCTGCCCAACCCTCAGGATGAAGCGCGGGCTGAAGCCATTGGCTCCCAACTGCGCTGCCTTGTTTGCCAAAACGAATCTATCGAGGACAGTAGTGCTGGCTTAGCGCGAGACCTGCGCCGTGTGGTGCGTGAACACGTTGCCAAGGGTGAAAACAACCAGCAAATTATGGACTGGATGGTAAACCGCTATGGCAACTTTATCCGCCTGAAACCTGCATTTTCATTCAGCACCTTGCTGTTATGGTGCATGCCAGTTCTGGCGCTGCTGCTGGGGCTTGTATCGGCCCTTATCTTTTATCGCCGCCGCGCGGCTGCTCCGCCCTCTCCACCTCCGCTCACAGAAGAAGAAAAAGCCCGGCTGGCCCAGCTGACAAAGGATAAGGATAACGCCCCATGATCTGGCTTTCCATTGCCCTGCTCAGCCTGTTGGCTCTGGCCCCCGCCTGCGCCACATTATGGAAACGCACCCGCACCGTGCGGGATGAACGCAGCGCCGCTCTTGCCCTGCACGAAGCCCAATTGGCAGAAGTGGACCGTGACCTGACAATCGGGCTGATTGCCCCAACTGAGCATGAAATTGCGCGGCTGGAAATTCAGCGTCGCATTCTGGCGGCAGATAAAGCGCCATCCTCCGCCGATAACTCCCGTGCCGCCACAGCAGGCTGGATTGGCCTTGGCCTTGCGCCTGTGCTGGCCGTAGGCCTGTATCTGACAAATGGCGTGCCTTCCCTGCCCGCGCAGCCACTTGGCCCACGCCTTGCGGCCGAGCATATGCAGGACACAAAAAATGATATGCTGGTTGCCCGCCTGAAGCAGACATTGGCTACCCTACCACCAGGTGACCCTGCGCTACGCCAAGGCTATCTGCTTCTTGGGCAGGTTGAAGCCTCTCGCGAGCATTATGCAGAAGCCGCAGATGCGTGGAACCATGCTCTGGATATGGGTTTTGATGCCGAACTGGCCGCCCGTACGGCAGAAGCCATCACGCGCACCAACCATCAGGTTACGCCGCAAGCACTCGCACTTTTCCGCAAGGCGCTGGATGCGGCCCCACAGGATGCCACATGGCGCAGTGCGGTGCAGGCACGCATTGCACAAGGAGAGCACGATCAGGATAACCCCTGATCGGCGTTCGTCATATCATTTTAAGCGTTAAAGACCGCTACCTTCTGGGGCTATAACACGGCCCCAGATTTCTTCCTTCGCCCGCCGCTGGGGTGGACGGGGCTGGCAGGAAATAAAATACAGCCCAACTACAAAAACAATATTAGAAAACGCATTAAACCACATGGCCGAACTGAACGTTACCGGCGATGTAATGGCTTGATAAATCACGTAAAATGTAAACGGAATAGAGATAATGCGCACGCTAATCAGCATGTAACGCAAAGGGTTGGCCTTGCCCGGCTGCACCAATACGCGCAGGCGGCCCAACCCTATAAAAAACGTAACGCACAACGCCCATACCAGCACGTTAAAGATCATGTTTCCAAAATCGTTCATGCCGGTCACAACAAACACGGCAATAATGGAAACAGCAGATAGCAACAAAGAGCCGAGCTGGCAGCTCATCCCCACTTCAAAAGCGGTCAGACGTTCTGGCAATTTATCTGCCAAGGGCTGGCAGACTTCATCCAGCAGCCAGCTATCCATGCGTTTAATACGTTCGCCCAAATCCATGGCGTAATTCTACCGGATTCATGCGCAGGATGCACGCCTTCAACACATGCGCATTGCAGGCGTGCAGAAAATATTACGCCTGTTTGGTTTCTGCTCCGGCTTCTGGCAGCACGCCCTGTGGGGTCTGCTTATCCACTGCGGCAGGCAGAAAATGTGCCAAAGCCGTCAGCACCGTATCTGCGGGCAGGCCTGTTTTTGCGATCAGGTTATGCACCATATCGCTACCCAGAATGGTCTGAATTTCATCCGGAGTAGCAGGCACGTTACCACCTTGGCTCACCCATGAACGCACTTTATCACCCAGCCCGGCCTGATCTGCCCGCGTAAGCAGCGCCTCCAGATTCTGCGGCTGTAGCAAAGACTGCAACTGCTGCTGCAATGCCCCCTGCACATCCACGCCCAGAGCGCTTTCTACTTTACCAAGAATGTTTTGAAGGAAATCAGACATCGCGCCTACTTTCGTTTATCTTACTGCAACTGCGAACATAGTATATTCACAGTATTTTTCTATCTGGGAACATGATAGCTTATATGCGCAAGATTTATAAATAATTTCTGATCCCACGCGCGTTCATCGCCGGAAGACTGATAGCTGATATGCGTCTGAACCCACAAGGAAAAAGCAGGGAATCAGGCTACCCTGTGCGGCGTTCCTCCCTGTTTTTCGTTGTCAGGATAAAATAGTCGCCGTGCCCAGTCTCCCTATGTTTATCCTTGACCGGATCGGCCCTCTGCGCAATTTCCGCCCCCTGCACCGGCCGGGTGAACGCGGGAAGTTGCCTTTTGCTTGGCTGATCTCTCCTACACCTGCCGCCATCGGTTTTGCCGTGCGCACCACTGCCGCAGCCCTGCTTGCGTTGGTGATTGCGCTGTGGATGGAACTGGATGACCCGCAATGGGCGGCCATGACCGTATGGATTGTGGCGCAGGGCTCTCGCGGGGAAAGTCTTTCCAAGGCCAGATGGCGTCTGGTGGGCACGGCCATAGGGGTGGTGATGTCCATTACCCTTATTTCGGCCTTTAACCAGAATGCGTGGCTGTTCTTCCCCATTCTGTCTATTTGGGTTGGCACATGCTGCACCATGGCTACATTGGTGCGTAACTTCCGCTCCTACGCACTGGTGCTGGCCGGTTACACCACAGCCATTATTGCCATTGGCGCCATTCCGCACCCAGAAAACGTGTTTATGACGGCCATGTCCCGCGCATCCTATATTGTGCTGGGCATTGTGTGCGAGGGCACGTTGGCAGGCCTGTTTGCCCATAATCTGGCCGAAACAGCCCGCCGCAATATGCGTGATAAACTGCGTACGGCACTTTCCAACGTGTCCACCTCTGTTTCCAGCCTCTTGGCGGGGGATGAGGAAGCGCTGGTGCGTTCACGCGCCATGTTTGGCCCGCTGATTTCGATTAATGACCAGATCGAATTTTCCGAAGTGGAAATGGGCCCACACGGGCATGAAGGTGACCATGCACGCGCTGCACTGGCAGCCGTTTCCGTGCTGCTTTCACGCGGTTTGGGCATGGCTGTGCGCCTGCAATATGTGCAGACAGATCAGCCCGCTTTCCGTGAGACAGCAGCCCATGTGAGCGAGTTTCTGACCACCGTTCCCAACCGGCTTGATTCTGATGAAAGCGTGCAGGAGCTGTTGCATGATCTGCAATTGCTGCGCGCTGAATGCCATCAGCGGGTGGTCGATGCGCTTTCGCAGGAAATTGACACGGCGTTTGATGACAACCCCGCAAATGATACGGACATTCCCGCCCTGTTGGATGGCCGCATTCTGCACAACGCGCTGGATGAACTGCTGGGTGAACTGGAACAGGCCATCCGGGAATATGATGCCAGCCAGCACTTTATTCGTGGGGATCACTTCCACTTCCGTTTGCAAGCCCACGTAGATAAGCGCGAGGCCGTTTATAATGGTGTGCGTGCCATGGTGGCCATTACGGCTGCCGGGCTGGTGTGGGAATGTACAGCGTGGCCCGCAGGTTTGGGCTTTATTACCTTTGTGGCCATTGTTTGCGGGCTGTTTGCAACGCGAGAAAACCCGGTTGTTGCCTCCTCACAATTCATGATCGGTGGCATATGGGCGGCTATTGTCTCATTCTTTCTGGTATTTCTTGTACTGCCGACAGAGGCAGATTACGAAATGCTGGTGGGCACGCTGGCCCTGCCCATGATTGCAGGCGGCCTGGCAGCCCGTAACGCAGGCACAGCCCTGCATTCTGCCGCTTATACGCTGTTGTTGCCAAACTTTGTGCACCCGCTCAACCAAGGCCGCCAGAACGAAGTGGCGTGGTTTAACTCCACCGCGGCCGTGTTGTTGGGCGTGTTTTTTGCCGTGCTGATTTTCCGGGCCGTGCTGCCCTTTAACAATAATGCAGAACGCTGGCGCATGCGCCGCACTATGCTGCATGATTTGCGCACATTGGCATCTGCCGAGCCCATGCCTGAAACGCGAGACTGGATTGGCCGCAACATTGACCGGTTTGCCCGCCTGATCCGCCATGCCGGCCCTACGCCTTCCCCCACCATTGAAGGCTGCTTGCAGGGCACGCTGGCTGCCATGACCATCGGGCTCAATATTATCCGTTTGCGCACGCTGCTTAAACGCAACCAGATTCCACCAGCAGCCAAACGCGCCATTGAAATTGTTATGAAGCGTATGAGCCGCTTTACCGGCAAATATGGCCACACGGCACACGCAGCAAGGGTTGCAACATCTGCCCTGCGCCGCATGGAAGCAATGGAGCCCAATATTTCTACCCGTATCGAGCTTACGCGCGCCATTGCCTACCTGATTGTGGTCTCGCACGAGTTGGATGCCAACGCTGTATTTTTGGATGCTTCCAAGCCCTACCGCGCCGTATAAACGCACCTATAATCAAGCTGTTAAAGAGCCGGACTTTTGTTCCGGCTCTTTTTTTGTCAGATGCTCAAGAAGTTGTTATAACAACGTCTTCAATCTGGGGCATCGGGCTGCGTGGTTTCATTTTCATTTCCATTCCAATCGTATCGCGGCCTGCATGCCAGAATACACAGCGGGTCTTCCTTCCCCCTGGCATGGCTTATTGCCCCAGCCCCGGCTGATCTGGGCTTTGCCCTGCGCACCACCGTAGCGGCATTTATTGCTCTTAGCTTGGCTTTGTGGATGGAAATGGACAGCCCCCAATGGGCCGCCATGACCACATGGATTGTGGCGCAGAACTCTCGCGGGCAAAGTGTTTCCAAAGCCAAATGGCGGTTGATTGGCACTTGTATTGGCGCTGTAGCTGGTATTGCGTTTTTGGCTGCGTTTCCGCAGGAGCCGTGGCTTGTTTTTCCCTTTCTGGCCATATGGGCTGGTGGTTGCTGTGCCATTGCAACATTTCTGCGCAATTTTCGGTCTTACGCGCTGGTTCTTGTGTCCTTCACCACCACTATTATTGTGCTGAGTGCCGCCAACCAGCCTGACAACGTGTTCATGATCGCGCTTTCCCGCACCACCTACATTACGCTGGGTATTGTGTGCGAAAGCCTGCTGGCTGCCTTGTTTGCCCCACGCCTTGAGCACGTAGCCCAGCAGGAAATGCGAGAGCGCTTGCTAGGTGCCTTGCAGGGGGCATGCTCTGGCGTGCAAGGGCTGCTGCGCAACCAGCCCGATGGGCTACTACGCTCTCGCGCTTTGCTGGGCAGCATTCCATCTCTGGCAGATCAGACAGAGTTCAGTGAAATTGAAATGGGCCCTCACAACCATGCGGGAGACCACGCACGCGCCAGCCTGAACGCTGTTTCCGCCTTTTTGGCCCGCGGGATGACACTGCATATTCACATGCAAGCAGCCGCCCCTGTGCCATCAGATTTTCAACACGCTATTGATGATATCTGCACGCTTCTCACCGTATTACCGGCAGAACTGCAACAGGATACCACCATAACGGCGGCAACACGGGCGCGCGCCCAAATCCGGCTTTATCGCACCCGCAGCCAACAACGTGGCATAGACCGGCTGGTGAGGTTCCAGCTTCTGCAACAGCAAGATGCCCCCACCACCCAACAGCAACGGCGTGATTTGCTTGAAGGGCGTATTCTGGAATCCGCTTTGGCCAAATTGCTGATGGAACTGGACCTTGTTCTGGAGCACTTTATTGCCACCCAAACCCCCAGCAGGTCTGATCACTTCCGGTTTGACCGTCATCCTGCAAAAGATGTGCTTCTGGCCACCAATAACGGCATCCGGTCTGCCGCAGCCATTTGCGCGGGTGGTTTGTTATGGGAAATTACGGCATGGCCGGATGGCTCTACCCTTGCCATGTTTGTGGCTGTTACCAGCACGCGCTTTTCTTCCTTTGAAAATCCGGTACATGCGGCCAGCGGCTTTTTCCGTGGCGCGGTATGGGCGGCTGTTATTTCCTTTGTTCTCTGTTTTGTGGTGTTGCCGCAGCAGTCTGGGATAGAAACGCTGCTGGCATCACTCTTTTTCCCCATGTTGGTCGGTGGGCTGGCCTTGCGGGCCCCCGGCAGCATTGCAGGCACAGCAGCGGCCTATAATAACTTCCTGCCCTTTATGGTGGGGCCAGCCAACCATAACCGCATGGATGAGCTGACATGGTTTAACACCACCCCTGCTGTTGTTCTGGGTATTGGGTTGGGAATATGGGTGTTTCGGCTTGTGCTGCCATTTGATGCGGCGGGAGAACGCTGGAGGCTGCGCCGCAAAGTGGTGCGTGATTTACGCCTGATGGCCAAAGGCCGCCTGACATTTACCTCCGCCCAATGGATAGCACGTTCGGGAGACAGGCTTGCGCAGATTATCCGCCATGCTGGCACCCACCCGAATGCCCTGGTGGAAGCCTACCTAACCGGCGCTATGAGCGCGATGACAACTGGTTTGCTTATTTTGCGCCTGCACAATGTGCTGTCTCACAAGCTTTTATCTGCCGATCAAGGCCAGCAAATTGCGCATGTGCTGGAAACAATCAGCCACATCAAAGGCTATACACAGGCCCCGGCCCTTGCTTCTGCCCACGCCATGCAGGCCCTTTTGCCTGCGGCCATGGTAGAACGAAACCTATCCCAACAAATAGACCTTGTGCGGGCCATAGGGGCGCTGGAGGTGTTGCAGCATGAGTTTACAGCCCATGCCGCATTTATGGATATCACCCAGCGCTTTCACCTTGCTGATGCCCCGGAGCGACTGGCGGCCTAAACCCTTTAGTGCTGCTCCACATCATGGAAGCGCGTGTAATCCACCGCAATGCGGCCATCTGGGCGAGAGACCACAATATCTACAAACCGATGGTTATTGCGCACGCGGTCAAACCTGTAAGCCGTTCTGGCAAACACTGTTTGGCCCAAGGCCTCATCCGTGCCGGTAACTGTTACAATAATTTCGGCTTCCTCGGTTTCCAGTTCCGCCATTGTTTTACCGTGTAAGGGGCTATCCGGCCCGATCACATGCGCCATTACAAAGGCAAACCGCAGCACCGGCACATGAGATTGCACAAGTAATAGCTGGTCAAACTTGCGCACCAGATGCCCATTTTCCCCCATAACCAAGCGGGAAAGCGCTACTTCTACATCCACAGAAAGAATGACGCTGACACGCAAATTGGCAATACGAATACACAGCGCGGGAATACCACTTTCACTGCTGACAACAGCGGTATTACTGAACATGATACGGGCACGTGGCCGGGCAAAACGGGCAAAGAGCAAGCCGGTTGCCACGGCTGTTAACATCATGCCGATAAACACTTCCAACGAGACAATGGCATTAGCGTAAATGCCAACAGGTGTCATGCCGCCGTAACCCACGGTGGAAAGCGTTTGCACACTGAAAAAGAACAGTGAAAGCAAAGTATGCTGGCCGTCGCTCGTAATCTGGTTTGGTGCCACCATATACAGCAGCGCAAATATAAAATTGATAAGCAGGTAAGAAAACACAGCCACAGCCGTAAAAGCGGGCCAGCTTGCTGTAAGGGCGTGATGGTACAAATCTGTCCATACGCTATCCTTCAGCCCCACACGCACAACATCGTGGTGGCCTTTTTCTTCTACCAGCGCATGCGCTCTAAAACGCTTAGCGGCTTCACGCGTGCTTAAAGAAAAACGCCCGCTTTCCTTCTTTTTCTGCGCTGCAGAAGACCCACCCACATCCTCTAACGGCGTGTGGCGAATTTCCTTATCAATCTGGCTTTTCTTCCTGTACTTGCGCAATAGTCTTTTCATAATCACCGCTCCACGCACCGGCCCGGTATGGGGATGCGCCCTCTGTTGCGGTGATACACGGCACAGCCTTAGCGTGCCTCAACAATTCTGCATGGAACCCCTGCAAACTCCCGCCAAAAATAGATAAAAACGCTAAGTTTTTATGAAGATCGGGCTGCGTTTAGAAAACGTGCGGTTTTGTAGATAATCTTTTCAAAAAAACCGTTTTGCGCCCTCATGCTGCTGGGCGTGCCTATCACTTCTACCTGATCCAGATGCAGCACCGTGTGCCCAAGGGCTTGCACCCGCACAAAACGCGCCATGACGGGTTTGGGTAAAACCACATGCAAGGGCGCAGAATCCGCGCCGCCAAAATGCGTATCATCCCGTTTGGTAAAAACCGTGTGCCAATCTGTGCCATTATGAGAGACAAGAATATTCAACTGCACACAGCATTCTTTTTGATCTAGCCGATTGTACAGCACAACGTCCTGCACCCTGCACATCTGCTCCAGATCGACCTGCCACCACGGATCATCTTCAAAATCTGTATGAAAACCATATCCGCCGTTTATCAGCCCATCGTTCCCACCAGAGGCTTCGCGCGCAGCATCATGAGACCATGACCATTGTGATACGGTGGACAACATGGCGGGCCGATGGCGGGAAAGAATGTTTCCGGTATCCTTGTTTAAATGAAACAGAGCCTGTTCCAGCCTATCAAGCACCTGCGCACTGGCTTGCGGGGGCGCACAGGACTGAAACGCACATACTTCTGGCCAGTATTGCGGATACTTTTGCTGCACATAGGCGTAGCCCTGCCGATAAAGGTCTGCAAAGCGGCTGTCCTGATAATCCAGATACGTGCCTTGCTGCGTGTAACCCCCATAAGACCACGTGGCCCCTACTACGCCCAAACCTGCAATAAAGCGAAAATCATACTGGCTGATTTCCCCCAATGCGGAAGATCTCTGCTGCCCCACTGGGCGTGTATGCTCTACTGGGCTGGCATCCATAACCCATATATCGCGCCAACCCAGCATCATGGGCCAAAGCAGATCCAGCCCGAACCCTGTGCCTGCGCGTGAAAAACGGAAAGTGGGCAGCGCCTGATGCAAAAAATCCCGCTGCATGCATGGCGCCATAATTTCTGCAAACGTAGAGGCGCGCGCCACAAAATTTTGATTCTGCAAAGTGGAAAGGTGGCTACAAAAAGAACCCGGCGTAAGTGCCGGAGCCGCCAATTTGGCTTTATACTGCCTGCACGCAGCAAAAAAATGGTTCCACGTTTCTGCCGTAGCTAACAAATCATCATCCGGAAAACAGATATAATCGTACTGCTTCCAGCCATCCCACTCTGTTAAAAAACGATACAGACCATCCCACTTATGGCCCGGCACTATCTGGCCGGGAAGGCCTTGCATATCCACTGGCTGAAACGGGCATAAAACCAGATCCCATTCCGGCACGCCCCCTTTCAACCATTCTGGGTGCAGGGAGTGAGCACCACAGCGTGCAATAATCAGATTCCGCTGCATTACCCCAGCCGCTTACGCCTTACACGTTTTACTGTGCGTCTTTTTCTTCAAACGGACGCAGGGAAACACCTCCGGCATCTCGCGCCCAAGCTGCGGCATCATCCTCTGGTGGCACGTAATTGCCTTTGGTGATGGAACCATGCGCCAGTGTTTGCACATCCATCCGGTTCAAGCCGCTAGACTGCGCTGCCGCGCTTTGCGCTGCACGTTCCCACAACGCGCGGGCTTTTTGCTGATCCCCCTGAGCAGAAGCAATACGTGCGGCAAGTGCGAGTGCCCGTGCCATATCACGGTAAGATCCATCATTACGCCGCAGATCAGCCGCCTGCACGGCTAAGGCTTCTGCCTGCTGTGGTGCGGATTGGCGTAACACACGGGCCTGAATTTCCGCCTGATCTGCCTGCTGTGTGGCAGAAAGCGGCTTTTTAAGGCTTGCAAGATAAGCCGCAGCTTTTTGCAGATTTGCGCTATCAGATTGCGCATCTGCAGCAAGCCCCAGCACCAAAGCTGCCCTGCCCGCCAAAGCGCTATCGGATGACTGCATAGCCTGTGTGGCGGATGATATGGCAGAACTGTAATGGCCCAGCCTGTAATGTGCAGCGGCTTCTACCAGATCAAGCGAGTACAATTGCGTTTGCCCACGCACACCAGCGGCCTGCCGTGTAGCCTGTGCGGTTTGCAAAGCTTTATCCGGCGTGTTTGCTGCCAGTTGCGCTACTGCCAGATCATACCCTGCCTCTGTTATCGCGCTGACATCATCCCGTAGCAAAGCCAGATCTGCGGCTTTGCGATACTGCGTAACGGCCACAGTATAACGCCCCAGCTCAAAGGAATCTCGCCCGGCTGTCATGGCCTGATCCCATGCGGCATCATCCTGCGCGGTGGGTTTATCCTGCGCAGCACCGCCGCACCCGGCCAACAAAAGAGGCAAACACAAAACAGCCGCAGCGGGAGAAAAATATCTCATGGCCGCACCTGCTTAGGTGACAGACGGTTATGCCGTATCACTTTTTGTCCCCCCAGTAGCCACATGCCCCGTAGCTGGTCTGTTAGTTTTTCCAGCCCGTAAAGTGTGGTTTGCGCCTGCGCCAGCAATGCTGGCAGATCTGCGGTGCTGGCATCCAGATTAGCCGCAATACCCGGCAGATGCGGTGTTGCGCCCTTTAAATCGTGCGAGGCCCCTTTCAGGTTTGCCACTGTGGCATCGGTTTTGTTCATGATGCCAGAAATCTGGTTTTCAATCGGTTTCAGGCGGTCAATCACCCCATTGAGCGAAACAATAGTGGCTTCTGCCTGTTTGATCAGCTGATCATTCGTCATCAACTGGCCAACTGTGCCCTTGCCTGCGTGCATATCACTAATGGTGCCATCAAGCTGTGCCATCATGTGCCGTGCACTTGCCAGTGCGGGCATGATTTCGGCCTGAATGCTGTTGAGCGTAGCGGTAATCTGGTCTGCCGGGTTGGGCGCTGGCGTTGCGCTTACAACTGCGTAGCTCCAATCCATTGGCTCCCCATGCCCGCGGCTGAGATCCAGATAAGCGGCACCTGTTACAATTAACTGTTTGCGGATAATGGCCGAACTATCACGCCGGATAAACGGCTTGGCCTGTGGGTCCAGATCCACCAGCGCATACATGTTGCCAGACGGGTTGAGCTTAATGGAACGAATGGTGCCGGCATGCGCACCCATAAGTTGCACATCGCCCCCAACCGTAAGGCCACCCACGCCAGAAGCTGGCAGCACCACGCGCAAGCGTGCTGGCGGGGTTAACCAATCTCGCAGCACGCCGGCTTCAATCACCGCGCCTGCAAAAATAACAAGGCTGAGAAGAACAAGAAATCCAACCCATTCATCTGCATAACGCAGAGAAATAAGAGGTTTCACTTTCTGTCTTAAGCGGAGCTGGAACATTATGCCATCCGTACTGCTACTAGGCCATCATCAGCAAGACGCCATGTGGAGGTAATACCCTGCCGGTAACTTTGCCAAACGGCATTGCTGCGCACCAGCCAGATTACGCCTGCCCCTCTATCCCGCGCCTCTGTTACCGAAGATAGGAAAGAGTTGTACAGTTCGGGCGGGCCACCCTCCAGCGGGTCTTCCAAAAGCAGCAAATGTGGCTGCCCCATAAAAGCCCGCACGCATGAAACGCGCGTAAGATCCGTATCAGAAAGCAAGGATGGGCTGATTGTAGGCACTCCCGGCAAGCCAAAACTTTCTGAACGCCGCACAGCCTCTGCCACCAGATCATCCAAAGTGCGAGTGGTGTGGTGCAACTGCTGCAAAATAATACCCAAGTGCGTGGGCATAAACTCCGCCCAACTGGCCCGGCGTGTAATGCGCCCGATACGCCCGCGCAGTGCGTTCAGTTCCCGATCTTGCAGGTTGGCCCAATCCAGCCCCATAAAGCTGACCTGCCCACTTTCCAGCTCCACCATACCGCTGCACAAATCTGCAAACATGGTGGCGCGGCTTGGGTCTCGCGCTTCTACAATCATACATTCACCGGGCATCAGCTTCATGCTGAAGGGCACTGGCGGCAGGCCGCTATCCTCAAAGGAAGGCACCGCCTTGTTTAATTCCAGAAGTGGGCCTGCTGAATACGTCTCCATCTTACAGATCCAGACTAAACAGAACGCTCACCATCATCACAATCAGCATCCCGCGGGAAAAGCCGCGTGGCAGCAAGGTGCGTAGTGAATCTTCATTGGTGGCGGTCAGGCCTGTCAGGCAGCCGCCAAGCCCCACCACAAAACCAACCATGATAAATTTAAGCGGAATAACGGCATAATCGGTTACAGACATGGCCGCAGCCACATCATCCAGAAATGTCCAGATCGGGTTTGTAATCACGCCGGAAATACGGCTCATGACATACCCGGTTATCAATGATGACATGGAAAACAGAATGCCCAGCGTAAACCCAGCTACGGTAAACGCCAGCGTGCGCGGCAGAACCAGCAGCAGGAACGGGTCCATCCCGACAGACTGCATAGACCGCACCTGCCCGCCAATGGTCAGCAGCCCTAGCTCTGTGGCGGACAGCATGCCATTGCGCCCCAGCAGCAGAATGCCCACCAGAATGGGTGCAATTTCACGGATAACCACATTGACCAGAATGGAGCCTGTCATTTTGGCAAGGCCGGTCAAACCCAACCAGTAAATAACCTGAGAAACAGCAGCCACACCCGTAAGCATACCGGCAAACAGTGATGCACTTACACCGCCGCCGATAATGTTGTTCATGGTGGTTACAAATTCGTACCTTACCGTGCGGCGCCATGCGTGAGAACGAAAGCTCTCAAAAATAACGCCCCAGCCTGCCCCCAGAACAACCAGAAAAAACCGTGCCTGCCTGCGCACAAGCCGGCCAATCCATGCCAGCTTTCTGCGTATCCATTCGTGCAGCGGAACACGCTTGGCAGGTTTATGCGCATCTGTTTGCAGAATCAGGTCTGGTTCATCATCCGACGGCAGATTGGGGCCGCCTGTTTGCTGGCTCCCGCTCATCGCCTTGCCGCCAATGTATAGGCACGCCCCAGCCCCAGATGCGGTGCAAAGAAGGAGCCACGGCTCCGGAACAGATACCTGTCACGCAACACGCCATAAACACGCTCTGTAACCTGAATAGTGCCGGGATCTGCCGCCCCCTGTGCCATCAGCTCAGCCAAAGAGACGGTTTGCCCCCACAGGTTAAACACCTTGGGTTCGTTCCCAACCGCGCCACCAAATGCCGGGCCGTAATCAATGCCCATGGTAAACACTGGCTCCAGATCTGCTGCGGCCAGAGACGCCATGAAGATTTCACGCATTTTAAGCGCAGCATCTGCAATACGAACAATGGCTGTAACATCTGGCGTTGGCAGGCAACCCGCCATGCAGATCATGCGATGGCCCGCCACTTCTACGGCAAACAGTTTTTCTTCCTGCGCGACAGACTGCACATCTGCCGCCAGTTGATTGATAAGCGCGATCAGGGCCTCGGTTTCTTTTTCCCCTTCCACTACGGGGTCAGAGAATGTGATGACCAACACAGCAACAGACGGATAAATACTGGCAGAATTAACGGCTGCGGCTTCTGGCGCCTTCATCAGTATATTATCAGATTTAGGCGCTGGCGCATCCAAGGTAGCAACCTGCTGCCCGGCATCTACAATTTGGCTGGTCTGGTTATTGAGCAGTTGCACCTGTGCGGCAAAACGCAGGGCCGCCACTCCGGCCATAAGATCAAGGAAGTAAAGCAGATGCGGCTGAAGATGCGGATCTTCCAGCATAATCGCACCCTCCACCCCATGCGGGCCATGCACGGGGCATACAGCCAATGCTTTTGTGCCCAGTTCACGCATGGTTAAACGTTCAAACCGCGTGGTGCGCGGGTCCACGGCTGCATTTTCAACCGAGAACGCATTCCCTTCCTCTATCGCGGAAAAGAACGGCCCCAATTCTGTACGGGCCATTTCAAAACCGCCGGAATGTGTGTTTTGCGTTTGGTCATACGCATCTTCACACACCATAGCTGCGCCATCATGCAGGAAACGCCAAAGCGTGGCACGCCGGGCACCTGTTACAAGCGTTAACTGTTCTGTCAGGCTAAGAGGTTCCACCGTGGGGTCAAACAAACGCGGCGCAACGGCCACCTGCTGCACAGCAGAGCTTTCGCGCTGGATCTGCTCTTTCTGTTTTCCCAAAAGGCGCGTGCTGTATTCTGTCCGCCGCACCTGCCGCACCAGCAGCCCTGCAAGCACAAGCGAGAAAACCGTAATAATGGCCAAAAACTGCAAGCTCTGGTGGCTGCTTTGGCGTGCAAAGGATCCGAAATCACTTTCGGGCGCGGCCATCAGCAAAATCCAGCTATCGGAATAGCGTGGCAAAGCTGCGGCAATGGTAATGTAATCCGTGCCATCCCACGTAACATGCCGTGGCCCAACACCACGCACACGGTAATGATCATACCCCAACGCAAAAACCGGGTAGGCATTGCGGTCCAGTACCATTTTATCTGGGTCCCACCCTGCGGCCTTGGCCTGCTGCGTGAGATTTTTACCGGCAATAAACAGGCCCTTGCTATCCACAATCATGGCGGAGCCAGTTTTACCAACCTTGATCTGATCCAGATAAGAGCTGAGTTCGTTCAGGGAAATATTGGTGGCAAACACCATTGTATGGCCAGCGTCTGTCTTGAACCGCAAAGAACTGGTCATGACAAACTGGCTGGTGGTGGGGAACAGGTGTGGCTTTGTCCACGTTACTTTATCTGTTCCGGCAGTATTTTTATACCAATCCCGCGTACGTGGATCATACCCCTTGGCATCTTCTTCCGTTTCGGAAATTTTCTGCCCGCTATCATCCCAAAATGCGTGATGGAAATATGTGTGGCCGTTTTTTTCAATCAGGCGCACATGCTCCTGCACACCTTTTTGCGCTGCACGGGCGATGAGCATGAAATGCCCATCATCATCCGCCAAATAAAAAGACTGCAACTGCGGAATCTTCCGCAACATGGTGCTGCCGTAAGAATAAAAAACCTTGTCTTCCACCTGTGCAGGGGCATGCTCTATCATGCCCGAAGCAATCAGATTACCGGTTGCGGCAGGCAGAATATAATCTGTAACCTGCTGCACAATATACTGCTGCACAGCACCCATAAGCTGGTGCGTAAGGGTGGAAACGCCTTCCTTGGTGGTGCGGTAGGAATTTACCCCCACCAGCGCAATGGCCAGCACGGCCATAACCGTAACAACAAATGGCAGAACAAGGTGCAGCAGAACCCTTCGGACAGAAGCATCGTGCTGGACTGTGGGATCTATGATCTCTTCAGAAGACACGAGATAAGGTTCCGCTGCTTTACCGGTTATTCAAAACCTGATTCTGGCAGACAGTTACAGCAAGCCGGCTAACCAACCGTGCCACTGCACCATATCAGGATGTATAAACCGTAATGTGCCCCGATAGATGGGGGTTGTCCACCCCGCACCTGTATCCTGTTTAGGGCATATCAGCCGACCAATTCAATCTCGAAACGTGTTGCAACACCCAAGGCTTGGCCCAGACGTTCCAGCCCGCGGCGCACGCTCTCGCCTTTTACAGCCACACGGGTAGATGTCAGGATCAGCACCAGCGCATCTTCTTCCCATTCAAGGGATGTACCTTCCAGCAACCGCCCTGCACCGCCGGAGAGAGAATAAGCCAGCCGCAGGGCCAGCCCCAGCACCACGGCGCTTTTCCAGTCCTGCTCACTCAACAATGCGCGAGACGTTGCCAGGAAAAGTGCCTGCTGATCTGCTGCGTAACGAATAGCCAGCGCCAACGCCAACCATGCGCGGGAAGGATGGTCAAACCCACCACTCTGCACGCGCAAGATACGCCAATACGTTTGCTCCGCCCGATATTCGGGGTGATCGTGGCTGCCGATATCAGACAGATAACAGGCCAGATGCCGCAGGTATTTTTCTTCTGCCGTTTCCTCCGGCCGCAAAAAATCTGTCCACTGCATCAAGGCGTAAGGGAGTGAATTGCTGCGCCCAAAACGGGCACACATTTCACGCGCCACCACATCCATCGGGTTCTGGGCCAGAATATCCGGCGCAACCTTAAGCATGTACCAGCCCTCACGCAGGCCATCCACGCAAAAGACAATTTTATCCGGCTGCACCTTTTTCATCAGCCGCCGCAGCACCATGGCTGCAAAAGGCGTATCATCCAACCGCTTGCGTGGTGCCCCGGGCAGACGTTCCAAACTGCGGCGCGAACTGTTTTGCAGCCAGCCCGTCATCTCCCGCGCTTCCTGCACATCCAGCGTATAATAATGCACAATGTTGAGCGGATATTGCGTGCGCGCAATCTGGAGCCGCGCCAACGCACGGAACGCCCCACCCACCAGATAAAGTGTGCCGCCCTTTACCTTGGGCAACCACTCTACGCCGCCAATATCCTTATCTGCCAGCGTTTTGGCTTTATCCAGATCTCGGCCAGAACGATCCGCCAGCCGGATCATGCCCAGTGGCAGGGTTGTGGCATCATGCCGCCCTTGTGGCGTAAGGCGAATGAGCTCTAAAGACCCACCGCCCACATCGGCCACCAGACCGGAAGCGCCGGGAATACCGCACATAACGCCAATAGCGGAATGATCGGCTTCTTCCTTGCCAGAAAGAATGCGAATGGGCACGCCGGGCATGCTTTCACGCAAGGCTTGCACAAAAGCAGGCCCATTGCTGGCATCCCGCACAGCAGCGGTTGCCAGAATTTCAAACGGATCGGCCTTCATGGCGCGGGCAATGGCATGGAAGCGGCTGAGCACTTCCTTTGCCATTGCCACGCCTTCTTCATTCAGCTTTCCGGTTTCAGTCAGCCCGCGCCCCAAACGCAGCACGGCTTTTTCGTTAAAAATGGGAAGCGGATTGCGTGAACGCCCTTCAAAAACCACAAGCCTTACGGAATTGGAGCCAAGGTCCACCACTGCGGAACGGCACGGTTGATCAGCTTCCATCAAAAGCCCCTCCCCGTTTGCAAAAACTGGCTGCACAGCTTGGAACAACGGGGATGGGATAATCCCGACGCAAGAAAAAAGCTCATGATTTCAGACATCAATCTATCAGCAAGTCCTGTGAAGAGGTCAAAGACGCCGGGGCGCGGATAGGTGTGTCATGCGCGGCGGAGCCCCGTCCGGAAAGTGAAGGATGTGTCATAAACCATTCATGTGCGGAAAAAGGCCGGTTTCCGGGGTTTACGCGCCGCCATTCTCCGTTCTGCTCCAGCATCCATGATTGTAGGGTATCACGAATGTTGGATACCATGATCTGCCCCAAAACCTGCGCATGCACGGTGGGGTTGGTAATGGGCACCATGCTTTCCACGCGCCAATCCATATTTCGCGTCATCCAGTCTGCCGAGGAAATAAAGACCTTGGCATAGCGCGATGGCAGGCGATGTTCGTTACCAAACACAAAAATACGCGAATGTTCCAAAAAGCGCCCGACAATAGATTTAATGCGGATGTTTTCTGAAAGACCGGGAACTCCAGGCCGCAGGCAGCAAATGCCGCGCACAACACCCACAATCTTCACCCCCGCGCAGGAGGCTTTGTACAGGCAATCAATCAGATCCGGGTCCACCAGCGCATTCATCTTCAACCAGATGCTGCCGGGCTTACCCGCTTTAACGTGATCAATTTCTTCCTGAATCAGTTCCTTCAATGTGCTGCGGATGGTGATGGGGGAAAAGGCAATTTTCTCCATCTGCGCAGGCATGGCGTAGCCTGTAACGTAATTGAACAGGCGCGCAGAATCCCGCGCCAATGCCGGATCACACGTAAAGAAGGAAAGATCTGTATAAATACGGGCCGTAATGGGGTGGTAGTTGCCTGTGCCAAAATGCGCGTAAGAGCGCACAAGCCCACCTTCTCGCCGCACCACAAGGCTGAGCTTGGCGTGGGTTTTTAAATCCGCAAAGCCAAACACGACCTGCACACCCGCAGCTTCCAGCGCGCGGGAAAGGCGAATATTGGCTTCCTCATCAAATCGAGCGCGCAATTCCACCATGGCGGTGACGGATTTACCGGACTCCGCCGCCTCAATCAGCGCCTTTACAATGGGTGAATCGCGCGATGTGCGATACAGCGTCTGCTTGATAGCAATCACGTTGGGGTCCAGCGCTGCCTGCCGCAGGAACTGCACCACCACATCAAAACTTTCAAACGGGTGATGCACCAGCAAGTCCTTGGCGCGGATAGCGGCAAAGCAATCACCGTTGAAATCCCGGATACGCTCAGGAAAGCGCGGGGTATAGGGCGGGAACAACAGGTCTGGCCTGTCATCCACAATCATCTGCTTAAGATCCACCACGCCAATCATGCCGGAATGCACGGCAATTTCATCGGGCGGCAAATCAAGATCCGAGGCAATGGCTTCTGCCAGTTCCGTCGGCACCCGCTTTTCCATATCCAGATGGATAACAACCCCACGGCGGCGGCGCTTTAGAGCCGTTTCGTAGGAGCGGACAAGGTCTTCCGCCTCATCTTCAAATTCCACGTCGGTATCGCGCACCACGCGCAGCACACCGCTTTCACCCACTTCCAGACCATCAAACAGACGATCAATAAACAGGGTAATCAGGTCTTCCAGACGGAAGAAGCGCACCTTTGGCGGGGTTGTTGCATCTGCTGCCGGGGTAGGAGATGGCAGGCGGATAAAACGCTCTATCTGCGCAGGCAGCAGAATAAGAGCGTTCATGGCGAACAGGCCCGTATCTGCGTAAAGCAGGCGCAAACCCAGCGCCAAACCCATATTGGGGATAAACGGCAGCGGATGCGCAGGGTCCACCGCAAGAGGTGTGAGAACCGGAAACACCCTGTCCATAAAGATTTTGGCCAGATGTTCCTTGTCAGCCTCTGTCAGCGCGTCAGGTTCGCACAGCTCTACGCCGGCTTCTGCCAACAGGCCGCGCAGTTCTGTCCAGATTCGCTGCTGTTCACGCAGGAGGCGGGCGCAGCGTTCGCGCACAGCCTCAAGCTGCTGGGCGGGGGTGCGGCCATCGGGGGAAAGTTTGGTCAACCCCTCACGCACCTGCCCCACAAGCCCGGCCACACGCACGGAATAGAATTCATCCAGATTGCTGGCGCTGATAGATAAAAAGCGCAGACGTTCCAGCAGGGGGTTGCGGGCGTTATCGGCCTCTTCCACCACGCGCTGGTTGAAATCCAGCCAAGACAGTTCGCGGTTGATAAACCGTTCCGGCATTTCCAGAGTGATCTTCCGCTCTGCCGTTTTTCTGCTCTGCCGAGGTGGGCGGGTAGAAGGTTTTCTGGGCGCTGCTTTTCGGGCTGGTGAACGAGCTTTTACAGGGGCCTGCTCTTTTTTATCCTGCGCCGTCACGTTTCTTCCTTTCCTTGTGCTGCATCATGCGCCCCGTTTCCCGCCTTGGGGCAAGCAAAGCTTTACGCAAACGTAGGCAGCGCGAAAAGTTCAGCTCATCAATCTGGTGATGATTGTCATAAAACTGAAACATCACAACAGGCTTATAGCGCATATGTTCATTATTCTTCGCGCGCCAGCAGGCTTTCCAGCACATTGGCGGCCAAGGCGCGTGTAATACGCCCCCCCGATTCTAATGCGGCTTGGTCCAGCATGGCCACACAATCGCGCATGGCGCTTGCCCGGCGCGGCAGGCGGCGCAGCAGCCACTCCGTTACCTGTGCGCCCACCACAATCTGGCGTTCAGCCAATAGCCGCAGCAAAAGGCGGTGTAAAAGCCCTTCCTCCGCCGGGCCTAACGGCACAGAAGCCGTGGCCCGTAGCCGGCTTGCCAGATCTGGCAGCACAACCGGCCAACGCGCAGGCGGCCTGCGGGCCGCCATAAGCAAAGCCACGCGCCGTTCCCGCGCCAGATTGATAAGGTGCAGAAGGTCTCGCTCATTGGGCACTTTATCGGCATTATCCAATGCAGCGGCCCGAAACCCGCCATCTTCAAACAGCATTGCGGCTTCATGCGTGTTCAGGCGGCTGCCTTCCATAATGGGTGCGCCATAACGGCCCGCCCAAATAGAAAGAAGGTGCGTTTTGCCCGTACCACTTTCCCCCCACAGGGCCATGCGGCCTTCTGGCCAACGCGCAGCGGCCTCGGCATCCAGCACCCATGCTCGTGCTGCGGCATTAGAGGGTGCTGCCACAAAGTCCGACCTTCCGAATCGGGGGCGATGCGCAAAGGGCAAGGCAATTTGTTCTGCCTCGGTGGCCTCATTTTGGCGCTTTTGCCCGCCCGAAGGCGCGTTTAAAGGGCTTTTTGTTTCATCAATCCGTGTCATGCCGCTTTGCGCGCCGCTTCTCCTGCCGTAAAGACTGTGCTCGAGCGGGAATCCTAACCCACCCTGTCCCGCACATCGACCCTTATTCTCATTCGGACCAAGAGCACGCGCATGACGTCTTCACCTAGCACCCCTTCCTCCGGCCTCACTTACCGTGATTCCGGCGTGGACATTGAAGCAGGCGAAGCCCTTGTTGACGCCATTCGCCCGGCGGCCAAAGCCACAGACCGCCCCGGCACAATGGGGGGCCTTGGCGGATTTGGCGCACTGTTTGATCTAAAGGCCGCAGGCTTTAAAGACCCCGTGCTTGTATCCTGCACAGATGGCGTAGGCACCAAGCTGACACTGGCTATTGATAATGACCTGCATGAAACCGTGGGGATTGATCTGGTAGCCATGTGCGTGAACGATCTGATTGTGCAGGGTGCGGAACCCCTGTTCTTTCTGGATTACTTCGCCACGGGCCGCCTGTCTGTTAACAGTGCGGCCAAGGTTGTGCGCGGCATTGCCACCGGGTGTGAACAGTCTGGCTGCGCGCTTGTAGGCGGTGAAACAGCAGAAATGCCCGGTATGTATGCCGATGGGCATTATGATCTGGCTGGTTTTTCCGTTGGTGCGGCAGAACGCGGCGCGCTCCTGCCCGCTGGCATTGCAGAAGGTGATGCCCTTATTGCGCTGCCTTCTTCTGGCGTACACTCCAACGGCTTTTCCTTAGTGCGGCGCATTGTGGCAGATGCCCATCTGGCCTGGACAGACCCGGCAGCCTTTGCGCCGGGCAAAAATCTGGGTGAAGCATTTTTAGAACCTACACGCCTGTATGTGCGCCCGGTTCTGGCGCTGCATAAAGCTGGCCTGCTGCATGGTGCCGCCCACATTACCGGCGGCGGCCTGCCCGGCAATCTGCCCCGCGTGCTGCCAGATGGCTTGGATGCGGTGATTGATCAGGAATGGCCCGTAGCACCTGTGTTCAAATGGCTGGCCCGCACCGGCAATGTGGATACAGAGGAAATGCTGCGCGTGTTCAACTGCGGTATCGGCATGATCCTGATTACGCCAGAACCCGATGCCGTTCTGGCCCGCCTGCATGATATGGGTGAACCGGCTGTGCGCATTGGGCATATTGCCAAAGCAGCCTCCCCCACCGCCAAGCCTGATCTGAAAATGCAGGCCACTCCGGATTTTCGCGCAGCATGAGCGTTGAAAAAACACCCATTGCCATTTTGATCAGTGGCCGGGGCAGCAATGCCACGGCCTTGATCCGTGCGTGTGAAGATCCTTCCTTTCCTGCCCGCATCTGCCTTGTTTTAAGCAACAATCCGGATGCACCGGGGCTGGAAATGGCAAAAAAAGCAGGCCTACGCACGCTGGCCATCAACCATCGTGATTTTGGTAAAGACCGTGAAGCGCATGAACGCGCCGTGCATGCTGCTTTAACGGAAGCAGGCGCTCAGGCTATCTGCCTTGCTGGCTATATGCGCCTGCTGACCCCGTTTTTAACCGGCGCATGGGCTGGCCGTATGCTGAACATCCACCCCAGCCTGCTGCCCGTCTTCCCCGGCCTGCACACGCATGAACGTGCGCTGCAAGCGGGTGTGCGTGTGCATGGGTGTACCGTGCATCTGGTAACAGAAGGTATGGATGAAGGGCCTATTTTAGGCCAAGCTGCTGTGCCTGTTCTGCCGGATGATACCGCAGATACCCTTGGGGCACGCGTTTTGCGGCAGGAACACCAGCTTTACCCGCAAGTGCTCCGCCACTTTCTGCTTCAACGCCCTGTTTCTGCTCCGGCAGAGTGCGCCCTGCTTGTTGGCTAAGGCGCTTTTTTCTTTTCTGTTTTCCTGAACGGTTCTGACAGTCTTATGAACACACCTGCACGCGCCCCCCGTTCCCCAAAGCGTGGAAAAGGCCGCCCTGCCCCTCCGCAGCCTGATCCTACGCGCGATATCGCCTTTGATATTCTGTGCGGCGTGGTGGAACACCGGCGTATGCTGGAAAACAGCCTGTCTCGCTCTGCCGAAGCCCATAAGGCCGAACCACGAGACAGAGCCGCAGCGCACCGCTTGGCCGCAGCCACATTGCGCCATCTGGGCACACTGCGCACTGTGCTAGAACCGTTTTTACGCAAAGAACCACCCGAACCCGTACGCGTGGCGCTTATGATTGGCTGCGCGCAACTTCTGTTTTTAGAAACACCTCCACATGCTGCCGTTGGCACCACCGTTTCCCTCCTGCGTCGGCGTAAGCTGGCCCCATTTGCCGGGTTGGCCAACGCCGTGCTGCGCAAGGTGGCGGCAGAAGGGCAAAACGTGTTGGAAGGTCTGGATCAGGCGCGGCTGAACATTCCTGCATGGCTATGGAGTTCATGGAGCGTGCTGGGCCGTGGTGTGCCCCGCGCGATAGCTGAAGGCATCAGCCACGAAGCCCCGCTGGATATTACCATGCGCCCCGGTGCCACAGCGCCGGAAGGCGGTATTGTGCTACCCAATGGATCTGTGCGTTATCCGGCTGGCACCCGCGTTGCTGAACTGGCCGGGTATGAGGAAGGTGCTTTTTGGGTGCAGGATGCGGCAGCTACATTCCCTGCGCGTTTGCTCAATGTGCAAGCAGGCGAAAAGGTGGCAGACCTGTGTGCAGCACCGGGCGGCAAAACCGCGCAGCTTGCTGCAACCGACGCGCATGTCTCTGCTATTGAGAACAACCCCAACCGTATGGCGCGGCTAAAGGAAAATCTGGCACGCTTGGGCTTTACCAACGTTACCACCCTGCAAGCAGATGCGGGCACATGGCAGCCCGATACCCCCCTTGATGCCATTTTGCTGGACGCCCCCTGCTCTGCCACGGGTACAGCACGCCGCCACCCAGATGTTTTGTGGGTGAAGCGCCCGCGTGATCTCACAACGCTAACGGCTGGGCAGGATCGTTTGCTGGAAGCTGCCAAAAACATGCTTCGCCCCGGTGGCCGCCTGGTGTACGCCGTATGCTCCTTGCAGCAGGAAGAAGGGCCAGACCGTGCCCGTGCAGCAGAAGCCATGGGGCTGGTGCCAGACCCGTTTACACCTGAAGAACTCGCCTTTCTGCCAGAAGCCAGAACACCTGAGGGATGGCTGCGCACCCACCCCGGAATGTGGGCGGACAAAGGCAGCATGGATGGATTTTTTGCCGCCCGCTTTACCCGCGCATAACATTTGCAAAACTGTTTGAAAAAATACCAAACATACTGTTGCGCACGGGCGTAGGATTGCCGATAAACAGGGTATGCGCCCTGTATCTTACCCCCTTATCGCTCCAAGTGTTCTCGCTGCCGATTTTACCCGGTTGGGAGAAGAAGTTTCAGCACTCAAGCAAGCTGGGGCGGATTGGGTGCATCTGGATGTCATGGATGGGCATTTTGTGCCCAACATTTCGTTCGGGCCTGGTGTGGTTAAGGCACTCCGCCCCTGTTCTGACCTACCCTTTGATGTGCACCTGATGATTGCACCGGTAGATCCGTATCTGGAAGCTTTTGCACAAGCCGGGGCAGACCAGATTCTGATCCACATTGAAGCCGGGCCGCATACTCACCGCTCCTTACAGCGTATTCGGGATTTAGGGGCCAAGCCGGGCATTGTGCTGTGCCCCGCAACACCGCCAGAAGCCATTAGTGAAGTGCTGGATCTGGTGGATATTGTTCTGGTTATGACTGTTAACCCCGGCTTTGGTGGGCAGAAGTTCCTGTCCAGCCAGCTTCCCAAAATTCGGCGTATTCGGGAAATGATCACCCAAAGCGGGCGTGATATCCGGCTGGCGGTAGATGGCGGCATAGATGCCTCAACCGCTCCTCTGGCCATAGATGCTGGCGCAGATGTGCTTATTGCTGGCAGCGCCGTATATGGCAAAAAAGATTATGCAGCCGCCATTGCTGCATTGCGCACACATGTTGCCAAGCCAAAATAAAGCCACATCCGGCAAATAAATCATTCTTCACATGAATATTCTGCCATAAACCGATCACACCTTATTTTCTGCACCTGCCTTGATGGAGTTCTAAACTTCCAATGCCCCTGCGTCGCTGGACCCGCGGAGCCCGCCTTGCCTATGCCATGCGCAACCCGTTGGGAGGGTTTGCCCGCGTGCCGGCAGCCCCTGCCGTTGCTTTGCGGGATCTGTGGTCTGGAAACGCTGCTGGGGGTGAACAGCTTGTTCGCAACCAGACACTTTTTGAAGGCACCCAACGCCCTCTGATTGATGGGGAATGGGATAACCCCCAATGGCCAGAAGCCTATCGCCGCTGGTTGCAGGGCTTTACGTGGTTGCAGGATCTGCGCGAGCTGGGGGCAGAATCTGCCCGCATCAAGGCCCGCACATTGGTTGCCCAGTGGATGGAGCAAACCCCAGCAGAACGCCCTATTTCAGACCCATCCATAACCGGCGCCCGCTTGGCGGCTTGGCTTGGGTGTTACGAATTTTTTGCGGCCTCGGCAGATGATTCCTTCCGCCAGCAGCTTATGGCGTCGCTGATTATGGAAGCACGCTCCATAATGGCGCTGATGCCAGAGGAAACCACAGGCTGGCGCGCCCTTACGGCCCTTAAAGGGCTGTTGGCTGTTGCGGTTTCCCTACCTGATTATCCAGAATTTCTTACACGTTATCTGCGCTTGATTGACGCCACCATCAGCCAGCAGATTTTGCCCGATGGCGGCCACATTACCCGCTGTCCGGAAGACCTGTTGCAGTGCGTGCGCGAACTGGCGGAAATGCTGTATATTTTACAGGTTGCCCGCGTGCCCTTACCCACCAGCGTACTAGATGCCGCCAACCGCAGCGCCCCAGCCTTGCGGGCCATGCGGCATGGTGATGGCGGGCTGGCCCTCTTTAATGGCAGCAGTGAACAAAACCCACAATTTATTGAACACGTGCTAAGCCGCGCATCCCGCACGCGTGTTGTGGCGGCTGGCCTGCCAGAATCTGGCTTTGCCCGCCTGAACAATGGGCGTGCCTTGCTGATTGCCGATGCCGCCACGGCTGCCCCTGCGGGTTATGATAGCAGCGCGCATGCGGGCATGTTGTCCTTTGAATTTTCATCCGGCAGGCAACGGTTAATTGTCAATTGCGGCAGCAGCATCCAACGTGGTTGGGCAGAAGCCTTGCGCTACCCGGCTGCACATTCTGTTCTGGAACTGGCAGACCTTACCCCCATGCGGTTTGATGCCAATGGCGGTATCTCGCAAAAACCACAGGTCACACGCCAAATGTCTGTGCAAGACGGTGTGCATTGCCTGAGCATGACGCATGATGGCTACAAGCCCCAAGGCGGTGGCCTGTATTCTCGCAAGATTTATCTGGATAAAGACGGAACGGTTCTACAGGGCATAGAAAAACTGGAAGATGTCAGCATTCCGGTGCCACTTTGCATCCGCTTCCACTTGCACCCTGATGTGAGCATTGAGCAGGAAGAAGATGGCTACTTGCTACACACGCCGGAAGAAACATGGTTCTTCTGGTCTGACGCTGATATTGAAATAGAAGAAAGCATTTATCTGGGGCAAGGACAGCACCAGCCTACACGGCAATTTGTGCTCACTCCGGCTGTAGCAGAACAGCCTGCGGAAGAAGCACACGATCCTTTGGATACGCACCCCGCAGAAGAAGCCGCTTTACCTGCCGAGGCTGCCCCCCCCATAGATCACACTCCAGAAGTGCCAGAGGTGGGAACCGGTTTACTGGCAGAACCTTCGGACCTTGATGCCAATGGCTTGGAAAACACACTGCTACCACCGCCTCCGGTGCCGCAGGCCCCAAGCAAGCCACCTATCCGTTGGTCGCTCTCCCTCAAAAACGCGTAATGGGCTGACGTGAAGATTCTGGAAATCACAAACGTCGATTTTTCACTCACCCATTTTCTACTGCCTCTTATGCGAGAATTACGGGCAGAAGGGCATGAAGTGATAGGCGTTTGTGCGGATGGTCCTTTGCTTCAACATCCCAGAAGCGAGGGGTTTCGGGTTGAAACGCTGCCCTTTGCCCGTTCATTTTCTGTGCCCGCGCAACTTCGGGCCTTTTGGGCACTTGTTCGTCTTATAAAAAAAGAAAAGCCGGATTTGGTGCATGCGCATATGCCTATTAGTGGCATTCTGGCGCGGGCGGCAGCCAAGTTGTGTGGCGTGCCGCGCATTGCCTATACGTGCCACGGTTTTTTATTCAACCAACCCGGCTCTCGCCTGCGGCGCGGGTTGGCATTGGTGCTGGAAGTTCTGTGCGGGCGCATGACTGATGTTTATCTGACCGTCAGCCGTGAAGAAGCGCAGGATGCCAAACGCCTGCATATTCACCCCCACCCCGTTGCAATTGGGAATGGGCGAGACCCAGCCCAGTTTCACCCAGATGCGCAAGCCAGAACCCGTATCCGGGCAGAACTTGGCACATCCGCGCAAACGCCCGTAATTATTGTTGTCTCTCGCCTTGTGCGCCACAAAGGGTATCCAGAACTCCTGGCCGCCATGAAGCGAGTGCCAGATGCAGAATTATGGATTGTGGGGGAAAGACTGGCATCGGACCACGGCGCCAATATGGATGAATACCTTGCTCAAGCGCGGGCAGCGCTTGGCCCGCGGCTAAAATGCCTTGGTTATCGGGCAGATATTCCGGCTTTATTGGCCGCAGCAGATATTTTTGTGCTGCCCAGCCATTTTGAGGGCCTGCCTATGTCTATTATTGAAGCCATGTTGTGCGGATTGCCAGTTGTGGCCACCAATATTAGGGGCTCGCGCGAGCAGGTTGTGCCGCATGAAACAGGGCTACTTGTGCCCCCCGGCACCACGGCAGAACTGGCAGAAGCCCTTACAACGCTGGTGCAAAACCCAGCTTTATGCCAGCGCATGGGCGTTGCCGGGCTAAAACGTGCCCTACGCTTATTTGATGAAAAAACAATTCTACAAACCACCACACGCCTGCTGACACATTAAGCCATCAGGCGTGGGTGTACTTGTATTTAGTGGGCTGAGTTCTGGGCAACCGGCGCTGTTGTAACCGGTGTGCCTGTTTTATCCAGCAAATGAATTGTCAAACGCGAGGGTGATGCCGCAATACGGCCCCCAGAACGGCATTCATCCAACCGAATGCGCACGCCATCATTATTTTCCATCAGCAGGCCGCCAATGCCACGGCCCACTGTGGCCTCGCCCGAAAGTGCCCAGAATGTGCCTTCAAAGTCTTCAATACGCTGAAGGTTGTACACCTTGCCTACGCTGTGGCCAGAGGAATACCCAACAGCAATAGCGGAAGCACCCTTGATTTCAAACGGATACTGGCGGCCGCCATATGTCAGCACACCCCGGCCCCATGTATATCCTACACCCAGATCCGCCGAACGCGTATTAAATGTAACTGTTGCTGTAACCGGGCCAAGCATGGTTTCTGCGCCCGCAGGCATGAACCATGCTCCGCACAGCGCCAAGGCAGCAGCAAAATGGCGGGATGCAGAACGCATCAAAGGGCTCCCCGAATTCATTGAAACAACTTACCTTTTCCGTTGCGTAAAAAGCGGTGGAAACGGCTGACAAAACATTTTTGTACGTTTTGTCACGTTTTGTAGAATCAAGGATGGCATACCCACCCGCCCCTGCAAAGCCCTTTTCGCAAGATTTCATTACACGGTTTCAATGTGCGGTCAGTGTTCCCAAATCGGCTCTTTCAGGCCCGCAACAAAAGCCGCATGTGCGGCCAGTTCTTGCGGTGTTGGCTGCACACGCACAACCTTACGGTTCACCGGGCCTTCATACATTACAGAAGGCAGTTGCCCATCTTCCGCCATCAGCCCAAGACCGTGCTGGCGGCCCCCCATAAGCTCCACATACACATCGGCCAGCAGTTTGCAGTCCAGCAGCGCGTTATGGGTCGTTCGGGCAGAAAGATCTACGCCAAAACGGCGGCACAAGGCATCCAAACTGTTGGGCATGCCGGGAAAGCGCTCACGCGCCATATCCAGCGTATCCACCATGCGGTCCAAACCCAGCGTTTTTTTGCCTGCGCGTTTGAGTTCCGCATTCATAAACCCAAAGTCAAACCGGGCATTGTGCGCAATAAGCGGGTCATCCCCTACAAAGGCCAGGAAGTCATCCGCCACTTCAGCAAATTTGGGTTTGCCTTCCAGATCTGCCCGCGTAAAGCCATGCACGCGGGAAGCCTCCTCCGGCACATCGCGCTCCGGGTCTATAAGCTTATGAAAAGTTCGCCCTGTTGGCAGGTCTCCTACCAGTTCAAGGGCTGCAATTTCAATCACCCGGTCCCCCGTTGCCGGGTCCAGCCCTGTGGTTTCTGTATCAAACAGAATGGATCTTTTCATGCCCTCAGGCTCCTGATGAACTGGCGCACTTGCCGTTCTGTTTCTCGCATACTGCCGCCGGTGCGAATAACCTTGCCCGCTTGGCGCACGCGTTGGGCATCTGGCATTTGCCGAGCAATCAATTTGCAAGCCTCGGCTGGAGGCATCCCGCGCCTTTTGGCCACACGGCGCGCTTGTACCCAATGTGGGGCGGACACCACCAAAACATCATCGCATTCCCGCTGAGCGCCTGTTTCATAAAGCAGTGGAATATCCAGCACCACACAGCGCGCCCCACGCAAACGCTGCGCACGCAAAAACTTTGTCCGTGCAGCCCGCACCATGGGGTGAATAATCTGTTCCAGTTTTTTGAGCAGTGCCGGTTCTTTTATAACGGCTTGCCGCAATACGGCTCTATCCAAATGCCCGTTCTGCACAGCATGCGGCACCAGTTGGGCGATAGCTGGCAAGGCGGCCCCATGATCCGCCTGCAAGTGGCGTACTTCAGCATCTGCATCAAACACCGGCAAGCCTGCATGCCGCAACAACGTGGCTACAGTACTTTTGCCCATGCCCATACCACCGGTAAGGCCCAGAATTTTCATGCCCTTACCGTAGCCCTTAGAAACTTTCCTGCACAAAAGCTTCCGTTGCCGCATCCACTTCCGGGTTTACGCCATACCATTTCTGAAAACCCAACCGCGCCTGATGCAGCAACATACCAAGCCCGCCCAAAGTGCGCAGGCCAGCAGAGTGTGCCTCTGCCAACAAAGGCGTTACGCGTGGTACATAAACGATATCTGCCACCACCAGTGCCTTGGCCGCATGTGCCAGAGAAGGACGAAACGCAGCATCCGGGCCGCCTTCCATCCCCAAAGAGGTGGTATTTACCAGCAAACTATACGCGCCAAGGCGGTCTTCCCACATATTCCACGGCACCACGTCCAGCCCCGGCAGGGCTTTTGCCAGTTCTTCTGCCCGCCCTTGGGTACGATTGGTCACGGCAACACGTAGGCCACAATCCTGTAACGCAGCAGCAACAGACCGCGCAGCACCGCCAGCGCCCAACAGCAGAGCCTGTGCCTGTTCAGGCGGATTAAACCCAGCAGATTCCATGCTGGCCACAAAACCTGCGCCATCGGTTGAGTAACCGTGAATTTTGCCGTCATCTTCAAACACAAGTGTATTCACTGCACCTGCACGCTGGGCGGAATGGTCCAGCACATCGGCAATTTTGAAGGCAGCTTCCTTGTGTGGAATGGTTACATTTGCGCCCCGAAAGCCCGCAGCCTGTAAGCCCAGAACGGCTGCCACAAACGCATCTGGCTCAACCGGCAGCGGCACATAGGCACCATCTACCTCATAACGCCGCAGCCAGTAATTGTGCAGAACCGGAGAACGCGAATGCGCTACGGGCCAACCCAAAACACCCGCCAGCTTTGCCTTGCCCGTAATAATCTGCGGCTTGGCTGTATCTGTGGCGGTCATGCGTTTTCTCCATACTGTTCACAAAACTGGCGCCATGCCTGTGGCAGCAAGCGGGCCAGACGATTGGCCCATTCGGTCTGCCCGGCATCATCAGCAATCAAATCCTGCCGAATTTCAATTTCAATATGTGGTAGCTCACGCCGTTCACCATGTTGGGGAATGGTGTAATCCGATGTATCTGTTAGGGCGTAGGGTTCATTATCCCCCACCACCAAGCCATCCTGCTGCAAAAGCACAATCATAATACGGGCCAACCGGGAATCATGATTGTGCAAAAGTCCGGCATGCCATGGGCGCTGTTTGCCGTGCATGAATGGCGTAAAACTGTGTAGCGCCACAACCACCGTCTGGCGGCCTGCGGCAACATGAGCATCCAGTTCCTGCCGGATACGGGCGTGATAAGGATGCAGAATTGTCTGCTCCCGCCATGCCCGATCCTGCGCAGAGATATTCTGGTTGCGCGGCACTGTTGTGCCATCACTTACCTGCACGATAGAGGTTGGGTGGCCGGGGGCGCGGTTACAGTCAATCACCAAGCGGGAATACACCTGCTCAATCAACACAGCAGGCAGCAGGTCAGCCAGTTTACGGCCTACGCCATCTATGCCGATATCCCAGCCAATATGGCGCGCACGTTCCTGCGCACTTAACCCCAGATCACCCAATTCAGGCGGAATGGCACGGCCTGCATGGTCACTTACCAGCACAAAGGGGCCACCTTCATCCCGGCCATGCACCACAAAACTTTCTGCCATCAGCACCTGGTCCACAGACATGCCTTTCCACCTCCTGCATCGCACGGCATGGCGGAAAGATCGGCACGCATTGCCTGCCCTTTCCGCCATGCCGCAGAACACTTTTGTTCGGGTTTGAAAACTTATTTGGCGGAAGATACCACAACCGCAGCCAGATCAGCCTGCGCGCGCACCTGCCCTGCATCTTCCCCCGTCAGGCCTTCTGCATCCAGCCCGCTATCATCCAGCTCGTACACCAGATAGGCCGGATCTGCGCCATCCAGCGATTCTTCGCCGCCAACATCGTAGCTACGGGCTGCCACATATTCCGGGCCGCGCATTTTGCTTTCCAGACGCTCAACAGCCACAACCGGGCTTTCTGCGCGAATAACTTCCAAAAGCACATTCGGGCCGGGGTCGATCACGGCAAAGGTTGTAAGCTTGTGTGGTGTTGTCATGTTCATGAACTCCCTGAATTTCACTTGCTTTTAAGCAGAGAAATGCCGCTGGGCACAGCCCTTTCCCGCACTGCAACGCACAGAACAGCCCCGCCGCAGGATCGGCCCTGCCACGCTCTTTGCCAAAACCGGCATTTGCGCCCTAGGGCGCGCAACATTACTGTGGCATCTTTGCATCCGCGCCGCGGCAGTATAAGCCAACGCCTGAGCACATCTTACGCAGCAGGACGGAATTAGGGCCTAAAATGTCTCTGAACAGCCAGAACAGCACGGAAACGGAAAACCAGAAAAACGCCAATGTCCAGTGGGGCGGGCGGTTTGCCGGTGGCCCTTCTGAGATCATGCAGGCCATCAATGCCTCCATCGGCTTTGATAAGGTTATGTGGAAGCAGGATATTGCTGGCTCCCTCGCCCATGCGGCCATGTTGGCGCATGTTGGCATTATCTCCAAGGATGATGAAGCCACAATCCGCAAGGGGCTAACAGAAATCGGGCAGGAAATTGCTGCTGGCAACTTTCCCTTTTCCGAAGCGCTGGAAGATATTCACATGAATATCGAAGCCCGCCTGTCTGACCGTATTGGTGAGGCCGGTAAGCGCCTGCATACTGCCCGCTCTCGCAATGATCAGGTTGCAACAGATTTTCGCCTATGGGTGCGGGATGCCATTGATGGGCTGGACCAACAGGTTGCCGCCCTTATGCGCTCCCTCGCCCGCCGGGCGGAGGAACATGCCGCCACCCCCATGCCGGGCTTTACCCACCTGCAAACAGCACAGCCTGTAACATTCGGCCACCATTTGATGGCGTATGTGGAAATGCTGGCGCGTGACCGGGGCCGTCTGGCAGACACACGCAAGCGCCTGAACGAATGCCCGCTGGGTTCGGCCGCGCTGGCTGGTACATCCTTCCCCATTGACCGGAAGATGACCGCCGAACTGCTGCATTTTGACCGCCCCACCGCCAATTCTCTGGATTCTGTATCTGACCGTGATTTTGCGCTGGAATATCTTTCTGCGCTGTCCATCATGGCCATGCATCTTTCACGCATGGCGGAAGAAATTGTCATCTGGTGCTCCTCACCTTTCTCTTTCATCCGCCTTTCAGATGCGTTCACCACCGGCTCTTCCATCATGCCGCAAAAGCGTAACCCAGATGCCGCGGAACTGGTGCGCGCCAAAACTGGCCGCATCACCGGCAGCCTTGTCAGCCTGCTAACGGTTATGAAAGGCCTGCCGCTGGCCTACGCCAAGGATATGCAGGAAGATAAGGAACCCGTGTTTGAAGCCACGGATGCCGCTGCCCTCTCTCTTGCCGCATGCGATGGTATGGTGCGGGACATGACAGCCAACACCGCCCAAATGCGTGCACTGGCAGGTTCTGGCTATTCCACCGCCACAGATATTGCAGACTGGTTGGTGCGCGTGCTGAAAGTGCCATTCCGCACCGCACACCACGTAACAGGCCGCCTGGTTGCCAAAGCCGAGGAAAAAGGCGTGGGGCTGGCAGATCTGACATTGCAGGAAATGCAGGCAGAAGAACCCGGCATTACGGATGATATCTATTCGGTTCTCAGCGTAGATGCCTCCATTGCATCTCGCACCAGCGAAGGTGGCACCGCATCCGGCAACGTAAGCGCGCAGGCTCAGCGCTGGCTGAAAGCTCTGGGCGCAGAACCCACCACAGCAGGGCAGTAAAACCATGAACTACCGCCTGATTTTTGGCCTTGCGCTGGCTACTATCCTGTTTCTGCCTCTGGCGGCATGCGGCAAAAAAGGCACGCCGCATCAGCCCGGCCCGCAAAACAAAATTTCTTACCCGCGTATGTATCCGCCGGATGAATAAGACCACAGTGCGCACTATATGGGTTTCATAGCGCACCACACTGCATAACCTGCCATGCCAAGATTTTCTTGGTGTGGCATCCTGCTCCTTTTTTGCAATCAGAGCCTTTACGCCTCATGGCCGAAACACCTGTTTATACCGATGCCGACCCAACACTGGCAGAACTGTTACAAACACACCCGCAGCTTACGGTTAGCCCTACCTGTGGGCTGATGCTGGAAGGCGTGGCCCTAAACGCCATAGCTGATTCTGTTGGCACACCCTGTTGGGTATTAGGGGCGGGCACGCTGCGCATGCGTATGCGCCGGATGCACGCAGCCATGCGGGATGCCGGGCTGGATGTTTCCATCCACTATGCCGTGAAAGCCAATGATCATCTGGCCATTCTTACCCTGATCGGCCAGGAAGGTTTTGGGGCGGATATTGTAAGCGGTGGTGAACTGGCACGCGCCATAAAGGCCGGTATTCCAGCAAGCCGCATTGTGTTTTCCGGCGTTGGCAAAACAGATGCCGAACTGGAACAGGCCATTAGCCACGGCATTGGCCAGATTAACGTAGAAAGTGCAGAAGAGCTGAAAGCTATTTCAGCCATTGCCACCAAGCTGGGCAAGCAGGCCACCATTACCCTGCGCGTAAACCCGGATGTGGATGCCAAAACCCACGCCAAAATTACAACCGGGTTGGCTGCCAATAAATTTGGCATTCCATTTCAGGATGCCGCAGCACTTTATGCTCATGCATTCACCCTCTCCGGTGTGCGGCCTGTTGGTTTTGCCACCCATATTGGCAGCCAGATTTTAACCACCACCCCTTATCGTGCAGCCTATGCCCGCGTGGCGGAACTGGTGCGTACCGTGCGCGCCGCTGGCAATGCCGTAAGCGTAGTGGATTGTGGCGGTGGCCTTGGCATTTGCTACCGCAATGAAACCGAAGGTCAGCCCGAAGCGCTAGCTGGCGCCATTAAGGCGGAACTGGGCGATCTGGGCGTAAAGCTGGCAATTGAGCCGGGGCGTTGGCCCATTGGCCCGGCTGGTGTGCTGCTAAGCAGCGTGATCTTGCGCAAGGAACAAGGCATGGATGTGCCTTTCCTTGTGCTGGATACGGCCATGAACGAACTGCTGCGCCCCAGCATGTATGATGCGTGGCATGGCATTTTACCACTTGCACCGCAGGCGTTCAGCCAACCCGTTTCCTTGGCCCATGTGGTCGGCCCTGTGTGTGAAAGTGGAGATACATTTGCGCGGGATAGGCTTTTGCCCCCGCTGGCCCGCAATGCACGTATAGCCCTGCTGGATACAGGCGCGTATGGTGCGGTTATGAGTTCCACTTACAACAGCCGCCCGCTTGCTGCAGAAGTTCTGGTTGAAGATGGCCAATGGCAGGTGATACGCCAAAGGCAGAGTGTTGAAGAACTGTGGCAGGATGAAACTGTGCCCTCCCACCTTGCCAAAGCCACATGAACCAAGGCGGTCTGCACCAATCCCTGACCGCCTCCACCGCTGAGGATGGAGCGCTGGCGGAGCGCCTTGCCACCGCACGCCGCCATGCCGCCATTGTTTTGCGGATAGAACGGCTGTGGCCTGCGCTTCAGCCCACTTTTGCCCTGCTGGGCGTTTACTGCGTAGCCTCTTTGCTACGCATCCCTCAGCATCTACCAGATGGCATCCGGCTGCTGCTGGTGGCCGGGTGGCTGAGCCTATGCGGCTGGCGACTGCACAAGGATATTGAAAACCTTGCGCCCCCCACCCCAAGCGAGGTTGACCGGCGCATTGAACAGGCATCCGGCCTACACAACCGCCCCCTCGCTACGCTAACAGACCACCCTGCAGGCACATCCTCGCAAAGTTCCACCACCTTATGGCAGGCGCATCAACAGCGTATTCTGGCATCACTTGGCAGGCTGCGGGTGGGTTGGCCGCGCCTTTGGCCACAAGGCCGCACGCAGCAGATTGGGGCATGGGTATTGGTTGTAGCCCTTGCTGGCACAGCCGGGCTTGCGGGTTCCTCCGCGCCGGGGCGCATCCTTGCCGGGTTTATTCCGGGGCGGGATGATCCTGATGTCCCCTTCCCGCGTGTAGAGGCATGGATAACCCCACCTACATACGCGCCAGATGCCCCTGTTTTTTTGGGCAATATCAAAACTCCTCCCCAAACGCCGCAAGGGGCCCATCTTACTGCCATTGTCACGGGTCTGGCCTCACACCCCACCTTGCGGGAACAGGGTGGCATGGTGCTGCATGATGCCACACGCCACAAATTGGATGCTCATAGCTGGAAGCTGGATGTGGTGCTGGAGCATTCTGGCACCGTACGCCTTACAGGCCGCGGCCGAACATTAGCCCAATGGCCCGTAACCGTGCTGCCAGATGCAGACCCCGGCGTGAAATGGGGGCCCAACCCCGGCTCTCCCCGCAAAGAAGAATGGCGCACACTTCTGCCGTATGAGGCCAGCCATGCTTATGGGCTGGCATCCCTTAAGGTAGAACTGCATCTGGCCCACGCCAAACACGGATCAGAACGTACACTCACCATTCCCCTTCCTCTTGTTGGGCATCCCAAATCTGTAAAAGGTGCCATTAGCCCCGATCTGTCGGAAGATCCGTGGGCAGGAGAAACTGTAACCGGCCGTGTGATTGCCTCCTCCGTAAGCGGGCATGAGGGCAAAAGTGCCCCCGCCACGTTCCGTATGGGCGCACGTGTTTTCCATTCCCCCATTGCCCGCGCGCTGTTGGATGTGCGTAAACGCTTCGCTTTGGGGCAGGAAAGCCGGCAAGATGCCGCACTAGATCTGGAAGCACTGGCCGATGCACCCGGCCCCGTGCGCGAGCATACCGGTATGTTGCTGGCGCTCAGCAGCGTGGTGGCCATGCTGGATAACAACCTGACAGACACGGCCACCGCCCGCGCTGGCGCCACAAACCTGCTGTGGGATCTGGCTCTGGATATAGAAGACCGCCGCACAGGGGATGATGCCAGTGCTCAGGCATCCATTGATGTGCGCGCAGCCCAAGCCGCCGTAGCGCAGCAGCTCCAGCACATGCACGAAAACGGGCAGCAAGGACAACAAGCCCAGCAGGAACTGGAAGAAAGACTCAAAACCCTGCAAAGCGCCATCAGCCGCAAAATGCAGGCACTGGCCAATCAGGCCATGAAAGATCACACGGTTATTCCTGATCTTCCGGGTTTTACCAGTGCGGGGAATCAGGCCTTTTCCCGCCTGATGCGCCAGCTTCAGTCCGATGCCTCCAATGGTCATGCAGATGAAGCGCTGAAGCGTTTGCAGGATATGGAAAACGCCACCGAGCGCATGCGCAATGCCACACCACAGGATATGGCAAATTTGGCGCAGCAGATGATGGCGCAACAAAAAATGCGCGAACAGGCTGCCGCCCTACATGATCTGGCCAGCAAACAAACCGCCTTGTTGGACCATGCGCAATCTCGCCTTGATGAAAACCTAAAAGCGCAGGCCCAGAAACAAAGTGATCTGGCAGACGATGGTGATGGTGAGGCCGATTACGCCAACATGCCCACATCCGAACTGTTGCGCCGTTTGGGCCTGCCCATGCCTCCGGGTTCAGAAGGGGCGCAGCCTGCGCCCCCACCTCCGCCCTCGCAGCCCGAAACACCGGTTATGCCTGACCCGGCAAAAGCAGAGGCACAAGCAGCAGCCCGCCGTAATGAGCGTGCCACGCAGCATGCGTTGGAACACGCGCTGGATGAGTTGAAAGACGAATTTAAGGATCTGACAGGCAAAACCCCCGGTGCTTTTGATGAGGCCCGCAAAAGCATGCAGGATGCCCGCAAGGCGCTGGCCGATGGGGATGATGCCGCCGCCGCCAATGCTGAAGAAAAAGCACTGGAAGCCCTGCGCAAAACACGCCAGCAAATGCAGGATGCCGTTAAGGGTAACGGTAAAAACAGTATCCCCAGCTTTTTGCCCGCTCTGGGCAGCCCGTCTGATGGATCTTCTGGTTCTGGCAGTGCATCCGATGGCCAGAATGGTTCTGGCTCACCCTCTGATTCCTCAGAAAATCAGGAGGAAGAAGATAAACAGGGCGGCAAGCGCGATCCGCTGGGCCGTAAACTGGGTGAAGGCAAGGATCAGACCGAAGATGATTCTACCCACATTCCAGATAACGTGGCACGCCAGCGCGCCAGAGAAATTGAGCAGGAACTGCGGCGGCGTGATTCAGACCGCACCCGCCCACAGCAGGAACTGGATTATCTTGACCGTTTGCTTAAGCCGTTCTGAAAGGCGAATGAAGCAAACTCTTCCCCCGACGTATCAGCAAGATAACCGGGTATGACTTTTTACATTGCACGGAGCGAAAAGAGAGTATGGCTCGTTTTCTGGTAACCGGTGGCGCT